>JAPLID010000123.1 GCA_026389285.1 Cyanobacteriota bacterium
CCGAAATCGAGCAAGCCCCTCAAGGACAGATCAGACAGCTCTGCCGAGCTGCGTCGCTCAGCCAGAGCGTTGAGGGGGCAGCGGACCAGCCCGGAGGTCCTTACTGGAGCGCCAGTCCCTGCTCAAGGGGCAGAAGCTCCTCTCCCTCCGCCACCCGGGTGCGCACCGGCGCCGAGAATCCACGGGCCTTGGCATGGCTGACTGTGAACGGGCCGGGTGTTCCCGCCGGTACCGCCAGCCTCAGGGCAAAGCCGGAACGACCCGGAGGGATGTCCCCGATCGAGCCGCCCCGGGTGCGATTCGGCAGCACCGGTTCGCCGCTGGCCACGAGGATCTGGGCGAAGACATCGGTGTCGATCACCGCCCGGCGCGTGGGGTTGTCCACTACACCGCGCAGGGCATAGCAACTGGCCCCCGCAGGCCGGCTGAGATCGGGCTGGCTGCCGATGTCATCGGCCGGACAGCGCTCCAGCCGCACCTTGCTGACCTCTAGTTCGGTCGCCAGGGCGGGAGCTGGACTCAGCAGCAGCAGCAACCCACCCAGAGCCATAGCCAGCAGCAGGCTGCCGATCCGCTCCGGCAGCAGACCACCCCAGCTCAGCCGCCAGCCTGGGGCAGCCCCGGCGGTCTGATCGCTTCTGCGCATCAACGGCGATCTCCACTGCCTCCGATCACGTTACGGGCGGCGCGGCTGGAGAGCTTGGCCAGGTTGGCGGCGGCGATGTCCTCGAGATCAAGCCCGAGCTCGCTGGCGAGCTGGGCGACGGACCAGAGCACATCCCCCAGTTCCAGCAGCAGGTCATCACGGATCTGGTCATCGAAGACACCGCCGCGATCCCGCAGCACTTTCTTGATCTTGTCGGCCACCTCGCCCGACTCGCCGCAGAGCCCCAGGGTGGGATAGATGGGATTGGAGCCCACCTGGGGATAGAGGGCTGTCTGGCGGGATCGCTCTTGATAGGTGCGGAGGTCCATGTCAAGCGGGTTCATGTCGAGGCCGGATGGTAGTTTCCGGCTTGAGTCTCCAAGCCTGAAGGCAGGCACGATCCCATGCGTCGCACCAAGATCGTTGCCACCATCGGCCCAGCCACTGAGTCCCCCGAAGTGTTGCGGCGCCTGATCGAGGCCGGAGCGACAACCTTCCGCCTCAACTTTTCCCACGGCGACCACAGCGAGCATGCCGCCCGCATTGTCACGATCCGCCAGGTTGCCGCAGAGCTGGGGGTGAACATCGGCATCCTCCAGGATCTCCAGGGTCCCAAGATCCGGCTGGGTCGCTTCGCCGGTGGTCCGATCACCCTGGCCAACGGCGACAGCTTCACCCTCACCTCCCGCGATGTGAGCTGCACCCAGGAGATCGCCACGGTCACCTATGCACGCCTGGCTGATGAAGTCACCGCCGGCAGCCGCATCCTTCTCGATGATGGTCGGGTCGAGATGGTGGTCCGCAAGGTGGATCGTCCCCAGCAAACCCTGCACTGTGAGGTAACTGTCGGCGGTGTGCTCTCCAACAACAAGGGGGTCAATTTCCCGGACGTACAGCTCTCGATCCGTGCCCTGACCGACAAGGACCGCATTGATCTGGCGTTCGGTCTGGCTCAAGGCGTCGACTGGGTAGCCCTCAGTTTCGTGCGCAATCCCGCCGACATGTTGGAGATTCGCGAACTGATCCGTTCCCATGGCCACACCACGCCAGTGGTGGCCAAGATCGAGAAGTTTGAGGCCATCGATTCGATCGATGCCATCCTGCCTCTCTGCGATGGCGTCATGGTCGCCCGCGGCGACCTGGGCGTCGAGATGCCGGCGGAAGAGGTGCCGCTGCTGCAGAAGGAACTGATCCGCAAGGCCAACAGCCTTGGGATCCCGATCATCACGGCCACCCAGATGCTCGATTCGATGGCCTCCTGCCCCAGGCCCACCCGGGCCGAGGTCAGCGATGTGGCCAACGCCATCCTTGATGGCACCGATGCGGTGATGCTCTCCAACGAAACCGCCGTCGGCGACTTTCCGGTGGAAGCGGTGGCGACCATGGCCCAGATCGCCCGCAGGATCGAGCGCGATTATCCCCAGAAGGTGCTGGACAGCCACATGGCTACCAGCATCCCCAACGCGATCTGCCAGGCGGTCAGCAGCATTGCGCGCCAGCTCAACGCGGCGGCGATCCTGCCGCTCACCAAGAGCGGCTCGACAGCGCGTAACGTCAGCAAGTTCAGGCCCAGCACGCCGATCCTGGCGATCACGAGCGATGTGTGCGTCGCCCGTCAGCTGCAGCTGGTCTGGGGCGTGACGCCCCTGTTGATCGCCGAACAGATCAACAGCGGCAGCACCTTCAACGTCGCCATGGGCGTCGGCCAGGAGAAGGGTCTGTTGCAGGAGGGAGATCTGGTGGTTCAGACCCAGGGGACCCTGGAAGGGGTCAGTGGCTCCACCGACCTGGTGCGGGTCGGTCTGGTCTCTGCGGTGCTCGGCAAGGGGCTAGGGCTGGGAAGCGGCTCGATCAACGGTCGTGTGCGGCTGGCCTGCAGCCCCGAGGAGGCAGACCGCTTGCAGGATGGAGAAATCCTGGTGCTGAGCGAAACCAGCGATGCCTATGGGGGCGCCATCGGCCGCAGCCGCGGCGTGATCTGTGAAATGGGCGGAGCCGGGAGTCACGCCGCCCTGCTCTGCCAGAAGCTGGGCATTCCGGTGATCGTGGGCGTGGGCAATGCCACCACAGCCCTGCGCCAGGGAGAGATCGTCACCCTGTCGATCCAGGAGGGCTTGGTGCATCGCGGCGCCCTCAGCCCGATGGAACTGGGCAGCACTTCGGCATTTTGAGCGTCTATCGCCTTCCCAGCTGCTGAGAACCCTTCAGAGCTTCAGTTGGCTTGCAACCTGTGTCACTGGCACGCCAGACTTTCCTTCAGTTCAGTTATCCCCTTCGATGGCCCCCAAACTGCCCATACGGGAAACCGTGGGCATGGCGTTCAGCACCCTCAAGGCCAACAAGCTGCGCAGCCTGCTGACCATGCTCGGCATCGTCATCGGCAATGCCTCGGTGATCACCCTGGTGGGAGTGGGACGGGGAGCCCAGAACCTCGCTGAAAGTCAGCTCAGCACCCTGGGTGCCAACGTGCTATTCATCGTGCCCGGCCGCAATGACACGCGCCGCCAGGGGATCGAGTTGCCCAAGACCCTGGTGCTCGAAGATGCCGAGGCGATTGCCCAGCAGGTGCCAAGTGTCCGCCGGGTGGCACCTCAAATTACTCTCAGTGATGTGGTGCAGGCTGGCTCCCTGGCGGCCACGGCCACGATCACCGGCGTCACACCCGACTTCCTGCCGGTCCGCAATTTCGAGGTGGCGCAAGGGCGGTTTCTAAGCGATGCCGACCTCAAGGGGGCACGCACTGTGGCCGTGATCGGCCCCGACCTGCGCGACAAGCTGATGCCCACCGGCACTGCGATCGGCCGTCAGGTGCGCATCCGCGACCAGTCTTTCGAGGTGATCGGCGTGATGGCCCCCAAAGGGGCGGTGTTCGGCTCCAATCAGGATGAGGTGGCTTATATCCCGCTCAACACGATGGTGAGCCGGCTCAGCGGGCGCGATCCCACCTACGGCATCACCCTCAGCTTCATCAGTATCGAGGCCCGGGACGAACAGAGCACCGGTGCCGCCGATTTTCAGATCACCAATCTGCTGCGTCAGCGCCATCGCATCCTGCGGGATGACGACTTCTCGGTGCGATCCCAGAAGGATGCCCAGACGATTGTCGGCACCATCACCGGTGGCCTGACCCTGATGCTGGCGGCGATCGGGGCCATCTCCCTGCTGGTGGGAGGCATCGGCATCATGAACATCATGTTGGTCTCGGTGAGTGAGCGCACCGAGGAGATCGGTCTGCGCAAAGCCCTCGGGGCCCGCAGCAGCGATGTGTTGCTGCAGTTCCTGGTGGAATCCCTGGTCCTGGCCAGCCTGGGCGGGGTGATCGGCAGTGGTATGGGCATCAGCGCCATTGCCCTGTTGGCCGCCTTCACCCCCTTGCCCGCCAGCATCGCGACAGGAACCGTGGTGGGCACCGTGCTGCTGTCGGGCTCGATAGGCCTGTTCTTCGGCGTGGTGCCGGCCCGTAGGGCCTCCAGACTGGACCCGATCGCAGCCCTGCGCAGCCTGTGAGGAGCTCGCCTGTCTCCAGGCGCACGCTGGGCACAAACAGAAAAAACCCTTAAAAACCTTAAACCGTGACCATGGTCACCATCGCAAAGCCTCCGTCGGTGGGTAAATCAAAAAGTCTTGTCTTCGTCTCGAAACTTGGAGCAGCAGGCGTTTTTGGACTGTGGCTACCGCAACGCCACCGATCGCATGGTGATCGTCCGCTGTTGTGGGCCCGAGTGCTTCTACCTGGAGCGCGTGGTGTTTCCGTTTGAGCTGCTCAGCTTCCAGTGCCCGGCCCTCAGCCAGGTCGAAATCTGGACACACGGTCTCGGGGGTGCCGACTTGGTGGAGTGCCTTTCCGTTGAAGAGTTGCTCGTTGAGCCCCACCTCAGCCTGGCCAGCGCTGCCGTTCTCGAAACCCAGACCAGTGGCCCGGAACTCAGACCCTGGCTGAAGGCCGGCTGAGCTCAGGGCCGCTGCTGAGGCAAACTGGAGATTCTTGGGCCGTCACGATCCCAAGACGCTTGACGTTACGGTTGTTCAACAAGCTCTCCCCACCATGAATCAGCGCTGGCGACTCCTTGCTCTTTGGCTGCTGCCAATCGGAGTGGCGCTGTTTCTGGGTTGGCAACTGCTCGGGGCCGGACCAAACAAGCTCACTCCCAGCGGTCCGACGGTGGCTCCCCGTAATGCAGCAGTGGCCCGCATGAGCTACGGCCGCTTTCTCGATTACGTCGATGCGGGCAGGGTCACAGCGGTCGATATCTTTGATGGCGGTCGCACCGCGGTGATCGAGGCGGTTGATCCTGATCTCGACAACCGAGTTCAGCGTCTACGTGTCGATCTGCCTGGCCTTGCCCCTGAACTGATCAACAAGCTCAAGGATCAGGGCATCAGTTTTGACATCCACCCGCCCAAGACCACTCCTCCCGCCATCGGTCTGCTTGGCAACCTGCTCTTCCCGGCCCTGCTGATTGGCTCCCTGGTTCTGCTGGCACGCCGCTCCAATGGCATGCCTGGCGGCCCCGGTCAGGCCATGCAGTTCGGCAAGACCAAGGCCCGCTTCGCCATGGAAGCCGAAACAGGGGTCATGTTCGATGACGTCGCCGGCGTCGAAGAAGCCAAACAGGATCTCGAAGAGGTCGTCACCTTTCTGAAGACTCCGGAACGTTTCACCTCCGTCGGCGCCCGTATCCCCAAGGGTGTGCTGCTCGTGGGCCCCCCAGGCACCGGCAAGACCCTTCTCGCCAAAGCGATTGCCGGTGAAGCCGGCGTGCCGTTCTTCTCGCTCTCAGGCTCTGAGTTTGTCGAGATGTTCGTTGGCGTCGGGGCCAGC
The DNA here is from genome assembly GCA_026389285.1 of Cyanobacteriota bacterium. Classification (GTDB taxonomy): domain Bacteria; phylum Cyanobacteriota; class Cyanobacteriia; order PCC-6307; family Cyanobiaceae; genus Cyanobium. The sequence continues at coordinate 5,469 of JAPLID010000123.1, forward strand.
CGTGTGCGCGATCTGTTCAAGCGGGCCAAGGAGAACAGCCCCTGCCTGATCTTCATTGATGAGATCGATGCAGTTGGTCGCCAGCGCGGTGCTGGCATCGGCGGCGGCAACGACGAACGGGAGCAGACCCTCAACCAGTTGCTGACCGAAATGGACGGCTTCGAGGGCAACACCGGCATCATCATTATTGCTGCCACCAATCGCCCCGATGTGCTCGATTCCGCTCTGACGCGTCCGGGCCGATTCGATCGCCAGGTCCAGGTCGATGCGCCGGACATCAAAGGTCGGCTTTCGATTCTGGAAGTGCATTCTCGCAACAAAAAGCTGGCTGAGGGCGTTTCACTTGAGGCGATCGCCCGTCGCACCCCCGGTTTCACTGGCGCCGATCTGGCTAATCTGCTCAATGAAGCCGCGATCCTTACGGCCCGTCGCCGGCGTGATTCGATCAGTCTGGCTGAGATCGATGCTGCGGTGGACCGAGTGATCGCCGGCATGGAGGGCAAGCCGCTTACCGATGGCCGCAGCAAACGTCTGATCGCCTACCACGAAGTCGGCCACGCCATTGTCGGCACCCTGATCAAGGACCACGACCCGGTCCAGAAGGTCACCTTGATCCCCCGCGGTCAGGCCCAGGGTCTTACCTGGTTCGCACCAGATGAAGAGCAGATGCTGGTCAGCCGGGCCCAGTTGCGGGCCCGGATCATGGGAGCCCTTGGCGGCAGGGCCGCTGAAGACGTGGTTTTTGGTCACTCGGAGGTCACCACGGGTGCTGGTGGCGACATCCAGCAGGTTGCCTCGATTGCCCGCCAGATGGTCACCAGATTCGGCATGAGCTCGATCGGTCAGTTCTCTCTTGATGCCGGCAACCAGGAAGTCTTTCTGGGACGTGATCTGATGACCCGCAGCGATGGCTCCGACGCCCTGGCCAGCCGTGTCGATGATGCGGTTCGCCAGATCGTGCAGACCTGTTATGTCGACACAGTCAAGCTCGTGGCCGCAAACCGCGGCTGCATCGATCGCTTGGTCGACCTGCTGATCGAAAAAGAAACCATCGATGGTGAAGAATTCCGCACTGTGGTTTCCGAGTTCACCGATGTGCCGGAGAAAGAACGCTTCAGCCCGATTCTCAGTGGCCCCACCGCAGAGGCGAAGTTGCCTGCTCAAACCGTCTGAGCACTACAGATTATCCCCGGGTTTCTTCAGCATCGATCCGATCTGAATTTATTTTGCATTCAAGTTCAGTCTAAGCCCGCTTGCAGCGGGCTTTTTTATGGGATCAGCCAGTTGAGAGCAATCAAAGAACCACCAAGTTGATTGCACAACGATGAACAGCTAGGCCATGAAAAAGGCCATCTGTGCAGATGGCCGACACAACAAATGGGATGGCTGATCTCAATTGTGAGGGAGCGGCCACTCTCAGTGCTCTGAGCTACAGAAACTGCTCAGCTGATCAAACAGACTTTACAGTGCGCTTTTCAATCACCTTATCGATCAGTCCGTAGGTAATGGCCTCCTCCGGGGACATGAAGAAGTCCCGATCGGTGTCGGTCTGAATCCGCTCCAGCGGCTGGGAGGTGCGTTCGGCCAGTTCCCGGTTGAGCTTGTCCTTGAGGTAAAGGATTTCGTCGGCCTGAATACGGATATCGCTGGCCTGGCCCTGGGCACCGCCGAGTGGCTGGTGAATCATGATGCGGGAATGGGTGAGGCTGCTGCGCTTGCCCTTGGCACCAGCGCAGAGCAGAAAAGCCCCCATGCTGGCTGCCAGTCCGACGCAGACGGTCTGCACATCCGGCTTGATGTGCTGCATGGTGTCGAAAATTCCCAGGCCGTCGTAGACCGAGCCGCCGGGCGAGTTGATGTAGAGGAAAATATCCTTGTCCGGATCCTCAGCCTCCAGGAACAGGAGCTGAGCCACAACCCGATTGGATGATTCGGCCGTCACCGGCTCCCCCAGGAAAATGATCCGCTCGCGCAGCAACCTCGAGTAGATGTCAAATGCCCTCTCACCACGACCCGACTCCTCGATGACAATCGGAATCATGGGCTGAAACAGGACAACTGGGACAATCCTACTGAAGATGGCGTCCTGGGTTCAGGCTGCAGCGCTAAGGTCGCTTCACCCTGATGGACGAGCCGCGTGAGCGACGCCCTGACCGTTGCCGACAGCAAGCGTGCATTCCACAGCGCCTTCCCCCATGTGATCAGTCCCCTCTATCGCCGCATGGTCGATGAGTTACTGGTGGAACTGCACCTGCTGAGCCGCCAGGGCAGCTTCCAGGCCGATCCCCTGTTCGCCACCGGCCTGGTTCAGGTGTTCGACGGCTTCAGCCGCGGCTACCGCCCAGACCAGCAGCGGTTGCCCCTGTTCGAGGCTCTGTGCAGCTCTTCTGGATATGACGCCAACCAGCTGCGCCAGCAGCGTGATCAAGCGATGGAAGCCATGGGCCATCACTCCGTTGATGCAGTCCAGCAATGGATCGAACGTCAGGGGGAGGGGGCCCCGGCGCCGGTGGCCCAGGCCCTGGCCAGCATCCGCCGTCCCGACTTCCACTATTCACGTCTGATGGCCGTGGGACTGTTGAGCTTGCTGGAGCGGGCCAGTGGCGCAGAGGCCATGGATCCCAAGGCCCTGCGCAAATCCGCCCACGATCTTGGCGAGGCCATGGGTCTGCTGCGCGATCGGCTCGACAAGGATCTCAACCTCTACGCCGCCAACCTGGAGAAATTGGCCATGGCCGTCGAAATGCTCGAGGAGACCGTGGCCGCCGACCGCCGCCGGCGCGAACGGCTACAGGTCAGCGAGACACCTGGAGTCGTCCCGACAGCAGGCTGATCGGGGCGGAAGACTTGCCCTGATCCAGGGACTGGGCTTCGAACTCCAGCTGAGCAGAGCGACGTACCAGATCGGGCAATTCGGGCGGCAGCATCTCCAGAGCAGCGAGGGCAGTGGGTCGACTGCGCAACCGCAGCCCAGCAGCTGTCGGCAAGGGATCATTGGATCCGCCGATCCGCCTCAGGGGCCCCTGGGGTACCGGACCAAGGAACAACAGGATTTGCGCCTGGCCATCGCCTGCAGCGAGCCAGCGCCAGCCACCGAGCACGACGGCGTCATCCCTCGTCCAAATGGCGCTGGCCATGGCAACAGAGCCTGAGGGCGGCTTGCTCCCGCTGGTCGCTGGCAGCGCTGGGGCGCGCGGCTCAGCCTTGCCTGCGAAGGCAGCGACAGGGCCCGTTGGCCCGCTATCCCTCTGGTGCAGACCTTGAGCCTGCAACGAGCGGCCAAGGCGATCCAGCAGACTTTGCCAGGAGCTTCTGTTCTGACCGACCAATAGCTGCAACTCAAGGGAGGCCTGAAAGGGGCCCTGGGCCAGCGGTTTGAGTCGCAACTGGAACGGAGCTTGTCGCAGCAGCGTCAGGCGGTCTGTATCGATCCCGTAGCGACTGGCGAGAGGATCACGGATCATCTGGCGGGCCAACAGACCCTCCAGCAACAGTTCCAGCGAGGAGCCCTGGATCTCCAGCAGTTGATCCGCCGGCAGGGGCAGAAGACGTGGTGGATTGACCAACTTCACAGGGGTGGCCAGACGGTCCAGCCCCCCATCCAGTGCCGCCGCCTCTCCAGACCAGATCACGCCCGTTCCATCCAGCCCGATACTCAGACATCCATCCTGGAAGCGCGCCAGCAAGGGGGCCATCGGCCCGGCAATCACGCCGATAGCGGCAGGATTCCAGAACACCGCCTGGCTGCTCTGCAGGCGTTCGAGGCAGCGGCGCTGCAGCCCGCGACTGCGCCGCTGCTGAGGCCTGAGCCCATCACGCAGCATCTGCAGAGCCAGCGGATCAGGGGCCACCACCACCAGATCCCCCAGGCGCATGGCCTGGGAAGGCAGTTTGGCAATCGTGGCAGCCGGCAGGCTGATCGCCGGCAGAGCCAGCATCGGCGCAGCATCGACATGCTCACCCCAGAGCTGCCACCAATAGCCTCGCTGTTGCTGCCAAGCCCGTTCTGCCAGGCGGCCACCGAGCCGTTGGCGCCAGAGATCGGGCACCGAACGCTGCGGGGCAGCAGGGAAACTCTGCAACAGCGTCACCCCATCCAGCAACTGCTCGAGTCCCTGGGCCCGGGGTCGGGGCAACCGTTGCAGCGCCGCCAGAGGAAGCGCCAGCAGCAGGGCGATGGCCGTGGCCGTGATCGGCAGTGGCAGCCTGCGAGGTTCGATGCCACCCCCGCCGCCGGAGCCAGCGGCAGACCAGCGGAGCCAGGGGGGACTCTGGAATCGCCGCAGCAGGGAAGGACTGAGCAGTCTCATGTCGCCTGAGTGGATGGTCGATATGGACTAACCGGGCAGGTTGCCATGCCCACATGGCGCGTCAGCGGGATCGAGATTCCAGGGCCTTGCGACGACGACGATCACTCCACTCCACGATGGAGAGATAGATCACCCCGCCGCTGACGAACAGCAGCAGCAGCGAGGCAATGGCGGCCAGGACGGTGGGTACGCTCAGCGGCAACTCAGAAATCGAGAGAGTTGTCACCGTTGCGGCCCCACACCACCATGGCGATCGAGAACGTGAACATGGCCGCCAGGGAGGCCCAGCCGAGGGTGATCAACATCGGTGACGTGAGCCGGGAACAACATGATCATGATACCTAGGCTTCAGTCGCGAACCAGTCCGCGATGTGATGGCCGTCACCCATGCAGCCAGCCGGGGAGAAACCCCTGCTGAATCGGCGGAAACCCCTGCTGGATCCCCAACAGCCGTCCAGGAGCGGCAGCGCCTGCGCCAGCCGTACCCGAACTTCCAGGTGATCGTGCTCGACGATGACGTCAACACCTTCCAGCATGTCGTCGACTGCCTGGTGCGCCATCTGCCGGCGATGCAGCCTGATCAGGCCTGGACCCTGGCCCACCGCATCGATTCCGAGGGTGCCGCCACGGTCTGGCGCGGTCCCCAGGAACAGGCGGAGCTGTATCACCAGCTGCTCGGGGCCGAAGGACTGACAATGGCGCCACTGGAACCGGATTGAGTTCTTCACCTCCTGAGGCGAACCCATGGGACGGGTGGTGATCACCCACAGCACCTACATCGAGGGCCTGATACCGCTGCTCAGGCGCCTGGCCCAGCAAAACGGCATCGACACGGTGACGCCGGCAGTGATCAACCGGGTGCGGGGTCGCTCCACGTGCCTGCGTCTGCGGATTTCAACCCCGATCAGCGGCGGCTTCAAACTGCTGGCGCGGCGGGGCACCAGTGCTCAGGAGGTGTTCGTGGTCACCGGCCGGGAGCGCGAAGATCTGCAACAGCTGGTCGATCAGCTGTTGGCAGACCGCTGAACCAGGATGCAGGCCCTCACCGGCATCTCAAGCGCTGGCAGGGCTGTTCCTTGGGCGGGGCCACCGCGCGCTGACGGCAGGGACAATCCGATGGGATCTAGCTGCGCTGGATTCAGGACTCCACCAAGGTGCTGGGAGCACCCCGCTCATTAACCGCTGCCGCACTGAAGTGACACCAGGCTCCGCTCTCGCGGAACCAGGAGCCGCCGTTCTCCAGGGTGAGGTCGTCGGGGCAAAGCTCCCAGCGCTCGGCCAGATAGGTCAGGTAGGCATCCGGCGCCAGCTGGGGCCCCTGCCAGTGCACCAGGGCGAAGCTCAGGGCCCGCACCCGCACGGCGCCTACGCTCGCCTCCTGGATCTCCTCCCGCAACAAGAAGGTGCGAAAGCGATCGGCCCCGGCGGCCTCCAGCGGATATTTGCGCAGGTAGAGCTCCCGGGCTCTGGGGAACACGGGCCCCGGGGCGCGGCTAAGTAACTGCTCGAAGGCCTGCTGAAAGGTGGTCATGGACAGCATGGAACTATCTCCACAATGCCAAAATCCTTTGGCGGAGACCGTACTGGCTGCGTACCCAGGCCTTGGTGTTGACCCAGGGAGGCGGAGCGTGAATGAGCGGAGTCGCACCGAACAGCTGGGCGACGATTGGAGGAGAAATGGGGTGGACCACCGTGCCGTCTTGCCCCAGTGTTCGACCTGGATGAACCAGAAGGGAAGTCAGGGGCGGGGCTTCGTTTCCGGCTACGAGGCCGGTTTACGTTGCCGTCGCTGAAGACCACCCATATCGAAAGGGAGTCAGATCAGAAAACTGTGAAAGGCAGTCACCAACACAGCAGTCCGCAAGAACTCTAAGGGCATTCGAGAAGATCCGGAGCGCCAGGCAGGGGCCAGATCGCCCTCACCTCAGCCAGCCGACGCTCCAGCTCTAGGGCTCGCTCCGCCGGGGTGCGCGACTCCAGCACCAGGCAGAGATGGCCCAGCTTTCGACCCGGGTGGGCCTGGCGTTTGCCATACCAGTGCAGGCTGCTGCCAGCCAGCTCCATCAAGCTCCGACGCAGCTCGGCGTAGTCGCTGCCGGAGTCCTCGAAGCCCAGCAGGTTGACCATCACAGCCCCCGCAATCCGCGGTTCCACCGAGCCCAGCGGCAGACCCGCCACGATCCGCACCTGCTGCTCGAACTGACTGGAATGGCAGGCCTCGATCGTGAAATGGCCTGAATTGTGGGTGCGGGGGGCCAGCTCGTTGACCTGCAGACCACCGGGCCCATAGAAAAACTCGATCGAGAGCACGCCGACGTAATCGAGAGCCGTCAGCAGCGAGGCGGCCACATTGCGGGCAAAGGACACGACGCTCTGGTCCACCGGCGCCGGGAACAGCACCCAGTCGCAGACCTGATGGTGCTGATGGGTCTGAACCAGAGGGAAACAGACCACATTGCCGGCACGATCGCGGCAGGCCACCAAGGCAAGTTCCTGTTGGAACGCCACCATCTCCTCGAGGATCCAGCCCCCGATCTCCACGTCGGCCAGTAGGGCCTCCAGATCGGCCTGCGAATGCAGCGGCATGGTGCCCTTGCCGTCGTAGCCACCGATGCAGGCCTTGGCCATCACCGGGAAGCGGAAGCCTTCGGGCAGGCGGGGGCCAGCACTGGCCTCCTGAGCTGCGGTGTCGGCCTCCGGCCTGACAATGAGCTGGTCATTGGCGGCGGACGCCTCCGCGGCCGCCGGATCCTGGGGCAGAGGGGGATAGACGGTCTGCAGGGGGCACCAGCGGGGAGCCGGCAGATGCAGTTGATTGAGTAGTTCCAGCTGGGAACGTTTGCTGACCAGCGGGTGGAGGGCATGGAGGCCGGGGATGAACTGCACCCCCTCCTCAGCCAGCACCTCGAGGGCATCGATCGGGATCCATTCGTTCTCGAAGCTGATCGCCCCGCAGCGCTCGGCCAGCTGGCGCGTGGCGGCCACGTCATCGACCGGAGCCAGCACCAGGCTGGCGGCTCGCTCGGCCGCTGGATCGTCAGCGGCGGGAGTCTGGACATGCAGGGCGACGCCAAGCTGAGAGGCCGCATCCGCCAGCATCCAGGCCAGCTGGCCGCCGCCGACGATGCCGATCGCCGCCAGCGCCTGCCGCGATGGTGTCTCGGGGCTGGCCGCCGCCGGGGCCGTGGGGGGCATGGAAGTGACGGCAGCAGCAGTATCCAAGCCCTGAACGCCCGTGGGGGCCAAACATTCAGTTTCTCATCCCCGCCTGTTTGCTGCCAAGGCAAGGCGTACCACTGACTGGCAGGCTCAGGTCAGGCCCCGATCACCGGCCAGGACAAAGCGGATCAGGCTGAGCAGCAGCACGATCAGGAACAGGGAAAGTCCCACGGTGCAGGCGTAGCTGATCTCCAATTCGGAGAAGGCCTGGTCGTAGACGTAATAAACGATCGTGCGGGTGGCATCGGCCGGGCCGCCCTGGGTCATCAGATACACCTCCTCGAACACCTTGGTGGCACCGATCGCCGAGATCACGGCCACCAAGGTGATGTAAGGGCGTAGCAGCGGCAGGGTGATATCGAGATGGCGGCGCCAGCCCTCGCTGCCGTCCAGCGCCGCCGCTTCATACAGATCGGGAGCAATGCCCTGCAGGCCGGCCAGGAAGATCACCATGTAGTAGCCAAGCCCCTTCCAGAGGGTGACCAGCATCACGGCGGGCAGGGCCAGGGCTGGACTAGTGAGAAACCCGATCGGGGTGAAGCGCTCACCCAGCAACGCCGTCAGCCAACCATTAATCAAACCATTTTCGGCATAGAGCCAGCGGAAGGCGATCGCCGCCACCACCAGGGAGACCAGCACCGGCGTGTAGAACGCGCCGCGGAACCAGTGGATGCCGGGCAGCTGGCGATTGACCAGCACTGCCAGGCCCAGCGCCCCGAGCACGACCGGTGGCACCACCCCCAGCAGATAGAGAAAGGTGGTGCCCATCACTTTGACCAGCATCGGATCGGCCAGCAGGCGCCGGAAATTGGCCAGGCCGATGAAATGCAGGGGCTCACTGACATCGAGACCGCTGCGGGTGAAGCTGATCAGCAGGGCCATTGCCCCCGGGATCAATACCGAAATCGCCAGCAGCACCAGGGCCGGTGCCAGAAAGACCCAGGCCGTCGCCGTGCCGGGGGCGGAGGGGGAGGGGGAGCTGGGGGAGGCATCGGACATGAAACCCATTGTGAAGGAGGTCGCACCGAAGCGGTCCACGGGCTGGATCGGCTTCAGGTCCAAACAGGCTGATGAGGAGCGATTTGGCTGGCTGCATTCCCGAACGGGCGTGACGTGCTCCGAGCTCTGGTGGTGCCAGGCATGTCCATCAGCGGCATGTCAGACCGGATGCCGCGGGGTACCGCTGGCGACTCGGAGCTGGTGCTGTCGCGAGATCTGCCTGCAGGCGGTGGTGGATCTGTCGCGATGGTGGAACCATTGAGGTGATGTTCTGATCCCCTCGAGGCCTGCTATCCCCCGCTCCGATTCCAGCCACGTCGATGCCGCTGACCTGTCGGTCGCCGTTCCGGCTGCCACTCTTTGCGATGCAGACTTTTGCGGTGCAGACGTTTGCGATGACACTGACGGCGATTCCCCGCTCAGCCTGATGAAGGTGGGAGATCCCGCCAAGGTGCTGCAGGACGTGTTCGGCTACGGCGCCTTCCGAGGGCCCCAAGCCGAGATCGTGGCCCATGTGGTGTCTGGCGGCTCGGCCCTGGTGTTGATGCCCACCGGCGGGGGTAAATCACTCTGCTATCAGATCCCGGCCCTCTGCCGGCCGGGCGTCGGCGTGGTGGTGTCGCCCCTGATCGCCCTGATGCAGGACCAGGTGGAGGGCCTGCGCCAGGCGGGGGTGCGGGCCGCCGCCCTCAATTCTTCGCTGGAAGCCGGTGAAGCCGCCGCCATCTGGCGGACCCTGGAGCGAGGCGAGCTGGATCTGCTGTACGTGTCACCGGAGCGCTTGATGAGCCCGGGCTTTCTCGATCGCCTCGAGCAGCTGCCGCTGGCCCTGTTCGCCATCGATGAGGCCCATTGCGTCTCCCAGTGGGGCCACGACTTCCGGCCCGAATATCTGCAGCTGGCGGTGCTGGCCGAGCGCTTCAGCGCGATTCCACGGCTTGCCCTCACCGCCACCGCCGATCCACGCACCCGTGAGGAGATCCGTGAGCGGCTGCAACTGCAGCAGGGACGGGTGTTCCTGGCCAGCTTCGATCGGCCCAACATCCGCTACCTGCTGCGTGACAAGGACGAGGCCCGCAGCCAGCTGCTGGCCTTTCTGGCCGAACGCCGCGGCGAGGCGGGGATCGTCTATGCCCGCTCCCGCGCCCGGGTCGATCGCTTCGCCGCCGACCTGCGCGCCGCCGGTTTCGATGCGGTGGCGTATCACGCCGGACTGAGCGCCGAAGCGCGCAGCACGGCTCTTAACCGCTTCCGCCGCGAGGCGGGCGTGGTGGTGGTGGCCACGATCGCTTTCGGCATGGGCATCGACAAACCCGATGTGCGCTTCGTCGCCCACGTGGATCTGCCCAAAAGCCTGGAGGCCTATTACCAGGAGACCGGCCGCGCCGGCCGCGACGGCCTGCCAGCGGTGGCCTGGATGGTGCATGGTGCCGGCGATGTGCCCCAGCTGCGGCGCTTCATCGAGGACTCCGACGCGGCGCCGGCCCAGAAGCAGATCGAACATGGCAAGCTCAATGCCCTGATCGGCTTCAGCGAAGCCAGCGCCTGTCGCCGTCAGGTGCTGCTGAAGCATTTCGGCGAAATCCTGGCTGAGCCCTGTGGCAATTGCGATCTCTGCCTGGAGCCTGATACCGGAACCGATGTGACCGTGGCGGCGCGCAAGGCGCTTTCGGCCGTGTTCCGCACCGGCCAACGCTTCGGCGGCGCCCACCTGGTGGATGTGCTGCTCGGCGGCGATACCGCCCGGATCCGGGAGCTGGGTCACGGCGAGCTGAGCGTCTATGGCATCGGCAGGGAGTTGGAACGCGGCCAGTGGCGCTCCTTGATCCGCCAGCTGGTAGCCAAAAGTTACCTGTTGAGTGATGCCGAATCCCGCGGCGGTCTGCGCTTCGGCCCGGACAGCCTGGTGAAACCCTTGCTCAAAGGCGAGGTGAGCCTGGCCCTGCGCCTGCCGCCACCGGCAAAGGAACGCCGGCAAGCAACCGGTGGCGATCGAGGAGCGGCGGCGACAGCGACCCTGGAGCTGGCGGAGGAGGGACGTGAACGTTTTGAAGTTCTCAGGAGCTGGCGGCTGGAGCAGGCCCGCAGCCAGGGGGTTCCGCCCTATGTGGTGTTCCATGACCGCACCCTGATGGAGATCGCCAGTCGCCAGCCGACAAGCCTCGCAGAACTGGGCACGGTGACGGGGGTCGGGCAGGCCAAGCTCGATCGCTATGGCGAGTCCGTGCTGCAACTGCTGGCCAGACCTGAGCCGCAGCCGCTCCGGCCTAGCCTCGGGCTATGCAGCCCGGAACCGTGATGACCGCCACCCTGCAGCCCCTGCGCACGATCCCCGTCGAGCTGGAGCGGCAGCCTTACCCGATCGTGATCGGCAACGGTGCCCTGGACCAACTGGGGCAACAGCTGCAACTGCAGGGGTTCAAGGCGGGCACCCGGGTGCTGGTGGTGACCAACCCGGAGGTGCAGGCGCACTACGGAGCCGCGGCACTGGCCAGTCTGCAGAGAGCCGATCTTGACGCCAGCACCCTGGTGATCGAGGCCGGTGAGGACCAGAAAACCCAGGCCACCGTGGCCTTGATCCACGACGCCGCCTTTGAGCGCAGGCTGGAGCGAGGCTCCCTGATCGTGGCGCTTGGCGGCGGCGTAGTGGGCGACATGGCGGGCTTTGCCGCTGCCACCTGGCTGCGGGGCATTGCCGTGGCCCAGGCTCCGACCTCCCTGCTGGCGATGGTGGATGCCGCCATCGGCGGCAAAACGGGCGTCAACCACCCGGGCGGCAAGAACCTGATCGGAGCCTTTCACCAGCCCAGGCTGGTGCTGATCGACCCGTGTGTGCTTTCAACCCTGCCGGATCGGGAGTTCAGGGCCGGCATGGCCGAGGTGATCAAGTACGGCGTGATCGGCGATCCTTTGCTGTTCGACGAGCTGGAGGCAGCAGCCCAGCGGGATCCCCTGGCGGGGCTTGCCAGCTTGGCAGCGGTGGGCCCGGAGCTGCTGGATCGCCTGCTGCAGCGCTCCGCTGCCGCCAAGGCCCGGGTGGTGGCCGCCGATGAGCGCGAAGCAGGGCTGCGGGCGATCCTCAACTACGGCCACACCCTTGGTCATGTGGTCGAAACCCTGTGCGGTTATGGCACCTGGCTGCATGGCGAAGCGGTGGCGATCGGCATGGTGGCGGCCGGCGAGATCGCCCTGAGAATGGGTCTGTGGAGCGAGGCCGATCAGGAGCGGCAGAAGCGCCTGATCGAAGCGGCGGGATTACCGACGGGATTTCCGCCGCTCAGCCACGAATCCGTTTGGCAGTGCCTGCAGGGCGACAAAAAAGTGAAAAAAGGCCGGATCCGCTTCGTTCTGCCCACGGCGATTGGCCGGGTGGCCATTCGGGATGATGTGAACCAGGAGATGATTCTGGCGATTGCGGCGGACCTCTAAGGGCTAGGACTGGCCAAAGCGCCGATGGTGATTGGCGATGATCCGATCGACCCGCACCTGGGTGACAATAAGAACATCAAGCGAAACATCTTCAACGGAATCGGGATCACTGAATCCGAATGGGTTATCCAGATCAGCAATCAGATGAAGCAGGAAAACAAGCAGAAAGGAAATAACCATTAAGAAAAAGGTTGACTCCATGATGGCTTCAGAGCGAGCCACAATGAGCCCGGTGCACAATAGAAACGTTGCTGTATAAGCCAGCCAATAGACCATCTTGACGAAATCTGTTTCACGAATCACATCCACCCGGTTCAGGGCCCGAATGATGGCTGCCATTTCAATCAACAGGCGCCCCTTCAACGAAGAATGACTGAGCCACAGACTGGAAAGGATCACATGATCATGGGCCTTGTCATAGACTTTCATTAGCTGTTCGGTAGACAGATCTCCTCGTATCCAGGCCAGGATGGCTCTGCCCAGCTCGCCGACAGCATCCAGATCGGCGCCGACAACGGCCTCATGGTTGTGAAGCGGCACCGCGCTGACCTCCCTGGCGATCAGCTCCAGCGCTGACGCGATCTCTGCCGGTAGCTTCTCACTTTCCTTGTAGTCGGTTAGGACGCCATTAAGGAGAAAACCGAACAGAAAGACACTGGAAGCGACCAGGGCCGAGAACAGAGGATTGATGGAAATGAGCTCCAAGCCAAGGTAGTGAATCAGTACCTTCAGGATCGCAATGCCAAAGACGATCGAACAAACTTGTACCATCACGCCAAAACGCCTTGTTCTGGTCAGCCTGGAAACAAGGGTCATGTCAAGGTGATATAGAGGCCATCCGGGGATCTTGACAAACCATCAAAAGGCCAAAAGGATCGTTCAACTGAAGAGATCAATAGATTCACGACGATGGAGAAATAATCACCAAGGGAGTCAATGACTGCAAATGCTGATTAGACTTAATTTGCTGCTTTTCGATCTATCGAGCTAACAGCACCGAAAGGAACAAAGAGCTGTTTGCAAGGCTTTTATAAGGCCATACAGCTCGCTCCCAAGATTCCCATGTGTTCCTAAGCACAACCACCCCATTGGTCCTGACGAACTCAGAGAGGCTCCCGCAGGAACAGAGGTGGACACTCGACCTCTGGAGGCTCTCCCAGGCCAAAGGCCACCCAGCGAAAATCACCGAGTGCACCCGGATCCACCAGCCGCAACAGGGCCTCACGGCGTTGCAGCAGCCGATCCAGGCCCAGCGCCTGCTGCCGCTGCAGCCCATGCAGTTGCTCCGCCAGACCCAGCGCCAGCAGCGCCTGCCCCTGGCGGCACTGGCCCAGGCTGCACCAGCCGGCCCGCTCCGCCGCCAGCTCCAGGCTCTCCAGACAGAGATGGGCGGTCAGATCCCAATGGCCGGGGTCCTGCAGCGGATCATCACTGGCTTGCTGAGCCCGATAGGCCATCAGGGTGCCGTTGGCGCGCTGGGGTGCGTAATAGCGCCAGGCTTCATGGGCGTAATCAATCACCAGCAGCTGACCACGCCGCAGGCTGCGAGCGCAATCCCGCAGCCAGGGCTCCAGTCCCGGGTGGAGTTCGCTGCACCAGCCGGTCGGCCTTTGGGGTCCGGGTTGGTGGAGTTCCAGGGCTGCGAGTGGCGCCAGCAACTCCGGTTCCAGGGGCTCGCCCGGTTCCAGCCGCAAGCTGTCCCCATGGAGTGTCACCAGCTGGCGGCGCCAGAGCGCCCCGTCCGCCACGATCCGCTCCACCGCCAGGGCATCGAGCACCTCATGGGCCAGAACCACGCCTGTGCGTGGAGCATCGGCCAGCTCGGCAAAACTGAGCCAGCGCCGCGGCAGGGGACAGGTCTGCAGGCGCAGCCGCTGCCGTTCGGCCATGCCCGGATTGGGCTCGACCAGCACCAGCTCGAGCCGACTGGCCAGCTCAGGCCGTTCGGCGGCGATGTGGAGGGCCAGATCCAGGGCCAGCTGGCCCTCACCTGGTCCCGTCTCCACCAGGCTGAGACGATGCTCCGGATCCGCCGGCAGCGCCTCAAGCCAGTCGATCAGCTGCCGGGCCAGCAGGAGAGCGAAGTCGGGGCCGAGGCTAGGGGAGGTGACGAAATCACCGTCACGGCCGATGCGCAGACGGCCGCAGCCATAGGCGCCGTGCAGCGGATCGTGGAGCACCCACTCCATATAGATGCTGAAGGGCACGCTGCCGCCGGCGGCCTCCAGTCGTTGCCGCAACCAGGCCGGCGGCTCAGATCGCACTGGACCTCCGATCAGCCAGCAGCAGAGGGAGGCCCCCAGACCCAGTGGCTGATCGGTGGGACGAGCGGCGATGGCGAGCAAGGGTCATGAGGCGTGGGGACTCCATCCGTGAACGACGCGACGCGTACCAGGGAATCAAGCTAGGTCGAGTAGCTCACGGCACCTGGCCGGTGGGAGGGAGAATGCAATCCCTAAGAACCGCGGCCTGAGCCATGCCCCACCCCAAGCCCTGTCGGGACGGCGCATCGCTCCTCCAAGCCGCGATGGGCAGCGCCGGAGCCGGGCTGCGCAGGGGAATCCTGCGGTTCAGCACCCTGGCGCTGATGCTGGTGCTGCTCCTGGCACCGATGGCCGGTCAGCGGGCCTGGGCGTTCGACAATCCCGATCTGCTGCCGTCCCAGCCGACACCGGTGATCGATCTGGCCAAGCTGCTCACCGATGGCCAGCGCACCGCCCTGGAGCAGGAGCTTGAGGAGTTCGAAGCGACCAGTGGCTGGAAACTGCGCGTGCTCACCCAATACGACCGCACCCCGGGGCTGGCGATCCGGGAGTTCTGGGGGCTCGATGAGCGCAGCCTGCTGCTGGTGGCCGATGAACGGGGCGGCAATCTGCTCAACTTCAACGTCGGCGATGCCCTGTTCGCGTTAATGCCCCGCACCTTCTGGGTGGAGCTGCAGACCCGCTATGGCAATCAGTATTACGTGCGCGAAAATGGCCAGGATGCTGCCGTTCTCGATTCACTGCATGCCGTCAAAGGCTGCCTGGCGATCGGCGGCTGCCAGGTGGTGCCAGGGCTGCCCCAGGAACAGTGGCTGCTCACCCTGGCCACCTCGATCCTGGGTGGGCTGATCGTGGGATTCGCCGCCTTTCCGCGCAAACCGGGTCGTCGCTTCGAATGGACCTGGGTGCTGTTGTTCTCGCCGCTGTGGCTGATTCTGTTCGGGGTGTTCGGTGTCGCGCCGATTATCACCCGCACCAATGATCTCCTGCCCCTGCTCCGAAACGCCCTCGGTTTTCTTGGGGGGGCGGCTGCGGCCTACCTGATCGCCCAGCAGACCCTGGGCCGCACGCTCAACAGCACCGGTGAAAGCTGAGTCGCGTTGCACAGTGACCCATTCCGAATCCACCGGATCAGTGTCACCGGTTGGCGATCCGATTGGGACAGCTCAGGGTTACTGCGGCTGGTAAAGCCTGAAACAGAGTCGTGCTGGTGTCTGGTCAAGCAACCAACTCCATCGGAAAAACATCCAACAAAAAGCCGGCCCATTGGTTCAATAGACCGGCATCACGAATTGGTCACTTTCATCCAAAGCTTTAAACAAAATCACCCAGATCCCTGAAGGCTGGACGGATTCAGTACGCCTGGACATCGTTCTGGGTGGTGGGCTGGCTGCGATAGCCGATCGAATCAAGACGGCAGCTGAGGCTGTTGTCGTTGCAGCGCGAAACCTGGCGGATCGCCACAATTTCCCACTGCTCAACCCCATTCTGGCGGAGCTGGGTGAGGTTATCTTCGTAAAAACGGCGCAGTTCGTCGTAGCGCTTGACCGGCTGGCCGTAGTAGCTGTTGCCGGCCAGGGTGGGGAACGAAGCCCATTCGGGGGCCAGCTTGGCTGCTAGCTCCGATGACAGTTCACCGCGATCAGCCAGGGACAGGGCTCCACGACGCTGGATCAGGAACAGGGCCCCCTGGTCCTGGGAAGAGGGCTGGAAGTCGTTCAGTCCGAGGCTCTGCACCACCAGGTTCCAGGTGAAGGGCATGAACTGGTAAGCACCGGCAGCAGCGCTGGCGTACCCAGGGGTGTAGTTGACGCGGTTGGGATGGCGCTCGAGGCTCGGCATGTAACTACCGCCGAACATCACCCGGTAGCCCACGGGGTGCCCCTGCTTCCAGGTGCCTTCGGCGTAGCGGATGGTGTTCAGCAGCGCCTTGCGCTCCGGGGTGATCGCAAAGAACCGAGGAGCCTCTGGCGGGGGCGGCGGCACAGCCATCTGCGGCGCAGATGGCTGGACGGGGACCAGAGACCAGGGATCGGCCTGCTCAGCGGCGTGCACAGGGCCAGCTGTTGCCAGGGGCGCTGCGGCGAGGAGGAGTGCCAGGTAGGAGCGCTGAAGGAACGACAAGACGATTCAGGTGAAGGACAGGCCTGGACGCAGAGAAACTTGATTCCTGGTAAAAATCAGACCGAAGATGGGTGGTCAGAACAAGGGAACAAGCCAGCTGCGAAGGCAGATCTCGACGGTTCAGCTCTTTTTTAGAGCCAGATAGCCCTAAGAGCGGAGATGAGGCAGAAGTCGAGAGCGAAAGTGGAGGAAAACGGAAGTTCGCGCCACTTTGCCCATCAGCGGACTGAGGGTCGATCGCTTTTGTGCCGATCGGGCAAGTGTCCATGGGTATCAAGAAACACCGGATCAGTTCAGATCACCGTTACCAAGGTGGTTGGGTGCTGATGGTTGTACAGAAGATCAAACCTTCCCCTGGTTAATGATCGGAACTTCTGATCAGCTGGCCTGCTGCCTCACGATCGCCGCTGCGGCCGCCTCGGCTCCGCCGCCCGGCAACGGCCCCTGGCGGGCCTCCAACAGCGTTTGATCCAGCTCCCACTCGCCGCGATCCAGCTGGCTGCGGCTGAGCAGCCGATGGCGGCCATGATCCTGAAGTGCCCGCGAGAGCACCGGAGCCTCAGCGAAGCCCTGGCGGTCGACCAAGTGGATCCCGACCCCCTGGCTGAAGGCCTCACAGAAGCTGCTGTAGCCAGCCTTGGTGATCAGGCGACCGGCATAGGGCATCAGGTCCAGGGGGCGGAGCCCCTCGGGTAGCAGTCGCGCGTTTGCGGCCAGGGCCAGGGCCGGATCGCTGCCGATGAACACGTGCTCGGGCCAGCGGGCGAGCAGTGCCGGCTCAAGACTCAGACCCAGCCCACCGAAACTGATCAGCACACAGCGATCGCGCTCGGCCGGCAGATCCAGCTGCGCCAGCAGCCCGGCATCCAGAAGCCGCGGCTCGGAGTGGGTCAGCCCGATCGGCTGCTCCGGGATGCCCCAGTCCATCGGCAGATTCAGCGGACAACGCAACAGCAGGTCGCCCTGGCCATAGAGCTGGCGAGCGGCCAGGCCGCGGCGGGCCAGCTCCGGTCCCATCGCCGCATAGATCGAATCCCAGCCGAAGCTCGCCAGCCAGATCAGGGGCGCACCGAGGCGTGCGGCGATCAGGGCTGCCGGCGGTGGCACATCCCCCAGCACCAGCACCGGCAGCTCCTGACGGACCAACCAGGCCACTTCGGCTTCGATCTGAGCCGGCAGACTGGCATCCAGGGCCTCAAGCGCCCGCAGGGTGGCCAGGGGATCGACCCCCAGCGCATCCGCCTGGACCACACCCACATCCCAGCGGCAGGGGCGAAGCTCGAAGTTGCCATGACCGAAGGCCAGCTTCAGAAACGCCACCGGCAAGCCCGTGGACAGCACCAGGCGCCAATCGGGCCGGAGGCGGAGCAGCTGCTGCAGCACCGCCACGCTGCGGGAGCCGTGGCCGTAACCATGGCTGCTGATGCAGGCGTAGATCAGCATCGACTCAGGGCCGCGGCACTCCAGAGGGTCTGCTCGTACAGCAGATCACCGGTCAGGCCATACCAGCGATGGCTGATCTGATTCGGCTGGCCGTCCTGGAAGCGGACCCAGCTGAAGTGGCGCAGGCACCGACCTCGGTCGTCGGTGCCATGGCGCGGCACGCAGGCGCAATTGAGATAGGCGGTGCCCTCCTGATCGCGATGGAAGCTGTGCCGTTCGCCCAGCTGGCGCCACAGGGAGTGGTGCATGTGGCCGAAGACCACCAGGGGCACGGGCCGACGGCGGCGGATCAGGGTGATCGCCAGGGCCAGGTCCCGGTCCCCCCAGGTGGGGCCGGAATGGGCCAGCAGCACCAGCGGCAGTTCCGGATCGGCCGCCAGGGCAGCGCGGCAGATCCGATCGGCCGACTCCTGCTGGGTCACCGGCCCATAGACGGAGCGCACCGCCCGCGACAGGGTGAAGCCACCCCCGGCGGTCCCCGGCCGGCAGCCCACCACCGCCAGTCCGGGAGGTGTCAGCTGCCTCAGACCCCAGCCGCAGTGAAGCTCCCCGAGCAGTTCCAGCTGCTCCCTGAGCCGCTTGCCGCTGCCGTCCTTGCCGGTGTCGTGGTTGCCGACGATGCAGGCGACCGGCAGCTCCAGTTGCGACAACAGATTGGGGATGCGGCTGTAGCCATCGCTGAAATCGCCGACAAGCAGCAGGGCATCCGGCCGAATCAGATCCAGCAGCAGATGGTCTGAGGCATCCCACTGGTCATGGAGGTCGCCGGCGATGGCGATGTTGAGGTCTGCCAAGCCGTCATTCTTCCTAGTCTTTGCCCCATCCTGCCCGAGCCGAGGAAGCGGTTGGTCTTCTCCCAGGTTTCTGCCCAGCTCTCCACACCGCCGACGCCACAGCTGCGGAGCGCCATCCGAGACCTCTGCCGCCAGCGCAAGGCGGTGATCCTGGCTCACTACTACCAGGACGACGCGATCCAGGACGTCGCCGACTTCATCGGTGATTCGCTCGAGCTCTCCCGCAAGGCCGCCAGCACCGAAGCCGAGGTGATCGTCTTCTGCGGCGTGCACTTCATGGCCGAAACCGCCAAGATCCTCAATCCTGGCAAGACCGTGCTGGTGCCTGATCTGGAGGCGGGCTGCAGCCTGGCCGATGACTGCCCCGCCGAGGCTTTCGCCGCCTTCCGGGCCCAGCATCCCGAGCACTATGTGGTCAGCTACATCAATTGTTCGGCGGCTGTGAAGGCCCAGAGCGATCTGATCTGCACCAGTAGCAATGCTGTGCACCTGGTCAATCAGCTGCCAGCGGAGCAGCCGATCCTGTTCGCGCCGGATCAGAACCTGGGCCGCTGGGTGGCCCGGCAGACGGGGCGCGAGCTCACTCTCTGGCCCGGCAGCTGCATCGTCCATGAAAGCTTCAGCGAGCAGGCCCTGCTGCAGCTGCGCCAGCAGCATCAGGAGGCCGAGGTGATCGCCCATCCGGAATGCCAGCAGCATCTGCTGGATCTGGCCGACTTCATCGGTTCCACCAGCAAGTTGCTGGAACGGGTGGTGAGCAGCCCGGCGCCGGCCTTCATCGTGCTGACCGAGCCGGGGATCCTGCACCAAATGCGGCGGCGGGCCCCGGACAAGACCTACTTCGACGTGCCCGGCAGCGATGGCTGCAGCTGCAACACCTGCCCCTACATGCGTCTCAACACCATGGAGAAGCTCTGGCGCGCTCTGGAGCGGCTGGAACCCGCGATCGAACTCGATGAAGCCCTGCGCCGGCGCGCGCTCGAACCGATCGAGCGGATGCTGGCGATGAGCGCCTGAAGCGCGGATGCTGCCCGGCAACGGCCTGATCAGCCTCACTCCCCAGGGCCTCTACTGCCGCGCCGCCGACGTCTGGATCGATCCCTGGCGGCCGGTGCCCCGGGCCCTGATCACCCACGGCCACGCCGACCACGCCCGACCGGGCTGCGGCAGCTACTGGGCGATCGGCGCCAGCGCCGGCATCCTGCGGCGACGCCTTGGCCAGGCCATTGATCTGCACAACGTCGACTACGGCGACGTCCTGACGATCAGGGACGCCCGCGTGTCGTTTCACAGCGCCGGCCATGTGCTCGGTTCGGCCCAGATCCGCCTGGAGGCCGGCGGCGAAAGCTGGCTGATCAGCGGCGACTACAAGCGCGATCCCGACCCCAGTTGCGCGCCATTTGAGCCGGTGTGCGCCGATGTGTTGATCACCGAGGCGACCTTCGGCCTGCCGATCTACCGCTGGCAGCCCGGGGCCGAAGTGGCCGCCCAGATCCGCGACTGGTGGCTGGGCTGTCCCCAGCGCCCCTCGGTGCTCTTTTGTTATGCCTTCGGCAAGGCCCAGCGGATCCTCGCCGAACTGCACGCCCTCGGTCTCGAGCAGGAGGTGCTGCTGCACGGGGCCGTGGCGGCCCTGATCGAGCCCTACCGCCAGCAGGGCATCGCCATGCCCCCGACCCGTCCGCTGTCGGAGCTGCCCCGCGATCAGGGGCTGGGGGGGCGGCTGGTGCTGGCACCACCCGCCGCCCAGGCCTCCCCCTGGATGAAACGGCTGCGGGGGAGCCAGACGGCCTTTGCCAGCGGCTGGATGGCGGTGCGCGGCGCCCGCCGCCGCCGTGGCTGCGAGCGGGGTTTCGTACTCAGCGACCATGCGGACTGGCCGGCCCTGGTGCAGACCGCCCGCCAATCGGGAGCCCGGCAGGTGTATGTGACCCACGGCCAGAGCGATGTGCTGGCTCGCTATCTGCGCGAAGTGGAAGGCATCGCCGCCGAACCCCTGCAGGGCGGCGGCCTGGAGGAACGGGGCGATCCCGATGGCGCTGGCGCTGACGAACAGGTGCCCGAAGCAACTGGCCACGCTGGAGCTTGGCTCGATGGCTCTCCTCCTGAGACCAGGACGGGCGACAGCGAAAGCGGCGGCGAGCCCCGGGAGGCCCTCTCCTGAAGCGCTTCTGCAGCCTGTTCGAGGTGCTCGACCGCAGCAAAGCCACCAGCGCGCGGGTGAGAGCGTTGGTTGACTATTTCCGGGAGGTGGCGCCGGGCGATGGCGCCTGGGCGCTGCACGCCCTGCTGGGCCGCCAGCGCCGCCGGTTGCTCAGCAGCCTGCGGCTGCGGCAGATCTGCCTGGAGGCCTCGGGGCTGCCCGCCTGGCTGTTCGATGACTGCTACCGGCATGTGGGGGACAGCGCCGAAACGATCGCCCTGCTCTGGCAGCAGGTCTCCGGCTCCAGTGTTGACACACCAGCCCGCTCCCCGGGCGCCGAAGCCTCGCTGCAGCAGTGGATGGAGGAGCTGCTGCCGCCGTTGGTAGCGCTCGAGCCCGAGGAGCAGGGCAAGCGGATGCGGGCCCTCTGGCAGGGCTTGGAGCCGATCGAGCTGCTGGTGGTCAACAAACTGCTGACCGGGGGCCTGCGGGTCGGGGTCGCCCAGGGGCTGGTGGTCCAGGCCCTGGGCCAGCTCTCGGGCCTGGAGCCGGCCCGCCTGCGCCACCGGCTGATGGGGGAAGCCTCCCCCTCGGCCG
>JAPLID010000136.1 GCA_026389285.1 Cyanobacteriota bacterium
CCATCTGGTGCTGCCGGCGGCCACGCTCGGCGTGCTGCTGAGTGGCATCTTCACCAATGCCCTGCGCCTCAACCTGCGCCGCGCCCTGGGCTCGGATTATGTGGAGGCCGCCCGCAGCCGCGGCCTCAGCGAAACCCGGGTGGTGCTGCGCCATGCCCTGCCCAATGCGCTGCTGCCGGTGCTGACGATCACCGGCATCACCGTCGCCTCCCTGATCGGTGGCGCCCTGCTGATCGAGGTCACCTACTCCTGGCCCGGCATCGCCTACCGGCTGCAGGAGGCGATCGCCCAGCGGGACTACCAGCTGGTGCAGGGGATCGTGGTGGTGGTGGCGGCGCTGGTGGTGCTGGTCACGGTGGCGGTGGATCTGCTGGTCGCCCTGCTCGATCCCCGCATCCGTTTCTGACGATCGGTTGCTGAGCCAAGCGCCGGGGCCGAGCCCTAAGGCATCAGCCCATCGCGCCACTGGCGAGCCGCCGCCTGATCGAGCACATAGGCCGTCACCCCCTGCTGCTGGCGCACCTGGGACGGCAGCAGCAGGGGCTGTTGCAGGGTCAGCAGAAAGTCGGTGCTGAGGCCCAGCAGCAGCCCCTGCACCAGCACCGGATCCGCCCCCACCAGCTCCCGGCCCAGCCGGAAAACCACCTCCTCGCGCTCGGCCATGCGCACCGGCGAGAAATGGCTGCCGCCATCGACCAGCACCAGCCGGCTGCGGCTCTGGGCAGCCGGCAGGAACAACTGGAGCTGCTCCTCCAGGGGCGGCGTGACCAGATCGAGGCTGCCCCCCACCATCAAGGTGGGCACCGGCAGGGTCTGCAGGGCACCGTCCGGCCAGAGCAGGCTGCCGAAACCGTTGAACAGCATCAGGCCCCGCAGATCGGCCGGGCGGGGCAGGGCCGCCGGCAGCCCCGTACTGGTCAGCTGGCATTGCAACAACCGCGATGGATTGCTGATCGGCAGGCGGTCGATCGCCCGGCGGCAACGGGCATCCAGGCCCGCGCTGGGCTCCACCCCAGAGGCCAGCAACGCCGTCATGGCGCCGAGGGAATGGCCGACCAGCACCACCCCCTGGCCCCGCACCGGCAGCCGGCCCTGGCGCTGGGCGTCGAGCACCGCCGCCACATCCCGCAGCCGCACCGCCAGGGTTTCCGCCCCCGGTGGCGGCCTCTGGCCGTCAAGGGCGGACTTCAGGGCCTGGCCGTCACTGCCCGGATGCTGCAGCACCACCACCGACCAGCCGCGCCAGGCCAGGGCGCTCGCCAGCCAGCCGAACTGATCGGCATTGCTGCCCAGCCCCGGCAGCACCAGCAGCCAGGGCTGGCGGGCCGCCTCAGCAGTCGCCTCAGCAGCTGCCTCAGCAGTCGCGTTAGCAGCCGACCCCGACTCCACCGTCCGCGGAGCGGGCCAGAGCTCCAGCGGCAGCGGCTCCTGGCGATGGGGCACGCTCAGGCTCAGGTGCTGCGGTGCAGGCGGGGTTCGCTCCTGGAAGGCAAGGGGCTGGATCTGCCGCCGGGGCAGCGCCAGCTGTTCGAGCTGGCGCAGGGCCTGGCGCTGACGATCGATCTGCCGCCGCCACTGCTGGGCCATGGTCAGCAGACCGTCGAGCTGCAGGCTGAGGCTGGGCAGCGGCAGCGCCTGCAACAGGCTCAGGGCGGTCACTTCACGCTGCTGGCGCAGCAGGTCCTGCAGGGTCTGCTGCAGCAGGGCCGTGGTGGGCTGTCCTTCTGGGGTGGTGAGCAGATCGCCCAGTTCGGCCAGCATCTGCCCCCCCGCCCAACTGTCGAGCAGCTGGCGGCCAAAACTGCGATCTCGCAGCAGGGGGGCCCGCAGCAGGCGCAGCAGATCGGCGCGGCTGTCCGGTTCGAGCAGTTCCAGCCAGACCGCCACATCGGCGCCAGCGGCCCCAAACCCCCGGGACGCCAGGAAGCGGGAGCGGCGCGGTTCACGGCTCCAGATCGCCAGCTGATCGAGGCGGATCGGGATCTCCAGCCCGTCCAGGCGCACGTTCAGCAGGTCCGCCGCAGCCGCCGGACGCCCCAGCACAAGCCAGGGGGCTGCGAGCAGCAGACTGACCAGCAAGGCCCCGATCCGTGGGAGGCCCCGGGGAGAGTGCGGTGACCGCTGGCGACCAATCAGGTGGTGACAGTTCAGGGGGCGAAAGTTCAGGTGGCGAAGCAGTGGCACGGTTGGCAGCCAGGGCTCAGACCTGGTGGTTCCAGTTTCCCGTGCCGTTGCGCGATCTGGCGCGGATTCGCCTGATCGCCATGCTGGGAGCCGGTGGGGTCGCTTACATGACCCCGATGGTGTTCCACCAGGAGGCCTTCAGTGCCAGCAGTGTCACCGAGGGTCTGGCCCTGGCCGCCCTGGCCGGCACGGGGGGACGGCTGCTGAGCGGGGTGCTGCTGGATCGGGGCCTGAGTTGCTCGCTGCCGGTGCTGCTGGCCTGCCTCAGCGCCATGCTGGGGGACACGCTGCTGTTCCACGCCGAAGGCTTCGGCGGCTTTGTGGCCGGCCAGCTGCTGCTGGGCATCGCCATGGGGCTCTACTGGCCGGCGATTGAGCTGGCGGTGCCCCTGGCCTGTGCGCCGATTCCGTCGGCCCGGGGATTCGCCCTGGTGCGCAGTGCCGATGCCCTGGGGGTCGTCAGCGGCGCCCTGATCGGCGCCCTGCTCGCCGCCCTGGGCCGGCTGCGCGGCATCTATTTGCTCGACATCGCCTGCCTGCTCATGGTGCTCGCCCTGCTCTGGCGCCGGCCCCTGCCCCAGACCCGCCGCAGACGCGCGCAGGAAGGCCCCAGCGCCCTGGGCTCCTGGCTGCCCCCCCTGCTGCCGATCCTGGCCGTCACCGTGCTGGCCACCGCCATACCGGCGTTGATGCAGAGCGCCCTGCCGCTCGATCTGGTGCGGGGCGGCCTGCAGCGCAGCCCCCTGCCAGAGAGCCTCGGCGCCCTGACGATCGGCCTGCAGCTCGCTTTGCTGATGCTGATCCAGTGGCCGGTCGGTCAGGCCCTGGCCAAGCGGCCGGTGGGAGCCGGCCTCACGCTCAGCCTGGGCAGCTTCGCCGTCGGCTGCAGCCTGCTGGCCGCCTCGGCCTTCAGTTCCCGCGGCATGGTGCTGATGCTGCTGGCCCAGCTGCCCCTGGCCCTGGGTGAGGCGGCCTTTCTGCCCACCGCCACCCAGGCCGTGGTGGAACTCAGCCCCCGCCGCCATCAGGGCCTGGCCATTGCCCTGTTCTCCCAGTGCTTCGCCATCAGCGCCTTCACCGCTCCGCTACTGGCGGGCCAGCTGCTGGATCTGCAGCGCCACGGCGTCGGCCTCTGGCTCGGCATGGGCGCCCTGTGTGCGGCCGGCCTGCCGCTGGTGGGCCTGGTGGAGCGCTTCCAGCGCCGCAACCTGCTGCAGGTGCTCAGCAGCGGCGGCGGCGACCTGGAGGGGGAGGGCGGGCGCCAGATTCTCTATCGCTTCGACACCACGGGAGACGCCAAGGGCGAATCCGGCGGCATCTCGACGGCCGGCGATGACCAGCCCGGAAGCAGCAAGGCCGGCGGCAGCCAGCCCGGGGGCCAGGACCAGGACAGCCAGCGCTCCTGAACGGGGCCACGGACCGGCCGGCCTGAGCCCGACCCAGGGTTCAATGACCCACCTTGGCTTTCAGCCAGGCTCCACTTCCGTGGTCGGTCTGCTCTTGAGCCAGGCCTCGTGGGGCAGGGGTTCGGTGCCGTACTCCCAGTCGTCGTAGTCGGGGTCGTTGCGGATCTTCTGGTGCTCCTCTTTCTGAACCTCGAAGTTGTGGGGATGGTTCCCGGCGGCCACCCCATCCGGCTCGGAGGGAAGGGGCAGCGAGGAGGCTTCGGATGGGGTCATGGCCTGTACAGCAGTAGCTCCCATTCTCCCCCGACCGGGGGCCGCCTCAGGAGCAGAGGCCAGGCCGAACGGGCCTACCTGTTGAACACTTACACATTGAACAGAAACTCCATCACGTCCCCTTCCTGCACCACATACTCCTTGCCTTCGGCGCGCAGCCAGCCCCGGTTGCGCGCCTCCGCCAGCGAGCCAGCCTGCAGCAGCTGCTCATAGCTGACGGTCTGGGCACGAATGAAGCCGCGTTCGAAATCGGTGTGGATCACGCCGGCGGCCTGGGGGGCGGTCATGCCGGCCTCGATCGTCCAGGCCCGGCTCTCCTTCTCGCCGGTGGTGAAGTAAGTGCGCAGACCCAGCAGCGCATAGGTGGCGCGGATCAGGCTCTGCAGCCCGCCCTCGCCCACGCCGAGGCCCGCCAGGAACTCAGCCCGTTCCTCCTGCGGCAGCTCAATCAGTTCGGCCTCCACCTGGGCCGAGATCCGCACCGTGCCGGCCCCTTCCTTCGCCGCCAGCTGCTGCACCGCCTCGACAAAGGCATTGCCCGTGGCCAGGTCGTCCTCACTGACATTGGTGGCATAGATGATCGGCTTGGCGGTGAGCAGCCACAGGAGACGGACCATGGCGGCCTCCTCAGGCCCCAGCTCAACGTTGCGGGCGGCGCCCCCCTGCTCCAGTTCGGCCTGGATGCGTGCCAGGGCGGCATCTTCCAGCTGGGCCTCCTTGCTGGTGCGCGCCTGCTTCTTGAGCCGCTCGCGCCGCTTCTCCACCTGGGCCAGGTCGGCGAGCCCCAGTTCCAGATTGATGATCTCGGCATCCCGGACCGGATCGACCGAACCGGAGACGTGAATCACATCGTCGTTCTCAAAACAACGCACGACATGGACGATCGCGTCCACCTCGCGGATGTTGGCCAGAAATTTGTTGCCGAGCCCCTCCCCCTGGCTGGCCCCCTTGACCAGACCGGCGATGTCCACGAACTCGACCCGGGTGGGGATCAGCTCCTTGGAGCTGGAGATGGCGGAGAGCCGGGCCAGCCGCTCATCGGGCACCGACACGATGCCCGAGTTGGGCTCGATCGTGCAGAAGGGGTAATTGGCGGCCTCGGCCTGGGCATTGGCGACGAGGGCGTTGAACAGGGTCGACTTGCCGACGTTGGGCAGTCCGACGATTCCGGCTTTGAGCATGGGCGAAATCTACGGGGAACCGGACCCGACACCACGCTCGGGCGCTTCAACCGCGAGACTTGAACGCAGCGATCTCAGGCCGATTACCGCTCCCTTCCCCCTGCACCCTGCTGCAGATCACCCCGCACCGACCCGGCCCTCACCAGCCCAGCCTGACCCGACCCCGGCGGCGATCGCCTCCGGCCCTCGGCGCCGATCCGGGCTGGGCCGCAAGCGCGTCTGGATCACCGCCGCCGCGGTGGTCGCCCTGGCCTGCGGCCTGGGCCTCTGGCAGCAGCAGCGCACCAAGGCTGTCCGCAATGTGCTCCCCTTCACCGTGGTGGCCCGCTCCGGCGACCTGCCGGGGGTCGTCTCCGCCAGCGGCGAGCTCGATGCGGTCGTGCGGGTCAATGTCAGTCCCAAGCGCCAGGGAGTGCTGGACAGCCTGGAGGTCGATGAAGGGGACCGGGTGCAGGCCGGTCAGGCCCTGGCCCGCATGGACAGTGGTGACCTGCGCGATCGCCTCCAGGAGCTGCAGGCCAACGGCCGCTCAGCCGCGGCCGAACTGGCCCGCAGCCAGAGCGAACTGCAGCGCAACGAACCGCTGTACAAGCAAGGAGCGATCAGCTTCAACGACCTGAACCGTTTCCGCGCCGACTACGAGATCAAGCGCATGGCCTACCTGGCCGCCCAGGAGCGCCTGTCCCAGCGCCAGGTGGAGCGGGATGAACTGATCGTGCGGGCCCCCTTCGGCGGCGTCATCAGCCAGCGCTACGCCGATCCCGGCGCCTTCGTCACCCCCACCACCACCGCTTCCAGCACCCTGGGGGCCACCAGCTCCTCGATCGTCGAAGTGGCCCGGGGCCTGGAGGTGATCGCCAAGGTGCCGGAGAGCGACATCGGCCGCCTGAAGCTGGGCATGCCGGCCAGTGTGCGGGTGGATTCCTTCCCCGACCGCCGCTTCGCCGCCGTGGTGCGGCAGATCGCACCGCGGGCCGTGAAGCTCAACAACGTCACCTCCTTCGAGGTGAAGCTGACCCTGCTGGATCCGGCGCCGCAGCTGCGTATCGGCATGACCGCCGACGTGGATTTCGAGACCGGCAAGCTACAGGCCCGCACCTTGGTGCCCACCGTGGCGATCGTCACCGAGGAGGGCCGTCCCGGCGTGCTGAAGATCGGCAAGGACCAGCAGCCCGCTTTCCAGCCGGTGGAACTGGGGGCCAGCAGCGGCAAGGACACCCAGATCCTGCGCGGACTTGAACCGGACACCCGCATCTTCATCGACCTGCCCCCCTGGGCCAAGAAGCGCAAGGGCAGCTGATTTCCACCGCCGGAGCACCACCACAACAACCCAGGACCCGACCGGCTCTCTGAGAAGCGACACATCAGCGCAGCCTTCAGCGGGCCACGCCACCGCGGCGATCCGCCAGGAAGCGGCGGGCGGTGACCACGATCCGGCCGCTGGCCTGGCCATCCCCGAAGGGGTTGTGGGCCCGGGCCATCGCCTCATAGGCCTCCGGGTTCTCCAGCAGCAGGCTGGTCTCGCTGAGGATCGCCGCGGCATCGGTGCCGATCAGCTTGGCGGTGCCGGCATCAACCGCCTCCGGTCGCTCCGTGGTGCGCCGCAGCACCAGCACCGGCTTGCCCAGGGCCGGAGCTTCCTCCTGCAGGCCACCGGAA
This sequence comes from Cyanobacteriota bacterium, assembly GCA_026389285.1. Lineage (GTDB taxonomy): Bacteria > Cyanobacteriota > Cyanobacteriia > PCC-6307 > Cyanobiaceae > Cyanobium. The sequence continues at coordinate 6,704 of JAPLID010000136.1, forward strand.
TCGGTCAGCAGCAGGGTGCAGCCGCGCATCGCCGCCACCAGGCGGTCGTAGTCGAGCGGCTCGGTGAGAAAGGCGCGGGGATGGCTACCGAGCAGGGCCTGCAGCGGATCACGCACGGTGGGATTGCGATGCAAGGGCAACAGCAGGGCGGTATCGGGGAAGCGATCCAACACCGCCAGAAAACCGCGGCCGATCTCCTGAATGCGGTCCCCCCAGTTCTCGCGGCGATGCACCGTGGCCAGCAGCACCCGCTGGTGCTGCCAGTCGAGGCCGGGCAGCACCAGCTGCGGCGCCGACTTCGCCATCAGCAGCAGGGCATCGATCACCGTGTTGCCGGTGATCGTCGTCTCGCCCACCACGCCGGAGGCCTGCAGATTGGCGGCGGACTGGTCCGTGGGGGCGAAGTTCAGCTGGGCCAGCTGGGAGATCAGCCGGCGATTGGCCTCCTCCGGGAACGGATCGAACAGGTCGTCAGTGCGCAGGCCCGCCTCCACATGGCCCACCGGGATCTGCTCGTAGAAGGCAGCCAGGGCACTGGCGAAGGCGGTGGTGGTGTCCCCCTGCACCAGCACCAGATCCGGCGGATGGCTGGCGAATTCCTGCTTCAACCCCTGCAGGGCCGCACAGGTGACGTGGGTGAGGGTCTGGTTGGGGGCCATCAGGGCCAGATCCTGATCGGCCTGCAGACCGAAGAGATCCATCACCTGGCTCACCATCTCGCGATGCTGACCGGTGAGCACGACCCGGGTGCGGAAATCCTTGGCCGCCTGGAAGGCCAGGATCACGGGGGCCAGCTTGATCGCCTCCGGCCGGGTGCCCAGAACGATGGTGACCAGGGGGAGCGATGCCGTCGCAGGGGACGCCACACCCTGGGAAGCGACGGGGACGGCGCCGGAGGGAGCTTGCAAGACCAGGGGGCGGTTCCGCCGATCCTAGAAAGGCGGATTGCCACCACCCGCCGGGGAGCATCCACCCCCCGCAGGAAGTGCCAGCATGGATCCGGTCAGTTTCCGCCGGCACTATGGCCGAATTACCGTTCGGGCTCTCCCCAGCCGCCACCATGGCGCCGCCACCGGTGCCCACCACGGCAGCCCCATTCGAAGCCGCCACTACCCGTTCGGAATCGGGCGCTGGTGGCCCCGCGACCCTCGAGTCGATCGTGCGGGTCGCCCACCAAAAGAACTACTCCGACATCCACATCGGCGTCGGTGAGGAGCCCCGCTTCCGCGATCGGGGCGACATGAACCGCACCGGCTGGCCGGCTGACCCCCGCCGAGATCGACACCTTCCTGCGCGAGAAGGAATACGACGGCTCCTTCGATTTCGGTTATGTGCGGGTGCGGATCAACCTGCTGGAGACCCTGCGAGGGCCTGCCATGGTGCTGCGGCTGATCCCCCAGAAGATCGCTTCAATCGAGGATCTGGCCCTGCCGAAGGTGCTGGCCGAACTGGCGGAAAGCCCCAAGGGCATGCTGCTGGTCACCGGTCCGACCGGCTCAGGCAAGAGCACCACTCTGGCGGCACTGATTGATTACATCAATCGCACGATGAAGCGCCACATCCTCACGATCGAGGATCCGATCGAATTTGTTCACCAGAGCCAGCAATCCCTAATCCGTCAGCGGGAGGTGAACCAGCACACCAAACTCTTCGGCAATGCCCTGCGGGCGGCCCTGCGGGAAGATCCGGACGTGATCCTGATCGGTGAGATCCGCGACCAGGAAACCCTCACCACGGCAATCGAAGCCTCCCAGACGGGCCACCTGGTGTTCGGCACGCTGCACACCAACTCGGCCGTGCGCACCGTGGAGCGGATCCTGGGCATGTACAAGCCGGAAGAGCAGGAACAGATTCGGCGTGCGATCTCCGAATCGCTGCTGGCGGTGGTCTCCCAGGGTCTGATCAAGACGGTTGACGGCAATCGCTGCGGCTATCACGATCTGTTCATCAACACCGATGCCTGCCGCGATTACATCCTGCAGGCCAAGCTCGATGAGATCGAGCAGATCATGGAACGCAGCGCCTTCGACGGCATGCAGACCAGCAATCAAGCTCTGGCGGACCTGGTGGAAACCGGTCGGGTGGCCCTGGAAGACGCCATGACCCAGAGTCTCAGGCCCTCGGAACTGGCCCAGAGACTGCGGGGCCGGGTCTGATGTGATCAGCCGTGGGAGCTGGTCGCGAACCTGGCCAACACCAGCACGCCGATCCCGACTGAAAGACCCAGCATCGCTAAGCGGCCGTTCCAGATTTCGGCTTGGGGGGTGAAGCCGCGGCGCCAGGAGTTGAGTTCCTGCTGGGAGACGGGTTCGGGGGTGTTCGCCGAGGCCATGGGGGGACAGGCGTGGGTGGGGACGGACTGAAAGTGCCAAGCCGGGCCAGATGGCAAGGCGGCTAGACCTCCTTACCCTACCCTCATCAAAAGGCTGGTTGCCTTTCGTAAAGGCAATCCGCCTGCTCGAGCAGCAGCCGAGGCGCCACCCCCAGGGTCGTCGGGCTGAGGCAACCCGCCTGCAGCCGCTGTTCTGCCGCCAGGCCGATCATGGCGGCGTTGTCGGTGCAGTAGGCCAGGGGTGCCACCCGCCAGGCCAGACCCTGGGCAGCGGCCTGCCGCTCCAGCCGCTGGCGCAGCCGCTGATTGGCCGCCACTCCCCCCACCAGCACCAGGGTCCCGAGGTTCTCGTCGGCGGCGCAGCGGCAACTGCGCTCCACCAGCACCTCGGCCACCACCCGCTCGAAGCTGGCGGCCAGATCGGCCAGGGGCAGGGGCTCGCCACTGGCCTGCAGGGACTGCACCAGGCGCAGCATCGCGGTCTTGAGACCGCTGAAGCTGAAGTCATAGGGATGAAATCCGCCCTCCGGCAACGACAGCCGCCCCTTGGGCAGCCGGAAGCGCTGCGGATCACCACCCACCGCCGCCGCCTGGATCGCCGGACCGCCGGGATAGCCCAGGCCGAGCAGTCGCGCCACCTTGTCGAAGCACTCGCCGGCAGCGTCATCGCGGCTGCGGCCCAGGCGCCGATAGGCCCCGGGACGGTCGACCCGCACCAGCTCGGTATGGCCGCCGCTGACCAGCAGCACCAGATAGGGGCCCGGCGGCAGCGGTTCGGGCCCCAGCTGGGCGGAACAGAGATGGCCTTCCAGATGGTGCACGCCGATGAAGGGCTTGCCGTGGAGCCGGGCCAGGGTGCGGCCGGTGAGCGAGCCCACCAGCAGCGCCCCCACCAGCCCGGGCGCCACCGTGGCGGCCACCGCGTCAACCGAGGCCAGGCTGATGCCGGCCTCTTTCAACACCTGATCGATCAGGGGCGGCAGGGCTTCGAGGTGGCGGCGGGAGGCGATCTCAGGCACCACCCCACCCCAGCGGGCGTGTTCCTCCACCTGGGAGGCGATGGCACTGGCGAGCACCCGCCGATCGCGCACGATCGCCGCCGCCGACTCGTCACAACTTGTTTCGAGCGCCAGAACGGTGGTCATCACTCAGGATCGCCTCTCTTACTGTCCGCTGGTGACATCCTGCCCCTACGGCAGCCTCTAACCGGCCCCCTCTCCATGCGCCGTCTTTTCGCCGTTCTCCTTTCCGTCTTCCTGCTGTTCGGCTTCGCCCCTGTGGCCAACGCCGAAATCGGCGGACTGACCCCCTGCGCTGAAAGCCCCCGCTTCCAGCAGCGGGCTGCCGGGGCCACCACGGCCCAGGCCAAGAACCGTTTCTCCATGTACAGCCAGGCCCTTTGCGGTGCCGATGGTCTGCCACACCTGATCGTGGATGGCCGCTGGAGCCATGCCGGTGACTTCATCATCCCGGGCATCGCCTTCCTCTACATCGCTGGCTGCATCGGCTGGGCTGGCCGGGGTTATCTCCAGGCCGTGGCCGGTCGCAAGGATTCCACCATGCTTGAGATCCAGATCGATCTGCCGATAGCCCTGAAGGCGACGATCGCCTCCGCCACCTGGCCGCTGGCGGCCTTTAAGGAACTCACCGGTGGCAAGCTCACCGAAACCGACAACAAGATCACGGTTTCACCGCGCTGAGACGAATCCCTGAATCCGATCAGGCAAGGACGGGAAGCTGCCTCCACCAAGGAAACTTTTTTTCTTGCCCTACCAGCTGATCAGGGACAGCGCTCCAGAACCGAATCCTCAACGACCCACTCCCGCAGCCATGAAGAAGTTTCTCACCACCGCACCGGTTTTCGCCGCCATCTGGTTCACGCTCACCGCTGGAATCATGATCGAGTTCAATCGTTTCTTCCCCGATCTGCTCTTCCACCCGCTCTGAATCCAGAGCCCTTGAGCAGAACTATTCCTTCGTGATGCGAGCGGTCCCTTTCAGGGGCCGCTTTTTTGTTGAAACGTTCGGTGAGACTGTTTGTTGGAAAGCTCCAAAAATCGCTGATCCCGAGGATTGGCTCTCACGTCGGGCCTAAAGCATCAAGGCATCCGCGCCCCCCTAAGCCGCCAACCCCATCAGCTGCTCCAGTTGGGCCAGCGCCTCCACGAGATTGCCGTTCACCAGACGGGCATCAAATTCGCCAGCTGCCGCCAGTTCGACCCGGGCCCGCTCCAGCCGCCGGACGATTGCCTCCTCACTGTCGGTGCCGCGGCCGCGGATGCGCCGCTCCAGCTCCTCGAAACTGGGGGGCTCCAGAAACACCTGGAAACCGGCCGCGAAGCTGCGCCGCACCTGACGGGCCCCCTCCAGTTCAATCTCGAGCAGCACCGGCCGGCCGGCGGCCAGCTGGCACTCCACCGGCTGGCGCGGCGTGCCGTACAGATTGCCGGCGAACTCGGCCCATTCCAGGAAGCCCCCCTCGGCCACCTGGCGCTCAAAGCTGGGGCGATCCAGAAAGAAATAGCTGCTGCCCTCCACTTCGCCGCTGCGCGGGGCCCGGGTGGTAGCCGACACCGACAGCCAGATCTGGGGATGGCGCTGCAGCAGCTGGGCCACCAGGGTGCCCTTGCCGACACCGCTGGGGCCGGTGATCACGGTGAGTCGACCGGCGCTGTCGGTCACGCTGCTCAAGGCGGTGGGTCAGGGCAGCAGAGTAAGGGTGGGCAGAGGCATAGCGGTGATGGTTCCCCAGTCAGCCATCCAGGCGATGGATCTGACCACCCTCAAGGCGGTGGTGGCGGAGCTACGGGCTGTGCTGGTGCCGAGCCGCTTCGAGAAGGCCCAGCAGGGGGAGGCCCATGGCCTGCAGATCGCCCTGCGCAGCCTTGAGGGCAGCTTCTGGCTCGATCTGAGCTGGCTGGCGGAGGCCCCGCGGCTGCTGGCGATCACCCCACCGGCGCGCCAGGGGGAGGGCAGCACCCTGGCCCAGCAGCTCCAGCACGGCCTGCGCGGCCTCGCCCTGGTCAGCCTGGAGCAGCTCGGCTGGGAGCGGGTGGTCGAGCTGGGCTTTGCCGCCAGGCCGGGTGATCCGCTCCAGCGCAGCCTGGTGCTGGAACTGATGGGCCGCCACAGCAACCTGTTTCTGCTGGACGAGCAACAGCGCATCGTCGCCCTCGGGCGCCAGGTGCGCCCCGACCAATCCCGCCTGCGGCCGATCGGCACCGGCGATGCCTATCGGCCGCCGCCGTCGATGGCGGGCGAGCCCCCCCGACGGCTGGAGAGCCAGGAGAGCTGGCGGCGGCGGCTGAGCCTGGTGCCCGTGAGCCTGAAAAAGGCCCTGCTCCAGGCCTACCAGGGCACTAGCCCAGCCCTGATCCGCCAGCTGCTGCCCTGCTGGCACTGGGCCGATCAGCCGGTCCAGACGCTGACGGACAGCCAATGGCAGAGCCTGTGGGAGCCGTGGCAGGCCTGGCTGGAAGCCCTGGAGCAGGGCCGCTTTGCCCTGCAGCTGGGAGCCGCCGGCGAGTACCGCTGCTGGAGCCCACTCGCGGCGGCGACCGGCACCCAGCCGCACCCCCTGGCCCTCAACCGCGGCCTTGCCACTTACTACGGCCAGCGGCTCAGCCAGCGGTTCTGGGAACAGCGGCGCCAGGCCCTGCTGCAGCGGCTGCGCCAGGCGATCGAACGGGAACGGCGGCAGGCCGAAGCGCAGCAGCTCCTGGCCGATGCGGTGCCCGGCAGCGAGGGCCTGCAGCAGCAGGCCGATGCCCTGCTGTGCCTGCCCAATCCCGACCGCAGCCAGATCGACGCAGCCCAGGCCCTCTATCGCAAAGCCCGCAAGCTGCGCCGCTCCCTGGCGGCGATCCTGCCGCGGTTGGAGCAGCATCAGCAGCGGCTGCAGGGGCTGGAGACCAGCCTGACTTTCGTGGAACAGCTGGAGGATGGCACCCAGCTGCAGGCCCTCGCCGAGGAGCTGGAGCAGCAGCTCAGCGGCCTGCGACCGGCTCGTGGCGGCACCCCGACCCTCTCCCGTCGGGGGCGCAGCCGGGCCGGGGCCAGCGGCCGCACCACCCCAGCGGCGGAACCCAGCCCCCTGGAACTGCGCAGCGCCGGCGGCCTGCGGCTGCAGGTGGGCCGCAACCACCGCCAGAACGAATGGATCGCCCTGCGCCATGCCCGACGCGGCGATCTCTGGTTCCACGCCCAGGAGCTGCCTGGCAGCCACGTGGTGCTCAAGGGATCGGAGGGGCAGGCCGGTGAGGCGGATCTGGCCGCCGCCGCCGACCTGGCGGCCCATTTCAGCCGTGGGCGCGGCAACCAGCGCGTGCCGGTGGTGATGGTGGCCGCCGAAACCCTGCAACGCATTCCGGGCGCCGAGCCGGGCACCGTGCGCCATCGCGGCGGCGAGATCCTCTGGGGTGAACCGGAACGGGCCCAGGCCCTGCTGCGCAGCCAGCCCTTAGCAGCGGACACTCCAGAGGCGGAACGCAACCTGTAGGCCCTCGCCAAGAGACGGCTGAGAAACCTGTCTCGGCTGCGTTTTACTGCCTCTGTGCGCATCGGCAATCCAGTGTTCATGGGCTTTCAATACAGCCAACAGAATCCTGGGCAGGTCGACTGATGAGTTTTGAACCATCTCCAGAACAGTTCGCTGTGGCGACGCTCTCGGCGCCCGCAGGTTGCGAAGACCCTGCTGCCCTGCGCTCGGCCTGGCTCAACAGATCCCCCTGCAGCGCTCTGCTGAGGCTTGATCTGCAAACTCCTGGGAGTTCCTGATCACCCGGGGCACGCTGCGAGAGCCCCGAGCGGCTAACGAACTCCGCGCCAGGGCTGGCGCCCTGCTCCCAGCCCGAGCCAGCGCCGCGGCCGCAGACGCCGGGGCCACTGACGCCTGAAGGCCCCTAACCTCTACGGGGTAGGGAAGCCATGAGCGAACACGACCCCATCGCCAGCCCCGACCGGGAGCCGAGCCAGGCCGTGGCGCTGCAGGAACCTGCTGCCTCACCTGAGCAGGAGGCCCTGATCTCCCAGCCCACGCACACCCTGAGTTCGCCGCAGGACGAGTTCCCCGGCGAGGTCGAGATGACCCTGGTGGATCACCTAGAGGAGCTGCGGCGCCGGGTGCTGCGCAGCCTGCTGGCGGTGGTGATCGGCGCGGCCGCCTGCCTGGCCTTCGTGCGGCCGCTGGTGAAACTGCTGGAAATGCCCGCCAACGGCGTCCGCTTCCTGCAGCTGGCCCCCGGCGAGTTCCTGTTCGTCTCCTTCAAGGTCGCCGGCTACGCCGGCCTGACCCTGGCCCTGCCCTGGGTGCTGTTCGAGGGCCTGGCCTTCGTGCTGCCCGGCCTCAGCAAACGCGAGCGGCGCCTGGTGGCCCCGGCCGTGGCTGGTTCCACCGTGCTGTTCGCAGCCGGCCTGGCCTTCGCCTGGTGGGCCCTGGTGCCCGCGGCGCTGCGCTTTCTGGTCAGCTACGGCGCCGATGTGGTGGAACCGATCTGGTCCATCGAGCGCTACCTCGATTTCGTGCTGCTGCTGATGGTGACCACCGCCCTGGCCTTCCAGCTGCCGGTGCTGCAGTTGCTGCTCGGTGCCCTCGGCCTGATCGACGCCCGCACCATGCTGGGCGCCTGGCGCTGGGTGATCCTGATCAGCGCCCTGGCCGGAGCGGTGCTGACCCCCTCCACCGATCCGGTGACGATGCTGCTACTGGGCGGCGCCATCACGGCTCTTTATCTGATCGGCGTGGCCCTGGTCGCCCTGAGCCAGGGCCTGCGGCCGGCGCCGGCTGGAAACGCCTGAGCCCCGCCCCATCCCCGGCGAGCCCTACAACAGGAATTCGCTGGCCCGGCCCGGCGGCAGCTCCAAGGGCAGGGACAGGGCCTTGCCCAGCCGGGGCTTGTCACGGGTGGTCTCGAGCCAGTCGCGCACCTGGGCGGCGACCCCCAGGCCATTGAGGGTGGCCACCAGGTCCTCCAGGGCCTCGGCATAGGCCTGGGGAGTGAGCGGAAACGACTGCTGCTCCAGGTAGGCCCACATCACCTGCAGATAAAGGCGCCCCCGGCGCTGCACCAGCTGGAGGTCATAGGTGGCTTGCCAACGGCGGCGCAGCAGGGCCAGCACCTCGTCAGCGCAGAGAGGCTGATCGGCTCCCGAGGGTTCGCTGACGGACACGGACGGCGGCGGCGCTGCACAACAGCATGTTGCAGCCAGCCGAGGCCAGCCGTGATCAGAGCACGGGCCGGGAACTGCAAGGTTCATAATGAGTGCCACGTTGGACCGGATTCCCGGAACGTTGCCCATGACCCAGATTCCTGCGGCCTCTTCGAACGGTGATGTGCCCAGCATGGGTCGTCGGCAGTTCATGAATCTGCTGACCTTCGGCTCCGTCACCGGGGTGGCCCTCGGGGTGCTGTACCCCGTGGCCAACTACTTCATTCCGCCCCGGGCCGCCGGATCCGGCGGCGGCACCATCGCCAAAGATGAGCTGGGCAACAACGTCACCCTCACCGGCTGGCTGGCCACCCATAAGGAAGGCGACCGCAACCTCGTCCAGGGCCTCAAGGGTGATCCCACCTATCTGATCGTCGAAGGTCCGGAAGCCATCGGCAACTACGGCATCAACGCCATCTGCACCCACCTGGGCTGCGTGGTGCCCTGGAACAGCGGCGCCAATAAGTTCATGTGCCCCTGCCACGGCAGTCAGTACGACTCCACCGGCAAGGTGGTGCGCGGTCCGGCTCCCCTGCCCCTCGCCCTGGCCCACCGCAACGTCGAAAACGACAACGTCTTCCTCAGCCAGTGGTCCGAAACAGACTTCCGGACCGGCGAGAAGCCCTGGTGGGGCTGAATCCCGCTCCCTGAGCGCCAGCCGCCCCAGTCCCGTCGCCCCCTCCCAGCTTCCGCCGCCCGCCCCTCCCCATGCGTCGTTCCCTCTCCCTTCTGTTCGGCAGCCTGCTTGCCTTCACGGTGTTCCTGGGTGGCGCCAGCCCCAGCTGGGCCTATCCCTTCTGGGCGCAACAGAACTACGCCAACCCCCGGGAGGCCACGGGCAAACTCGTCTGCGCCAACTGCCACCTGGCCAAGAAGATCACCCACGCCGAAGTGCCCCAGGCGGTCTTCCCGGACACCGTGTTCAAGGCCGAAGTGGAGATCCCCTATGACACCTCGGTGCAGCAGGTCTCCGGCGATGGCACCCGCACCGGCCTGAATGTCGGCGCCGTGGTGATGCTGCCTGAGGGCTTCAAGCTGGCTCCCCCCGAGCGGCTCACCGAGGAGCTAAAGGAGGAGACCGCCGGCATCTACTACACCCAGTACAGCGACGACCTACCCAACATCATCCTGGTGGGTCCGATCCCCGGTGATCAGCACCAGAAGATCGTCTTCCCGGTGCTCGCCCCGGATCCCGCCAGCGACAGCTCGGTGCACTTC
>JAPLID010000070.1 GCA_026389285.1 Cyanobacteriota bacterium
ACATCGCCGCCGGGCTTGATGCGCACGTTGCTGAGGGCGTCGTTGCCGCCGGGCACCGCGATGCATTTCACCGAGCCACCGGCGGCCACGGCACCGGAGAACACCTTGAAGCCCATGCCGGCCACCAGATCGGACACGTTGACCAGCTCCATGCCGTAGCGGGTGTCGGGGCGGTCCGTGCCGTAGCGCTCCATTGCCTCGTGCCAGGTGAGGCGGGGGAACGGCCGCGGCAGCTCGATGCCCTTGACGCACTTCCAGATGGCGGCGATCAGGCCTTCGTTGAGCGCCAGGATCTGCTCCTGCTCCAGGAAGCTCATCTCCATATCCAGCTGGGTGAACTCCGGCTGGCGATCGGCGCGCAGGTCCTCGTCGCGGAAACAGCGGGCCACCTGGTAGTAACGCTCGAGGCCGCCCACCATCAGCAGCTGTTTGAACAGCTGGGGCGACTGGGGCAGGGCGAACCACTCGCCGCCGCAGACCCGGCTGGGCACCAGGTAATCGCGGGCGCCTTCGGGGGTGGAGCGGGTCAGGATCGGCGTTTCCACCTCGATGAAGCCGGCCTCCTCCAGGTAGTTGCGGGCGGCGCGGATCGTGCTGTGGCGCAGGCGCAGATTGCGGTTCATGCGCTCGCGGCGCAGATCCAGATAGCGATGGCGCAGCCGCAGCTCCTCGCGGGTGTTCTCCTCGTCGTGCAGGGACACAGGAAAGGGCAGGTTGCCGCGCACCGGATTGAGCACGGTGATCGCGGCGGCCAGCACCTCGATCGCACCGGTGGCCAGACGATCGTTCAGGGATTCGGCCGGCCGGGCCCGCACCGTGCCCGCCACCTGGATCACGGTTTCATGGCGCAGATGTTCGGCCACGGCGAAGGCCTCGGCCCCCAGGTCTGGGTCCACCGTGATCTGCACGGTGCCGCTGCGGTCGCGCAGATCAACGAAGATCACGCCGCCGTGGTCGCGGCGCCGGTCGACCCAGCCGCACAGCTGCACGGCCTGGCCGCTGGCGTCGTGGCGCAGGTCGCCGCATCCGTGGCTGCGCATTGCAGAACCCAAAGCAATCGGCTATTTTCCCACGGCGTGTGGGCGCAGGCCTGGTGGCTGCTGGAGGCGTGCCGCTGCAGGGGGTGGGTTGTCCTTCAGGAGCGCCGGTAGAAAGGCCGCTTCACCACCAGAGCCGGCTCGGCCTTGCCGCGGATCTCCACCGCCAGCTCCGTGCCCACCTTGGCGGCGTCGCTGGACACGTAGGCCAGGGCGATCGCTTCCCCCAGCGTCGGCGACCAGGTGCCGCTGGTGACCTCCCCCACCACCTGGCCGTCCCGCAGAACCGGATAACCGTGGCGAGCGATGGCCCGGCCCTGCAGCTTCAGGCCCACCAGCCTGCGGCTCACGCCGCTGGCGCTCTGCTGTTCAAGGGCGGCGCGACCGATGAAGTCGGCGGGCATCTCCAGGTGCACCAGCCAGGCCAGGGAGGCCTCCAGGGGGGTGGTGCCGCTGTCCATGTCGTTGCCATAGAGATGCATGGCGGCCTCCAGGCGCAGGGTGTCGCGGGCGCCGAGGCCGCAGGGGCTGACGCCTTCGGCCAGCAGCTGCTCCCATAGGGCCAGGCCGGCCTCTCGATCCAGCAGCAGCTCGAAACCGTCTTCGCCGGTGTAGCCGGTGCGGGCCACGAACACCGAGGCCCCGGCGGCGGCGCCGCCGGCGTTGCCCGCCAGTAGCAGCTGGCGATGGCCGAAGCGGGGCAGACCGGAGAGATCGGCGCCGCTGAGGGCTTCCAGCCGCGCCGGGGCTTCGGGGCCCTGCAGGGCGAGCAAGACGCCATCGCCTTTGATGTCTTCAATCAGAAAGCCGGCGGGTTCCAGCTGGCTGCGGATCCAGGCCGTGTCGGCTTCGGCGCAGGCGGCATTGATCACCAGCAGCAGTTCGTCCCGCTCCTCCCCCTCGAGGCTGACGCGGCCGCGGTCATAGACGATCAGGTCGTCGCGGATGCCGCCCGCCTCATTGAGCAGCACGCTGTAGCAGGCCTCGGCCGGGCCGATGCGGAACAGGTCACTGGGTACCAGGCGTTGCATCGCCTCCTTCACCCCATCGCCGCGCAGTCTCATGACACCCATGTGTGAAATGTCGAAGACGCCGCAGTGCTGGCGCACGGCCTGGTGCTCCTGCACCAAACCGCTGAACTGCACGGCCATCTCCCAGCCGGCGAAGGGCACCATCCGGCCACCGGCGGCCCGGGCGGCCTCGGCGAGGGGGGTTCGCTGCAACGGTGTGGCGGGCTCGTTTGCCGGATCAGCCATGGAGTTCAGGGTCGGCGGGGTTGTCGGGATCCTATGGAGCTATTGCCGCTCCAGGGTTTCTGCCGTAGCAGTGGAGCGGAGTGCGGTTTCCCTGCGGGATGTGGGAGAAACCCGGTGATTTGGGTTTTTCCACTTCTCAAAACGGTTCTGCCTGATTACCTTTGATCCCCACCCACTTCGCAGGATCCCGCTGAATGGGCAATCGCCCAAGCTGCCGCAGTTGCCGCCATTGCACGTTGCCCAGCGGCGCAGATCTGGGCTGGTGCCAGCTGCGAGAGCTGCCGATCCATCCCGAGCTGGTGGCCGATCTTTGTTGCCATCACTGGACGGCTCGCCCGCCCCGGCTGCCGGTGCTCTCCGCTGCAGGCTCCGATCACGGCCAGCCCGGCGGCTGCAATCAGCAGCTCAGCCTGGGCACAATGCTGTTGCAATTTTGACGCATCTGCGAAGCAGTTGCGCTGTATAATCCGCCATATGCAGCATTGGCGACCACTATTGGGTTGCTCAAGGCTCTAAGATTTTCTTCTTATCGCTCTGTTTCACCTGGAGGTGACGGATCTTGGTAGTGACCCCTGCAACGACAGCTCCGATCGACCTGATGGCCGATCAGGTGGACAGCGAAACCCTCACCCTTCCCACCGGCGCGCTGGTGTTCAGCCGCGGCAGCACCGTCAACGCGATTTACGCGCTGCGTCACGGCATCATCGAACTCCAGGGTGAGAAGGGAGAGAAAATCTGTCACCGACCCGGTGAGCTTTTCAGTTACTGCGACGTCTTCTGGCGCCAGGGGGTGCACCGCAGTGATGCGGTGGCCCAGACACCGGTGGAGGTGGTGCGGCTCGATCGCCTGCGCTTCCTCAACCTGCTGCACAACCATCCCACCCTGGCGATCTTGCTGATCGCCCAGCAGCACGACCGCCTGCGCGAACAGCGCACCAGCGGCACCTGCTGCTACTGAACATCTGCCGTGCCGATGGCCCAGGCTCAGCTGGAGGCGCCCAGCAGCAGCAGCAGGCTGCGGGTCACCTTGGCTGCGAGCACGCTGCTCACCCCGCTCGGATCCAGCTGCGGTGAAAGTTCGACGATGTCGGCGCCGACCAGGCGGTGGTGGCTCAGTTCGGCCACCAGTTCGGCGAAGTCGGCCCAGAGGAAGCCTCCGGGTTCGGGTGTGCCCGTGCCCGGCAGCACCGCCGGATCGAACCAGTCGAGATCGACGGTGAGATACAGCGGCCGCCCCCTCAGAGCTTGCAGCGCCTCCACCATGCGCGGGCGGGGCACCAGCCGCTGCTGCTGCCGCAGCTCCTCGAATTCGGCCCGGGTGCCGCTGCGGATGGCGATCTGCAGCAGCTGGCCACTGGGCAGCACCTCCAGGCAGCGGCGCATGGCGCAGGCGTGGCTGTGCTGGCTGCCGAGCCAGTCGTGGCGCAGATCGGCGTGGGCATCAAGCTGTACCAGCACCAGATCAGGGTGGCGTTCGGCCACGGCGGCCACGGCGCCGCTGCTGATCGAGTGTTCACCGCCCAGCATCAACGGCGCCAGGCCCAGGTCCAGCACGGTGGTGGTGGCTGCGTGCACCGCCGCCACCACCGGCTCGGGTGATCCGAAGGGAATGTCGACGGCGCCCAGATCGGCGAAGGCCAGATCCTCCAGGTCCAGATTGAGCTGGGGGCAATAGCTCTCCAGGCCGCTGCTCACCTCGCGGATCGCCGCCGGCCCGAAGCGGGTGCCGGGCCGGAACGAGGTGGTGCCGTCGTAGGGCACGCCGAACAGACCGACGCAGCAATCGGCCGGGTCGCGGCGGCTGGCCATGAAGATGGCGCCGTCGGTGTCGAAGCAGGAGAGCTCGGGGCTGGTCAAGGGATCCGGGTTCGAGGGGTAGTGGTCAGAGCTGGCAGTGAGGGCTGGCTGTGGCAGCGCTTCAGGCGAGGGCGCGCTCGATCGCTGCCGGTATCGCCTCGAAGCAGCCGCGCTGCCAGCGGGGGCTCCAGATCTGGCAGCCCTCGGCCACGGCCGCGGCGCGGGTGGGATCCGGCTGCCGGTAGCGCGGCCCATCCACGGCGGCGAAGGTCCAGCTCCACCAGCCGCTCGGGTACATCGACACCCAGCCGTAGAGCGGATCGGCGTGGCCGAACACCTGGCGCAGCAGGCGCACGGTGTCGATGTGCACCTGACGGAAGGCCTCCGGCGATTCGCTCTGGGTGACGAACACACCGCCCGGCCGCAGAATGCGGCGGCAGTGCTCGAAGAAGGCGCGGTTGAACAGGCCTTCGGCCGGGCCGGCCGGGTCGGAGCCGTCAACGATGACCACGTCGTAGCTGGCGTTAGGGGCATCGGCGACCCAGGCGATGCCATCGCCCACGGTGAGCTGCAGGCGCGGATCACTCCAGGCGCTGCCGCCGATGGCCGGTAGGTAGTGCTGGCTCCACTCCACCACCAGGCCATCGATCTCCACCAGATCGAGCTGGCGCACGCCGGCGTGGCGCAGGCACTCGCGGGCGGTGCCGCCATCGCCACCGCCGATCACCAGCACCCGCTCGACGCTGGCGGCGCCGCAGAGGGCCGGATGCACGATCGCTTCGTGGTAGTGGCGCTCCTGGCGCTCGGCGGTCATCCAGCAGCCGTCGAGCAGCAGCCCCTTGCCGTAGGCCAGGCTGTCGATGATCGTGACCCGCTGGTAGGGACTGGACTGTTCGGCGATCACCGTGCCTTCCAGGCCGTAGCGGACACCGTTGAGGTGTTCGTCGATCCAGCCGGGGCAGGGGGCTTCGTGTTCGCTCATGCGCCTATGGGGGGGGGGTTCCAGCTAAACCTCTGGCCATGCCCCCTGTCACGAACCCATGGCACACAGCCCGACACCGCATCGGCCTGGCCTGGGGCGGCGCCAGTTGCTGCGGAGCCTCGGCTGGCTGGCCGCCGCCGGGCTCCTGTCGCCGCGGCGGCTGGAGGCGGCAACGCTCCCCCTGGAGCAGCGGCTGCGGGTCTGCAAGCCCCCGGGCGACCCGCTGCAGGAACTGCTGCGCCGTAACCGGGAGTTCGCTGCCGTCTGGGCCGAGGCGGAGGCCAGTGGTGATCCGCTGGAGCGGGCTCAGCTGCTGCAGCAGGCCTGGCCCCTGCACTGCGCCGTGCGGCCCGATGCCCTGGCCCGGGGCCAGAGGCCCTGGGCGGCGGTGCTGGCCTGCGCCGATTCGCGGGTGTCGCCGGAGTGGATCTTCGCTGCGGCCCCGGGTGAGCTGTTCGAGGTGCGCACCGCCGGCAACACCGCCTCGGATGCCGGTGTTGCCTCGCTGGAGTACGCGGTGGCAGAGCTGGCCGTGCCCCTGATCGTGGTGATCGGCCACAGCGACTGCGGGGCTGTGGGGGCGGCGCTGGCCTCCAGGCCGCTGACGCCGCTGCTGGAGGAGCTGGTGCTGCCGATCCGGGCCGCCCTGCCTGCGGGGGCCAGCCTGGCGGAGGCGGTGGCGGCCCACACCCGTGACGCGGCGGCGGCCCTGGCCCGGCGCAGTCCGCTGCTGGCCGGGGCCCAGGTGGCGGGTCGGCTGCAGATCCAGCCCGCCTGTCTGGACATCGGCAGCGGCCAGGTGAGCCTGCTTTAGGGCATCCTGCGCTGATGGGCACCGCCGCCGACCTGCCGATCAACGGGACGTTGGTGATTCCGGCGTCGGAGCTGGGCTGGCGTTTTTCGCGGGCTTCCGGCCCGGGCGGCCAGGGGGTGAACACCACCGACTCCCGGGTGGAGCTGGTGTTTGATCTTGCGGCCAGCCAGGCGCTGCCGGAGCCGCTGCGGCAGCGGGCTCTGGCGCGCCTGCAGGGGCGCCTGGTGGCCGGGGTGCTGGTGGTGGTGGCCGCCGAGCACCGCTCCCAGTGGCTCAATCGGCAGGCGGCCCAGAAGCGCCTGGCGGAGCTGCTGCGCCAGGCGATCGAGCCACCGCCGCCGCCCCGGCGCCGCACCAAGCCCACCCGGGGATCGCAGGAGCGGCGATTGGCCAGCAAAAACCGCCGCGGAGCCATCAAGGCGCAGCGGCGGGGTGGGGGACAGACGGAGGAATGAGGCCGGCTGTGGATGGCCGGCCCTGGCCCTGGCTCAGAGGGTGTAGGTGCCGGCGGCGAGGGTCTGCTGATTGCCGACCGTGCCGAAGGTTTCGAAGCCGAACACGTTCATGGTCATCCCCCCATTGCCGATGACAAAGCCATCAATGGTGTTGCCTGAGTAGATGGTGGAGGTGGCGGTGATGACGTACTCCGTACCACCGATCAGGTTGAGGATGTCCACATCGCTGGCAGTCTGCCCCTGCCGGGCGGCAGCGGCGGTTTCGCCGATTTCGCCACCCCAGAAAGTGCCATCACCAAATCCTGTCACAGTGTCACTTCCTGCTCCCATGATCACATTGCCGGAGCTTCCACTGAAGCGGCCAGTATTGACAGTGTTGAGAACCTGGGACTGGCAGATGTCATTGCCGGCACCCATATTGATGATGCCATTATTGACGATGCCGTAGTTACCAGTTGACGCCTGGCCCGTGATCACGTCGTCGCCCACACCGGTGCTGATTCGGGGGAGCTGAGTAGAGGTGTCGAGATTAATATAGTGTACCCGTTCAGGGGCCGTAACGCAGCAGCGCAGCATTCCACCCCTGATTGTTAATCAACGAGCGACCACAGACACCACGATCGTTAACAACCGGCTCAGGGATCTGGCAGTAGTGAGGGCATCACACCACCGCGGTGA
>JAPLID010000147.1 GCA_026389285.1 Cyanobacteriota bacterium
CGTATCGAGGGCACCGATGGTGGCGAGCACGGCGATCACGATCCGCACCCAGCGCCGGCCGGAGTCCGGGCGGCGGCGGCTGTTGAGGCGATCGGCCAGACGGGTGGAGGTCACGACTTGGAGCAGGACTGACTGGATTCTCGCAGTCGCCGCGATAAGACGTCGCAGGTTGCATAGGGTGGTCAGCTGGCCCCGACTGCGCTCCATGGGATTGCCCACCATCGCCTTTGCCCATCTGGGCTGCGAGAAAAACCGTGTGGACACCGAGCACATGCTCGGCCTGCTGGCCGAGGCGGGCTACGGCGTCAGTGCCGATGAGCGGGAGGCCTCGGTGGTGGTGGTGAACACCTGCAGCTTCATCCAGGACGCCCGCGAGGAATCGGTGCGCACCCTGGTGGAACTGGCCGAGCAGGGCAAGGAACTGATCATTGCCGGCTGCCTGGCTCAGCACTTCCAGCAGGAGCTGCTCGAATCCCTGCCGGAGGCGAAGGCGATCGTCGGTACCGGCGACTATCAGCACATCGTCGAGGTGCTGAAGCGGGTCGAGGCCGGCGAGCGGGTCAACCGGGTCAGCGCCGTTCCCACCTTCGTGGGCGACGAACACCTGCCCCGCTATCGCACCACCTCCGAGGCCGTGGCCTACCTGAAGGTGGCCGAAGGCTGCGACTATCGCTGCGCCTTCTGCATCATCCCGAAGCTGCGCGGCAACCAGCGCTCGCGCACGATCGAATCGATCGTGGCCGAAGCCCAGAGCCTGGCGGCCCAGGGTGTGCAGGAACTGATTCTGATCAGCCAGATCACCACCAACTACGGCCTCGACCTCTACGGCTTGCCCCGGCTCGATGATCTGCTGCGGGCCCTGGGGGAGGTGGAGATCCCCTGGATCAGGGTGCACTACGCCTATCCCACCGGGCTCACCTCCGCGGTACTCGCGGCCTACCGGGAGGTGCCGAACGTGCTGCCCTATCTGGATCTGCCCCTGCAGCACAGCCATCCGGAGGTGCTGCGGGCGATGAATCGCCCCTGGCAGGAGGGCATCACCAGTGGCCTGCTCAGCCGCATCCGCGAGCAGCTGCCCGAGGCGGTGCTGCGCACCACCTTCATCGTCGGCTTCCCCGGCGAGACCGAGGAGCAGTTCGAGCACCTGCTGGACTTCGTGGCCGAGCAGCGCTTCGACCACGTGGGGGTGTTCACCTTCTCGCCGGAGGAGGGCACCGCCGCCGCCGACCTGGCCGACCCTGTCCCGGCCGAAATCGCACGGGAGCGCAAGGACCGCTTGATGGCGCTGCAGCAGCCGATCGCCGGCGAGCGCAACGCCGCCTGGATCGGCCGCATCGTCGACGTGCTGATCGAACAGGAGAACCCGACCAGCGGCGAGATGATCGGCCGCTGCGCCCGCTTCGCCCCCGATGTCGACGGCGAAGTGCACGTACGACCGGGGATTGGCGGCCTCTGCGCCGCGCCGGGCACCCTGGTGCCGGTGCGCATCCTCAGCGCCGACAGCTATGACCTGCAGGGCGAAGTGGTCGGAGCCGCCGCCATGGTGCAGGACGCGCTCGAGGCCCGGCGGGCGGCCGATTGAACCCAGCAGAGCCGCTGGGCTGGCGACGGCGCCATCAGCGCAGCATCTTTCTCTGGGCCTCGGGCCTGAGCACCGCCGGCTCGTTTGCGGGCATCACCGCCAAGGGCTGGATCCTGCTGCACGGCAGCAGCAATCCGATGCTGCTGGCCCTGCACTTCGCCGCCCTGGCCCTGCCGGCCCTGGTGATCAGCGGCCCCGCCGGGGTGCTGACCGATCGGCTGGGCTGCGAAACGGTGCTGATCCGCTCCCAGTGGGGTCTGGTGGCGGGAGCCGCCCTTGGCGCCCTGGCCATCCCCCTGCTGACGGGACCGGCCCAGGTGAGCCTGCTGCTGCTCAGCACCCTGGTGGTGGGCATCGCCAGCAGCTATGAGCTGACGGCACGCAACAAGTACTGCGCCCTGCTGGTGGAGGAACCCGGGCAGCTGGCCCCGTACCTGACGAGCTTCTCGGTGACCTTCAACGTGGGCAAGCTGGTGGGACCGCCTCTCGGGGGATGGCTGCTGGCCCTGAGCGGACCGACCCTGGCCCTGGTGATCGACGCGGCCAGCTATCTGCTGCCGATCGCCTCGGTGCTCTGGCTACTGCAACCCAACCGCGCCGCAGAACAGCGCAGCGCCGGTGGCCGCCAGGCCTCCCTGGCGACAGCCTGGCGTGAGTGCGGCCCAACCCTGCGACATGTGCTGCGCTTCACCGCCCTGGCCTGCCTGGTGGGCTTCTTCCACCCGGGCCTGGCCGCTCTGATCGCCGCGCAGCTGCTGGGTCCATCGCCCCAGGCCCTCGGCCTGTTCACCAGCGTGCTGGCCGCTGGCAGCATCGCCGGCGGCCTGGTGCTGCAGCGCAACAGCCTGGCCCTCAGCCAGCGGCCCGGCCTGTTGCTGGGCAGCTGCCTGGTGGTGACGGCCCTGGCCCAGCTGGGCATGGCTTTCTCGGCCGGCCTGGCCATGAGCCTGACCATGACCTTCCTGATCGGAGCGGGGACGGCCTGCCTGCTGAGCGGCGCCAACCTGATCAGCCAGATAGGGGCCCCAATGGTGCTGCGGGGCCGCATGGCAGGCCTGGGTCAGATCGCCTTTCTCGGCGGCGGCGGCCTGAGCGGGCTACTGGCGGCGGCGCTGAGCATGCGGGTAGGACTGAGCGCAACCTTCGCCGTGATGGGTAGTGCCGGCCTGGTGCTGGGGATCACAGAGCTGATTCGGCGCGGCGGCCTAAGGCTCAGATCAGCTTGACGCCCTTGAGGATCACGGCCGAAAGATACGCAGCGGTGAGGCCACCACCCACCAGAGCCAGATAGATCGCCACACCCATGGCCGTCACAGCGAAAACAATGGGGCTATTACAGCAGAAGGCAGGCCGCAGCGCCGAGAATCCGATGAAGGGACTGGCTAAACGTCAAGAATCCCGGCAAAAGACCAGCCCGGAACCCCCTAAGGTTGCGTGAGCAAATGACACGGTGGCATCTCTGCCTAGCAGGTCAGCAATACCTGACCCAGCATCCCCCAACCTCCATGCAGGCGATGAGGGCCTGATCCCTCCTCCCACCAGCACTCCCCTTCAGCACCCCTTTCAGCACTCCGCATGCGCACCCTCTTCATCTACCCGGAGTTCCCCAAGACCTTCTGGAGCTACGAGAAAATCCTCGAGCTGGTGAACCGCAAGGTGCTGCTGCCACCCCTCGGCCTGGTCACGGTGGCCGCCCTGCTGCCGCAGGAGTGGGAGATGAAGCTCGTCGACCGCAACGTGCGCGAAGTGACCGAGGCCGAATGGGCCTGGGCGGAGCTGGTGGTGATCTCCGGGATGATCGTGCAGAAGGCCGACATGGCCGCCCAGATCGGCAGGGCCAAGCAGCGGGGTCTACCCGTCGCCGTGGGCGGGCCGTTCGCCAGTTCGACGCCGGATGCCCCGGAGCTGCAACTCGCCGACTTCAAGGTGCTGGATGAGGGCGAGATCACCCTGCCGATGTTCATTGAAGCGATCCAGAAAGGTGAAAGCTCGGGGCGTTTCAGCTCTAACGGTGAAAAACCGGATGTGACCGGCACCCCAGTGCCACGCTTCGACCTGCTGGAGCTCGATGCCTACGACTCGATGTCGGTGCAGTTCTCCCGGGGCTGCCCGTTCCAGTGTGAGTTCTGCGACATCATCGTGCTCTACGGGCGTAAACCGCGCACCAAGAATCCCGATCAGCTGATTGCCGAGCTACAAGCTCTCTACGACCTGGGCTGGCGCCGCTCGATCTTCCTGGTCGACGACAACTTCATCGGCAACAAACGCAACGCCAAACTACTGCTGCCGGCCCTCAAGCAATGGCAGATCGAGCGCAACTATCCCTTCAGCTTCGCCACCGAGGCCTCGGTGGATCTCGCTGCTGATGACGAGCTGATGGAGATGATGGCGGAATGCCGCTTCGACAGCGTCTTCGTCGGGATCGAGACCCCTGATGAGGCCAGCCTTGCGATCGCCGGCAAACACCAGAACACCCGCAGCTCGCTGGTGGACTCGGTCGATCGGATCACCTCGTTCGGCATCCGAGTGATGGCCGGCTTCATCATCGGCTTTGATGGCGAGCAGACCGGGGCGGGCGATCGCATCGTCACCTTCGTCAGTCTGACCGGCATCCCCGCCGCAATGATGGGCATGCTCCAGGCCCTACCCAACACGGGGCTGTGGCACCGCCTGGAGAAGGAAGGCCGCCTGATCGAGGAGAAAGCCGACGCCAAGGGCGTCAACCAGACCAACCTGCTCAACTTCGTGCCCAGTCGCCCGATCCGGGATATCGCCAACGAATACGTCAATGCCTTCTGCAAGCTCTATGAGCCCAATGCCTATATCGATCGCGTCACCCATTACTACACCAAGATGGGGCAGCCGCGCTGGCAGAAATATGTGAAAGCCGCGGCCCTCGGCAAGGCCACCCTGCCCACCTGGACTGACATCCGCGCCCTCTCGATCGTGATCTGGCGACAGGGAGTGCAGCGCAACACCCGCTGGCGTTTCTGGCGGTCGCTGTTCAAGATCGCCCGGCTCAATCCCAACAACTTCGAGCAGTTCGTTGTCACCCTGGCCCACAACGAGCATTTCCAGGAATACCGCGGCATCGTGACCCGCGAGATCGAGGTGCAACTGGCCTCCCTGCCCCCCGATCCCCCCACCGCACCGGTTGAACAGAGCCGGGAATTGCAGCCGGCCTGAGGAGCCGTCGGAGCTGGTCAGAACATTTACCAGCAACCACACGCTCCGCATCGGACCGTCACCCCCCTCCGATGCGCCAGCCTTCCTGACCAGCCAAGCCAACGGCCTCAGCTCGGATTCGACAGAACGGGTTTCCCGATTGACCGAACGATTCGGATTTGATCGATCGTTCAATGTTGATCAAGGGCAGGGCTTTGATACAGAGCTCGGACCTATTCCGATCCGCTTTGCCCCTGCCAGCTACGGCTGATCGTTCCTGGCCATCAGCACGATCCCAGCAGCAGCCTCTCAGTCCTGCACATACTCCATCCCCTCCACCAGGCACCACTCCGCCTTCTGCAACTCCCGGCCCAGGTAAAGGGCATGGTCGAGGCAGCTGATCGGGTGGGGAGCCGGGCCTTCGGTGAGCGCGATGCCGAGCTGCTTGGCGCTGCGCCCCCGGTAAACGGCGATGGGGGCGCGAGGCCCGGCGCCGCGACAGCTGAGCACTTCACCGGTCTCCGGATCGGTGGCCAGGCCCCGCTCATCGACGCCGTTGCCGTAGTGCTCGGCCACCAGTTCGCCGGCCTGCCGATCCAGCTTGATCAGGAAGTAGCCGGCCGGGTCGAGGGCGATGAAACGCTGGGACAGCTCCTCATCCAGGCTCCGGCGAAGACTCATGGGATCGGGAAGGGGCATGGGGTGGATCGTAGGCAGCGTTGAACGGCAGCTCAGCGTTATCAGCCTCGATTGCAGCCAGCAGCTGCCGGTTCGCCCCAGGCAGCCACTGGCGCAGGATGCCAGCGAAGCGGGGCTGGCTCCAGCGATGCAGGCTGGCCCTCGGTTCGGCGATGAAGCCACGGCGGCGCTTGTGGCGACCACCGGCGCCGGGGTCGAACTGGCGGATCCCCTGGGCGATCGCCCATTCGATCGGGGCGTAATAGCAGACCTCGAAGTGCAGGTTGTCGAGTTCCAGATCGCTGCCCCAGTAGCGGCCCCAGAGCGAATCGCCGCCGCGCACACACAGCGACATCGCCAGCGGCTCCAGGGGATCACCCCGGTGGGCGCTGAACAACACCAGATGCTGCCGCAGCTCACAGGCCGCGGCTTCGAAGAAAGCCTCGGTGAGATATTTGCTGCCCCAGGCTCCCCAGCGGCTGCAGTGCTGCTCATAGAAGTCGTGCATGCGCCGCACCAGCACGGCCGGAATCTGCTCACCGGCAAGGGGAGTCACCGTGAGGCCTGCATCGCGCACCGATCGCCGTTCGCGGCGGATGTTGCGGCGTTGATTGGCATTGAAGCTGGCCAGATAGGCCTCGAAATCGGCATGGCCTGGATTGGTCCACTGGCTCTGCTGATTGAGCCACAGTGCGCAGCCAGCCTCCTCCGCCAGGGGCTGCCAGGCGGGATCGACATAGAGAAAATTGCAGCTGAGGATGTCGTTGCGGGCGCAGAAATCATCGATCAGCTCCAGCATCGCGGCCGTCAGTTCAGCCGCGTTCTCGCCGGCGGCGAACAGGAAGCGATAGCCCTGCACCGGGCTCAGCGGACTCATGCCAACCAGCTTCGGGTAATAGCGCAGACCCAGCTGACCAGCGACCTGGGCAAACGACTGGTCGAAGACGAACTCGCCGTAGCTGTGGCCCTTGAGATAAAGGGGCGCCACCGCCACCAGCCGCTCGCCGCGCCACAGCCCCAGATGGCAGGGCTGCCAGCCCTGGCGCGGCACGATGCTGCCGCTGGCCTCGAGCAACTGCAGCCAATTCCAGTCATAGAAAGGCAGCGACGCGGAGTCCGGAGCGCCTTGGTGGTTGGCCAGCAGCTCCTGCCACTGGTCCTGGGGCAGCTCGGCCATGGCCTGATGCCAGCGCGCCTGGAGATCAGCCATGGGCACGGTTGACGCGGAGGGTCGCAGAAGACGCAAAACTAACGAGGACATCTCTGCGACCGAGCCCCCAGCCCATGGGCTACCCGCCACCGATCGCAGCCGTGCTGATCACTGTCCTGGGGATGGGTGCCCTGAACAACCCCCAGCCGGCGCGGGCCGGTGTGCTGGGACCCGTGCTGATGCTGCTGCGACCCCAGCTCGAACAGCGCCTGGCCAGCGTCTGCATCCAGGCGGCTGCCGGTGAAGACCGGGAACGCCGCGAATGGCTCGGCCAGCGTGAATTTGACTGTCTTCGGATCGAGGACGTCGACACTCTTTAGATTCCGGAAGTTCCCGCGAAGAACCGTATTGATTTTCCTTCGGCCATCGCACCCAGCTGCAGGGCGCCAATCCCTAGGCGCGGCGATAGCGCAGCAGCAGCTCCTCCCCCTGCAGTGGCCGCTGCTCCAGCAGGCGCCAGCCGCTCTGGCCGGCGAGCTCCACCCGAGCCGTGGGGCCGAGCCAGCTGTGGGGGCCACCGAGCAGGCGGGGGCACAGGGTCAGCTGCAGTTCATCGAACAGATTTTCAGCCAGCAGGCTGCTGACCAGGCTGGCGCCACCGAGCACCGCCAGCCGGCCCACACCAGCCTCGTTCAGCTGCGACAGGGCGTCGGTCCAGTCGGCGCAGGCCCACTGGCGGGCGAAGCCCGGAGGCACCTGGCTCCTTTCGGTCGGCGGCATCGGCAGCCTCTGGCCCAGCGGCCTCTCAGGGCGGATGGGCCAGCCCCGGTCCAGAGGCGACTGCGGAGGTGAGAACCCGGAGCGAGCGAGCAGCAGCAGGCCCCGCTGCAGCGGCTGCTGGAAAAAAGGCAAATCGCCCGGGATGGCTCCGCTGCGACTGACCACGATCGCCAGCGGCTGCGGCGGCAGAGCGGCGACACGGCGCTGCTCCAGCAGCTGGGGCCGGTGGATCAGACAGGTGCTGCCATGCAGCCGCAGGGTCTCGGCCCCGACCAGCACCGCATCAGCCCAAGCCAGGGCCTCCTCCAGCGCCTGGCGATCACCCGGACCGCCGATCTGGGCAGCACCGCCCTCAGCCGGCGCCAGGCGCCCATCGAGGCTGATTGCCAGCACCAGCCGAAGCTCCGGCCGGTTCAAGCGCCGGCGAGGGCCTCCAGGGCCGCCGGCACCATCTCCAGCTGGGCGGTCTCGGCGAAGACTTCGGCGGCGTTGTTGGGGCTCTCCTGCACACGCACCTTGTGCAGTCGGGCGCCGCTGGCGGCGATCGGCGCGGTGAGCAGATCGGCGATGTGCAGAGCGATGTTCTCGGCGGTCGGCACGCACACGGCGAAATGGGCCACATCCTTGTTGAGGAAGGTGTGATCGAACGGTTCCACCACCAGTTCTTCGACCAGGGCCTGCAGCACCGCCAGATCGCAGACCATGCCGGTGCGGGCGTCGATCGGACCGCGCACGGTGATATCCAGCAGATAGTTGTGGCCGTGACCGTGGGGCCGGGCGCACTTGCCGTAGATGGCCTCGTTCTCGGCCTGGCTGAGTTCGGGCTTGGCCAACCGGTGGGCCGCGGCGAAGTGGGTGCGGATCGTGAGGAAGGCTTCCATGGGATCGAGTTGGGGACCGCTGAGCACGTCGGCCCAGAGCTTGGGGTGTTCGTAGAGGCGGATGCCCATCACGGGTAGATGGGGAGCGAGCCGATCGCGGATCGCCAGGGCCAGCGCCTCGGTGGTGGGCAGGCAGCCCTCGGGGCGGCTGAGGTCGAACTCGGGCCAGACCGCGTTGAGGAAGTGGAAATCCAGCGGCTCGGTGACCTCGCGGCGGATGGCGTGTTTCACATCCGAGAGGTTGAGCACCATGCCGTCGGCATCGAGGTTGCCCCCCATGGCGACGATCAGCTCGTAGTTGTGGCCGTGGCCCGGGGCGATGCTGCAAGGCCCGAAGCGAGCCTGGTTCTCGGCGTCACTGAGTTCGGGCAGCCGATACAGGTGGCTGGCGCTGAAGACGGCCCGACGCGTGATCAGGCAGGCACGGCCCCTGCCATGGGGCGCAGCGGAACGGGTGGCGACAGCGGGCGGACCGGCTGTTGCAGGGGAAGGTGCTGAAGGCGCCTGGGGCGGCGCCGTCAAGCCTGCTGGTGTCATGGCCCGGGTCCAGGGTGCCCCATCCTAGAAACGGGCCTGAAATGCCGTCGATCGCTGCCATGACTGCAGCCCCACCACCAGCGGGCGACCTGGCCCGGCGACTGAAGGGTCTCAACCTCTATCTGGTCGGGATGATGGGGGCCGGCAAGAGCGCCACGGGCCGCCCCCTGGCCGAAGCCCTCGGCTATCGCTTCATCGACGCCGATCGCGTCATCGAACAGACGGCGGGCCGCACCATCCCGGAGATCTTCGCCAGCGACGGCGAAGAGGGCTTCCGGCAACTGGAGAGCGCCGTGCTCGATTCGATCGCCCACTGGCATTCGCTGGTGGTGGCCACCGGCGGCGGTGTCGTCACCCGCCCCCACAACTGGGGGCATCTGCACCAAGGGGTGGTGATCTGGCTGGATGCGCCCCGGGAGCTGCTGCTTGAGCGCCTCAGCGCCGACGCCACCGTCCGCCCCCTGCTGGCCCTGAGCGATCCCGCCGAGCGGCTGGAGGCCCTGCTGGCGGAGCGGCGCCCCCTTTACGGCCAGGCGGACCTGACGGTGATCCAGCAGCCCGGAGAATCCCCCCAACGGATCGCCCAGCGGGTGCTGGAGGGCCTGCCTTCGCTCCTGCGGCAGCGCCAGCAGAATGCCCCGCCGGTGCAGCTGCTGGACCGTGACGGCCAGCCCACGACGAACCTGAACTAGGCCCCGCCGCGGCCTTCAGCCCCCCGGCGGCTCCAGCCGCACCGCGAACCACTGAATCGAGCGCCCCGGCTCCAGCTCCAGCTCACAGGCGGTGTCCAGCAGGCGCTCGGCCTGGGCCGCCGCGCCGTCGAGACCCGCCAGATCGGCAGGCAGCTGCTCCAGCCGCCCCAGCTGGTCGATCAGCCACTGGCGGGTCTCCTCAGCGCTGAGGATGCGTTCGTTCGCAGCCGGTTCCAGCACCACGTAATGATCGAGCTCCCGCAGCAGGGGATCGGACATGAATCAACGCCGGATGGGCGCCATCCTGGCGCTGCTGATCACCGCCCTGGTGCTACTGCTGCCCGCGGCCGGCTGCCGGGGCTCCCGAGCCGAAGCGCTGGGAGCGCCAGACCTGGCACCAATCGCCGCGAAACCTCTCGCAACGAGACCTCCGGATCAAAGCGAGCGCCCGGCGGCAGTTGGCACGCTCGGGCAACGACTGGCCCAATGGCCCGACTGGCGGCTGCCGGCACCCCTGCCTCGGGCGCGCCAGCGGGACCTGGCCTGGCCCGACTGGTTTGTCGGTGACTGGCGGGTGAGCAGCACCGTGCTGCCCGACGGCCGGATCACTGCCGAGGATCCCGGAGCAGATGAGCTGATCTGGACCGTGCGCTTCCGCGCCGATAGCCGCGGCGGCGCCGTGGCAGATCGGGCCTTCAATGCCGCCATCGGTGCACCGCTGCCAGCGGCCCAGGGTTTCCACCTGGCTGACGCGAGGCTCCTGGCCGGGGCGATGCAGCACCTGCAGGCTCAGTTCGTCGCTGAGGAATCTCGCCGCCAGGGTGGGGTCGGC
>JAPLID010000088.1 GCA_026389285.1 Cyanobacteriota bacterium
CTTGGCGAGCGGATGCACGCCGCCCAGCTCGGTAAGCCGCAGCTCATCACTCCCGAGGAGCTTCGCGCCTTGATTCAGCGGCATGCGCCGGCGGAGATCATCCGCGTCTATGGCGATGCCTTCGTGGTGGAGGAGTTCAACGAGATCGTCGATGCTTTCGGGCTGCGCGATTGGGACAGCTACCGCGATGTTCGCCGCCTCGGCCGCAAGAGCCGCCTCAACGAGGCCAAACGCCGCCTGCTCTGGGAGGGTTTTGCCGCAGTCCTCCAGGAGCTGGAGCGCTCTGGCCAGATCACGTCCCACCAGCTCTTCCATCGCACCGCTGAGCAGCTCCACCGCAGCTGCGCCAGGCCCTATCAGCACATCGTGGTGGATGAATGCCAAGACATCACCGCTGGCCAGCTCCGGCTCCTGGCCGCTCTGGCGGGCACCAGCACCGATTCTCTGTTCTTCGCGGGGGATCTCGGCCAGCGCATCTTCCAGCAGCCCTTCTCCTGGACCCAGTACGGCGTGGACATCCGCGGCCGCTCGCGCACGCTGCGAATCAACTACCGCACCTCCCATCAGATCCGCAGCCAAGCCGATCAGCTGCTCGATCCCGAGTCTTCAACGGACCGGAGCCTGCCATCCGGGAATGCGAGGACACCGACAGCGAAACCGAGCAGGTCGCTGCCTGGATTGAGCAGCGGCGCAGCGAGGGCCTCACCCCCAGGGAGTTCGGCGTCTTCGTACGCAGCGAGTCAGAGATCCCCCGTGCCGAGGCTGCTCTGCAGCTGGCGGAGCTGCCCTACGAGCGACTGCAGCTTTCGGCCATGCGCCTCGGCAGCAAGGCCACCCTCTCCACCATGCACCTGGCCAAGGGATTGGAGTTCCGCGCCGTGATCGTGATGGCCTGCGATGAAGACGTGATCCCCAACGCCGAACGCATCAAGGCCATCACCGACGACAGCGACCTCGATGAGGTGGTGGCCACCGAGCGCCATTTGCTCTACGTGGCCTGCACCCGCGCCCGCGATCATCTGCTGATCACCAGTGGGGGCACCTGCTCGGAGTTTGTGGAGGATCTTTTGCCAGGTTCATGCCATTGACAACCTGGACCCGTCAAGTTGCCGTTGCAACCAGCCAATTGAATGGGATACCTGTCCATTCGGCAACTTTGTACTGCTCCCGTTGGCGAGGATCCAATAACACATTAAAATCGGTTGTGCTGATCACTGAGGGAACCCTTACGCCGCAGATCTGGCGTCCTTCTGTAGCAGCTTGATCCACAGCTTTTAGAAATTCACCCCCAATCCTCTGGGCGTTCGGCCCAACCGGTCTCACATTCCAATTGGTGGGGAGCAGCAGTCCTAGCTCTTCCAGGCTCAAAACGGATCCCTCCGGCACCGTAATGGCCGCGATCGTGAGATCTGTCACAGTGGCCCAACCTGGACGACTGATCACTTCGAGAATCGTCAGCGACTGTACTTCTGCCGCATAAAGAATGGCGCTTCGCTTGTCGTTGAAACGCCAGCCATCGCGTGCCACGGACGCAC
>JAPLID010000124.1 GCA_026389285.1 Cyanobacteriota bacterium
ATCTGCTCAGACGGGTGCAGAGACGGGACGCGGGCGATCGAGGAATAGGCCAGGGAGATCCAGCCACCGGCGGCGCCGCCGCCCTTGCGGTAGCCGAGTTCGACGCGGTAGTCGCGATCGGAGAGGGGGACAGGCAGATACCACTCGCTGGCATGGGAGTCGACCACCACCTCCTGGAGGGTGTGGGGATGGGCGGAACCGCCGCTCAGGCCGGTGACATCGGCGACCCGCAGGCAGAGCTGGGAGGCACCGGCCACCATGGCCTGCTCCCGATCGGCATCGGAGATGTCCCAGAAGACGTAGGCCCACTGGGGATCGCGGGGCAGGAAGACGACCCGGGTTTCGGCGGTGGGACGGCTGGCGGGGGCCATCTCGGCCTCGATCGCCCGGCTGGCTTCGATCGCTCCCTGGGCTTCAGCCACCTCAGCCGCTTCGGCGACCCGATCCGCGGCACTGCGGCTGATCGCCTCGGCCAGCCCTTCCCGATCCTGAGCGCTGTAGCGGCTGACGCCGAGGCTGCGAGCCACATCACGCAGCTGCCGCATGCTCAGGGAGGCCAGACGGGAAAAAATGTTTTTATCCGTCATTTGACCCCACAAAGCATTTGGTGCAGAAAGTTTCCGGGATTAAGGCCCTCCGGGATCACCCCTGTCAGCAGATGGCCACACATCAGGGTCCACCGGTCACAAGGGGCGACAGAGCATCAGCAGCACGGAGCCAGCCCAGACTGTTAGAACATCTGTACCAGACGAGTCCTGACGCCTTGGCGCCGATCCTGTTGCCCCCGGGGCTGCCTGTACCCCTGCGTGTCCAGGGTCCGTCCAGGTGCTGCGCTCTGCTGGGGGAGTCCGTCGCCGCCGGCTTCCCCAGCCCTGCCGATGACTATGTCGAAGCACGCATTGATCTCAATCTTGAGCTGATCCCTTCTCCCCTGTCAACCTTCTTCATGCGGGTTGAAGGTGATGCGATGCGCGGCGATGGCATCGTCGACGGCGATCTGCTGGTGATCGATCGCAGTCTTGAGCCCCGGGTCGGCCTGGTGGTGGTGGCCATCCATGACGGCAGCTTCATCCTGCGGCGCCTCGGCCGCCGCGAGGGCCGCCTGTGGCTGCTGGCCAGCGATGCACTCACCCCGCCCTTGCCCCTGGCCAGCGATGACGACCGGGGCGGCCAGCTCTGGGGGGTGGCGATTCATGCCATCCACCACCTATGCGGGGCCCCGTCCCGGCGCCATTGACACACCCGCCACCGGTTCGCGCCGGCAGGGAACATTCAGGTGGTTCCTTCGATCTCCGGGAGCGGCAGGGAGAGCAACAGGCCGCGCCGCCGCAACTCCTGGCGGAACTGAGAGGCCAGAGACGGATCGCGCCGCCGGTCGCAGCGCCAGGCCCGTCGCAGATGCCCAAAGAACACGAGCGCCCGCATGGCGATGGTGAAACAGACAAGCACCTGAAGGCAGGTCTTCAACACGGAGCGACGCTGGCTGCAGGCAGTCGAGGAAGATAAACGAAGCTTAGAAGCCGGCCAGCGGAGCCTGGCCTGGGCCCCTTGCCCCCTGCCGGGGGGAGATCTCCTGCCTGAGCCCCGATGGCCGAATCGCTCCCCAGCCTGAGCAACGTCGAACTGGAGACCCTGCATGCAGCCCTCGATCCGCTGCTCGACGGCTTCGGAGAGGGGCAATCCTGCCTGGACGATGCCAGTGCCTTTCTGGCCAGGCTGGGGATCGCCACCGAATCAACAGGAGACGGGCCGGCGGCGCCGCAGATGCAGTGGCTGGACAGCTGGCGACAGGCCGGCGGCAACCGTCAGACCCTGCGGCTGATGATCAGCACTCTGCTGGTTGAACGGGGCTGCGGCGCCGCCGAGGGGTCTTCGCTTGGGCTCAGGACTGACAGAGCCGGGGCCTGTCCAGAGCCCCGACCTCCAGCCCCGGGGCTCATCCGATCCCGCCGTTTGTTCTCTTCCCGTGACCGTTGCCCCCATCGGCGCGCCCCCCGTTGCTGGCGACGGCCTGGCTGGCGACGAACTGGCTGGCAATGACCTGGCTGGCGCGATCTTTGATGCGGTGGTCATCGGCGCTGGCGCCAACGGTGGCGTGGCCGCCATGGTGCTGGCCGAAGCGGGCCTGCGGGTCCTGGTGCTGGAGGCTGGGCCGGCGCTGACGCCCGCCCAGGCCTCCAGCAACGAGCCGTTCGACAGCCTGCGGCGCCTTGTCCATCTGGCCGGCGGACGCCACCGCAGCCAGGCCAGCCATCCCGGCTACTGGAAACACAGACCGGAGCTGTACATCGATGAGCGGCTTCATCCCTACACCACACCCAGCGATCAGCCGTTCCTGTGGACTCGCGGCCGTCAGGTGGGGGGCAAGAGCCTCACCTGGGGGGGCATCACCCTGCGGCTATCAGAGACGGAGTTCCGCGCCGGCGAACGGGACGGCCGCGGCCCCTGCTGGCCGATCGGCACGGAGGATCTGGCTCCGTTCTATAGACGTCTGGAACGCTTGCTCGGCATCCATGGCCAAGCCGATGGGCTGCCCCAGCTCCCCGATGGCGAATTTCTGCCGCCCCTGCCCCTGACACCGGGGGAGGAGTATCTGCGCCAGGCCATCGGGCGGGAGCTGGATCTGCCGCTGATCCATTCCCGCGGCTTTGCGCTGCCTCGGCCCGGGGGGCGTCCGAGCTGGCCCCGTTCCAGCGCCCAGGGGAGCACCCTGGCCCGGGCCCTGGCCACCGGTCGGGTGCGGCTGCGGCCCCATGCCCAGGTGAGCCATCTGCAGATGAAGCCCGGAGAGGATCGGGCCGAAGCGGTGGTGCTGATCGATACCCGCAGCGGCCGCATGGAACGGGTGGCAGCCCCGTTGGTGGTGCTCTGCGCCTCCACGATCGAATCGGTGCGGATCCTGCTGAACTCCCAGGAGGGCCGGCAGAGCGGCGGCCTGATCGACCCATCCGGCAGCCTGGGCCATTACCTGATGGATCACATCTCCACCTGCCGCTTCTTTTCGATTCCAGAGATCCCCAGGCCCCGGGGTCCGGTCGAGCTTTCGGGGGCCGGCAGCTGCTTCATCCCCAACACGGTCAATCTGCAGGGTGATGACGGCCTGGGATTCCAGCGCGGCTATGGCATCTGGACAGCGCTGCAGCGCTTCGACCCGCCCCGGCCGCTGCAGCGCCGCCCCGGGGAGGCGGTGGGTTTTCTGATCGCCCATGGCGAGGTGCTCCCCGAGGCCAGCAATCGCATCGGCCTCGATGCCGAGGTGCGCGATCACTGGGGTCTGGCGGTACCCCACATCAGCTGCCGCTGGGGCGACAACGAAAGCGCCATGGTGGCCCACATGCACGGACGCATGCAGGCCGTGGTGGCCGCTGCCGGCGGCACGATCCGCCCCCTCGAGGAGCTGTTCGTCCTGCCGCTGCTGGAACCGCTGATCCTGCGCAGCGCCGCGGTCCGGCCGGAGGCCCCACCTCCCGGTTACTACATCCACGAACTGGGTGGGGCCCGCATGGCGAACGAGCAGGAAGGCGGTGTCGTCGACGCCTGGAACCGCTGCTGGCGGGCCCGCAATGTGCTGGTCACCGATGGCGCCTGCTGGCCGAGCTCGGGCTGGCAAAGTCCAACACTGACAGAAATGGCCGTGACCTGGCGGGCCTGCGCCGCCGCCGCTGCCGCCTCAGGCCGCAGTTGACGCTCCCGGCGGGGAAGCTGGCCGGGACTGGTCGTGTGTCCGTGGAGGGGGCCGGGCGATGACCGGATCGAGGCCATCAGTGCGCAGCGGCCCCGATGTCAGCCCTTGCCCATCAACGGCGCCTCTGGTGTCAACGACCACAGTTCAGGCTTGCCCAGGTCCGCACAATGGCGTGGCGACCTTTCAAAGGGTCGGGCAAGGGAGAACAGAGGCGAGGGTTGGCCCCCTCGCTTTTTTTTTGGCCGGAGCCCTGCGCAGAACGGGCGACTGCCGCAGCGGTGAGCGCGTTCAGGAACGCTGGATCAGGCCGTTGAGATGGTGGCGGATCACGACTTGGTTCTGATCACCGTTCTGAACCAGGAAGCTGGCCAGCGCTGAGCGGATGACGCTGTACTGCCCGTCCCTTGCCATGGATGCCGTGTCGCCGCGGTGCTGTGCAGCTCAGTACCCCACAGTTTTGCGGTCGGCGTCAAAGATGGGCACCAGCGAGATACTCACCGTGTCGACGAATGAGACTCCCGGCTGGGACTGACCCGGGAGGCAACGGCCGCCCCTCAAGCCGAGGGATTTCATCGCCGCTGTCGGCTGTCAAGACCAGGAGCAACAGAGTTGTGATTTCCACAGCACCACGGCATTCCAGGCCCCTCAGCCTTCAACCTGTGGAAAAACCCGGCGGAAACGGGGGAAAACAATCAACAAATGGGGAAATCAGCGACTGATCACCAAAACTGATCAATGCAAGTCCCGTGCGTCATGCCGAGGGACTGGACGGGTGAACACGATTAATTGCCCCGGATTTCTTTGGGATTTGCTGAAGCAGCCGGCATCACTGTCACGGCTCCATCTAGAACGAAGGCTGGCTGTGAGGCTGAAGCCGTGCGCTCAGCTCCCCGACGGTCGCAGTGTGCGGGGGCCCAGGGGATGATCCGCGTGGGGATAGCGCACATGATGATGGTCATGGCTCTGCCCATGCTCGTGGCTGCTCCCATGGTCATGGCTGTGGTCGTGATCATGGCCGGCATGGGGTTCGGCAGCGGTGCCGGGGAGAGGCTGGCCGTCGGCCTGGCAGGCCCCGGTGCATTCGGCCTCACACAGCTGGCAGCTCTCCACCAGCCCCTCGACGTGGTGGTGATGGCTGTGCTGGGGCGCCCCCACCTCATGCTCGAAACCGAGCACCTGGGCGCGGTACTTGCAGAGGGAGCAATTCATGTCGGTGTCACCGCGTAACACCTCCGCCACCCGCTCCCGGAAGGTGTCCAGCACCAGGGGATGATCGCCCAGATAGGAGGCTTCGACAAACTCCACATCCGGATGATCCGACGCCACCAACTGGGTGTGCTGGCGGATGCGACTGACCAGCACGCCGGAGAACAGAAAATAGGGAACGACGAGGATGCGGCGGTAGCCGAGCCGGATCGCCTGACGCAGCCCTGGTTCCACCAGCGGGAAGGTGACCCCGGAATAAACCGTTTCGCCCCAGCCGAAGCCGAAACCCTCCACCAGCATGCGGGTCACCTTGGCCACATTGGAGTTGGCGTCCGGGTCGGAGGAGCCCCGACCGACAACCACCAGCAGGGTGTCGTGCAAAGGCGACGGCACTTCGCCGGCGAGCCTGGCCCTGGCATCGGCAGTCTCCAGGGCTGAGCGGATGCGGGCCCCGGCTGCCTGAATCATCTTCAGATCGATGCCCAGCTCCCGGCCGTAATCGATGTGCAGCCCGGTTTCGGCTGCATAGGTGTTGAGCACCGACGGGATGTCGTTCTTGGCATGGCCGGCGGCGAACAACATCGCCGGCACCGCCAGCACATGGCCCACGCCCTGTCGCCGCAAGGCCTCAAGCCCATCCCGCAGGATCGGCCTGGCGAATTCCAGGTAGCCGAACTCCACCGGTACCGGCGCCAGGTGTTGCTTCAACTGTTCGGCCAGGGCGGCAAACTCAGCCACCGCCAGACGATTACGGCTGCCGTGGCCGCAGACCAGCACACCGATCGGGCCATGGGGACCGCTGAGGGGCACCCCCCCCGAGACCGCCGCAAGAACGTCGGGACTGCTGGATACGGAAGCCATGACCCCTTTCGCCTGCTTCGACCCTATTCCCAGCCGTGTCGAGGGGGCGGGGCGGCCCTGCGACCCACGGGCAGGATCCCAGCCCGGCAGGGGTGAGGTCCCCGAACAGCCAACGGCAGGAGCACCACGCTCCTACTGGGATCGGTGTCTGCAGGGAGACCGTCACGGAGGCTTGCAGCCGTGGGGCCGTGACGGATCAGAGCAGCCGGCGCATCCCATGACCTCAGAGCCGGTGGGCTCTGAACGGCAAGGGTGCGCCGGAGGCGCAAGGATGGCCCCCATGAGCCTTCACATTCCGCCGTATCAACCCCTGCCGCCACCGGGCAAGTCGACGGACATCTTCAAGGTGTCGATCGCTGACCTGCACCCCACCCAGATGTGTGTCGGTCTGGCGGAGGTGCGCAGCCGCCAGGTGGATTTCAGCCGGGACAGCCGGGAGCAGCGTCTGCGCTACCTCAAGGGCAAGCCGGTGCCGATCGTGCGCAATGCCAGCGGCAGGCTGTGGATGGTCGACCGGCACCATCGCCTGAGGGGCCTGATCGAACTGGATCCCGAAGCCGAAGCCTACGGCTATCTGGTGCTGGAGCTCGATTGCGAAGACCGGGCCACGGCGCTCGAGGAGTTGCACCGCCGCGGCTGGCTCTATCTGTATGACGGGCGCGGGCTGGGACCGATGGTGCCAGCCGTGCTGCCGGAAAGCCTGAAGGGCCTGCAGGATGACCCCTACCGCAGCCTGGTCTGGAAGCTGAAGAAGGAGGGGATGATCGAACCAGCGCCCCTGATTCCCTTTCACGAATTCCGCTGGGGGGCCTGGCTGCGCCGTCGGCCCCTGCCGCCGTTCAGCTCTTCGGAACTGGAGCCCGCCCTGCCGGCAGCCCGCACCCTCGTGCGCTCACCGGCGGCGTCCCATCTGGCGGGCTGGAAAGGCCGGCGCTGAAACCATTCCGCGATCTCTTCAGCACAAGGCCCCATGGCCTGCCTGAGCGGATCATCAACCTGCTCAGCTGCTTGCGTGAGCAACGCATGCCCACGCAGGATCTATACAGCCCTCAGGCGTCCGGCAGGCAAGAGCCAGGCTGATTGCGCACCTGCGAGGGACTTGACCGCTTCAGATCACCCAGCCTTCGCAAAAGCCCCCCATTCGCTCTCGTCCTGCCGCGAAGAACAGGCCGCACCGAACCTGCCGCGGCTCACTGATTTGGCGCCGCTGCCTACTGATTGCGCGGCGGCAGCCGCTCGCCGAAGCGCAGCTGCTGCCGCCACAGGCCGATCTGCCACCGCAAGGCTGCCAGCACCACCACCGCCACGGCCCAGGGAATGGCCACCAGGCCTGGAGCGGCCCAGACCAGCATCACCAGGGCCAGGACAGCCAACACGGCCGTGATGCCGCGAAAACGCCGCAGTTGCCGATCGGCGCCGCGGCAGCTGCGGCAGTGGCGGCTGTGGCTCTGCCAGCGATCGAGCAGGGGACCGTCGCCCAGCCGTGGCGGCAGGGGCTGACCTGGGAAGGGCACGCCGCCATGCTCCAGCACCCAGGCATGCAGAGCCTGCACATAGCGGTCGGCGGGGGTGGCCAGGTAGCAGCTGCGGGCCAACTCCTCACTGCCGCCCCGCCGCTCCAGCACGCGCTCCTGCCAGTGCAGGAAGATCTGATCGTCTTCGAGCACCCGGTGATTACCGATGTGCTGCAGCCACTCGGGCCGCAGGCCAAGCAGCCGCGCCGGCCAGGGGGATTCGAACTGGAAGGGGAAGCGGGCGAACAGGCGGCATTCACCGCGTCGGATCGGGGTGGCATAGACCACTGTCAGGATTCGGGCGAAGCCTGGGGCGGTCAGCTCGTGCCACATCAGCCCGGGCGCACGGAAGCTGGTGTACTGGGTGCCGAGCTTGCCGCGGCGGGGCCCCTCAGCCCAGATGCCGCTGAACCCGTCGGCATCGCTGGCCGTGAGTTCCAGTTCGACCGGCCCGGCGTTTTCGCGCCGCCCCACCGTGGCGTGGTGGGTGAAGGGCACATGGCTCACATCGAGCACGTTCTCCAGCAGGGTCAGGGCGTCGTAGGGCAGATCCCGGAAGGTGTCCTGCACCAGCCACTGCGGCTCCTCCAGCAGGGGCACGATCGGCAGGGAGTGTTCCGCGGCCTTGGAGGCCTGCCCGGCGAACACGAACAGCAGCCCCTGGGCCGTCGCCGTCGCCCGGCGCCGGGCACAGCTGCGAGAACTGGAGTGGCTCGCCCCGGCGGCGGCCTGGGGAATGGTCAGACACTGACCCGCCCCATCAAAACTCCAACCGTGATAAGGACACTCCAGGGCTCCGGCGGCGTTGATGCGGCCCTCGGAGAGGGGAACCAGGCGATGGGGGCAGACATCATCAAAGGCCTGCCAGGAGCCGCCGGGGCCATCCCACCAGATCACCAGGTCCTGATCGAGCAGCGTGAAGGCCGACGGCTGGCTGCGATCGAGATCCTTGAGATAGGCCACCGGATACCAGCTCTCCAGCCAGGCGCCGGGGATGGCGGTCGGCTGGGCGTCATCGCCGTGAAGCTCGGAAACCGGGGAGGTGCTGGTCATCGGCCGATTCTGCCGGCCTGAGTAGACAGGAAGCAGCCGCACACTCACCCATGCCCTATTCCCATCTGCTGGTCCCCAGTGATGGATCGGACCTCTCCCGGCGGGCAGTCGACCACGCGGTACGCCTGGCGGCGGCTCTATTGGCCCGCATCACCTTTCTGCATGTGCAGGCCAGCACGCCGATCCCCCTGGTCGGGCTCGGCCAGAAGCTCGACGTGAAGACGATGGAACTGCTGATAGCGGCCAGTCACGGGGAATCCGACAGAATCCTCGAAGAGGCCGCTGTGGCCGCCGATGAAGCGGGCATTCCCGCCCACTGCGAACGCGTACACGGAGACACCCCCCACCGGGCGATCGTCGACACGGCTGCGCGACTGGGCTGTGACCTGATCCTGATGGCGTCCCATGGCCGGCGCGGCATCTCCGGCTTTCTGGTCGGCAGTGAAACCCAGCGGGTGCTGGCCCTGGCCCACTGCCCGGTGCTCGTCTATCGCTGAGCCAAGATCGCGGAATCGGTATCGCCGTGCTGGGGCCAGCGCAGGCCCACCGGTTCTCCGCCCCGAGCACAGAACCCCCATGTGGGCGACAATTGCCCAACGTTGTTCTATCTGGAACCCCATGGGCCGGGAGCGCGACCCCGATCACATCCCCAGGGCTGGATACGAGCTGGCTCCCCTCGCCGGACTGGCGAGCCTGCCTCTGAGCGGCGGGCACCCCCCCTTGGGCAGGGCCCGCGTGTTCAGTGAATCGACCCTGGGGGCAGTGCTGGTCTACGCGATCTACCAGGCGCTTCTAACCGCCCTGCGCACCGAGGCGATGGTGCGGCGCGAAGAGCTGAACAGGGCCAGCCAGGCTCGCCTGATCGGCCGCAGCGTCTGGGGTTCGATCCAAGATGGCGCCGCCATCGGCCTGGCCATGAGCCTGTTACTACTCATCTTCCCTTGGCTCACGATCCCCCTGGGCATGTTGAGTGTGGTGGGACTGGGCAAAGCCTCCCTCGACCTCTTCCACGCCTTCTGGGATGGACTGAACGAGCAGCAGCGACGGGAGCTGCATTCCGCCGCCTACGACGCCGGCGTTAACCTGCATCGCCTGATCCATGGCGAAAGCCAATCCACTCTGGAGCCCTGAGGCTGCGGCCGGGTGGCGGCATTCAGCCCGCTGCGAAGAAACCCTTCGACCAGAGCCAGACACCAACGAGGGCGACAGGGGCCAGAAAGGCCGCGAAAATCTGCAGGCGCAGCACCTGGTCGGAACGAGACGGCGGTGGCGTGGGGCGGCTCAAGGCAGGGGCAAAACCGGAGGACAGGGCGAGAGACCTGAAGCGATCTCAACCTACTCAGCTGGGGATCCGACGCGACCCGACAAACGCTGGGATGGCGCAAACCCATGGACGGAGACTGGCCCAGCCAAGAAGCAAGCCGGCACCAAGATCAGGCTGCGATCAGGCTTCCAGCGGTTGCGGGACGTCGGCATGCCAGGGGTCGTGCTCAGCGGTTCCGGAGGCCTCGCGGCCATGGAGCAGACGGGCCCGTTGCAGATCTTCGAGGCTGATCTGAAACTGCAGACGGCGAGCCGCCATCACCAGCTCCGCACGGGAACGGCAATGGCGCAGGGCGCGACGCAGGCCGCCGTCCCGTTCAGCCGTTTCGACCAGCCGCTCCAATTCATTCCAGCTCATCGGCAAGACCGCTGCACTCGACCAGATTGGCAAGACAAAGGGATTCGGGCCACTGCTAAGCAGAGCGTGGGGCCGCTCCTAACGTGAGCCGAGGAACCGGAAAAACCTTGACAACAACGTTCCCGCACTCCCAGCGCCAGCGGCTGTGGATTCAGGCGCTGGTCCTCAGCCTGGGCGCGGTTGGCCTCAACCTGTTGCGGATCGATGTTGTTTTTGGCTATGATCTGCTGCTGGGATCCAGCCTGGCCGTCTTCGCCTTGTTACTGCTGGGCGACATCGGACTGGTGGTCGGCATCAGCGCCAGCCTGATCGCCTGGAAGGCCTGGGGCCAACCCTGGGGCGAGCTGACCATGCTGGCAGAGCTGCTCTGGCTGCGGGCCTACCTCAACTATTTCGGCAGCGTCGAAAGGAACCACACAAACGGCAGGATTGTACTAGCGGACATCACCTTCTGGATCATCCTTGGCATCCCCGTTATCTTCCTGATATTCGGTCTTACCATTAATCTTGACCCCACCACCATCACGCTTCTGGCGATCAAGCAAGCATTGAATGGCATCATTAATACCACAATAGGATTCAGCATTTTCCTAGCCTTTAGCGCCTGGAAGACCAACAACAACCCATCCAAGGCGGTGCCCATTCAAGGCCTGACAACAGCCGTCATCATGCTGTCCGTGATTGCATCAAGTCTGGCTCTTGCAACAGTATCCTCCCATCAACTCATACAGGCCGGTCAACAGGGAGAACTGGAGCGACTTGAAATGCTTGCAAGAGTTGTTACGGCAACGCCAGCGAAAGAAACGACAAGGATTTCAGAATCCTTACACGACAGTGGCTCCTTGATCGAATTCCAGCAAACGACAAGATCCAGAAAAGATCAAGGGTTCCAATCCAATCCAGGACTATTTGAGGCTCTTGCTAAAGACTATCAGCCCTTCTCCGCTGAAAAGATCAAAGCGAGAGGTCTAGAGTTGCTAACCATCAAGCCATCTTCAAAGCCAACAGTCAATCAAATGCTCAATGGCTACTGGAGGACAAGTCTACCGAAGTCGATCGACATGGTGGAAGCTAAAGATAGCGCAACCAATGGAACGATTGTGATCGTCGTCGAGCCCGCCAGAGAACTGATTCAGCAAATCCTGAATCAAAGCACAAGACTCAATAGCATGCTGGCCTGGTGCTTATTATTTGCAGCACTTGGCAGCGAGATTATGGCCCAGGCAGTCGCCAAGCAATTCAGCCTGGATGATCTGGACAGACCCTCAAGCTCAGAAGACAAGGAGAACAACTATAAACTGGCCATCAACGCAAGAGACATGGTGGCGCAGCCAGCACTAAAAACAACATTCATAAGTGACATCAATCGACTCATTACACAGATCAACAACCAGAACACATCCATTCAACAACTACAAAATAAACTTCAAAATACAAGCCTAAGACTAAGGACTTCAAGGGAAGAAATCGATGCTCTCAACACCACAGACGCCTTGACCGGCTGCCATAACCGCCACGAACTCTACCGAAGACTCGACCTAGAGTTACAGCGAAGCAATCGAGACAACAGCGAACTGAGCTGTGTTTGCTTCGAAGTCGATCATTATGGGCGCATTCGTGACAGTTACGGTCAGAAGATGGTTGAAAACGTACTGGTTGAAATCGTCAACGATATCCAAGATCGAGCCCGGACAACTGACTGCTTGTGCCGCAGCGGTGAGGCATCATTCAGCCTGATTCTGCCTTTGTGCTCGATCAATGCAGCTGAAGCTCTGGCAGAGACCTTCCGACTAGCCATCGAAGGGCGGGTCATTGAACTGGATGGTCAACACATCAGCGTGACCCTGAGCATTGGCGTCTCCTCACTGAGAACAGGGAAAGATGATAGCGAATCGCTGATCAATCGAACCGAAAATGCCCTCTACCGTGCCAAGGCAGAAGG
Source organism: Cyanobacteriota bacterium (assembly GCA_026389285.1). Lineage (GTDB taxonomy): Bacteria > Cyanobacteriota > Cyanobacteriia > PCC-6307 > Cyanobiaceae > Cyanobium. The sequence goes on from JAPLID010000124.1 coordinate 11,943, forward strand.
GCGCAATCGGATCGTGCTGACCTGACCTAACCAGGCTTGCTCAAGCGTGCAAGCTCTGGACAGGCCAGGCTGCCATTCAGCTGTTGCCGAAGGCCACCTGACAAGCTGCGTTCAGCAGTTCCGCCTGCGCGGCACTGGCAGGCTGGACGCCATTGAGCAAACCACTCTGGCAATCCGCTGTCAGTTGATAAGTAGAACCGTCGACTGTCACATCGAACTGCACACCGTTGCTGCCAATGGGCTGGACCGTGCCGTACAACAACTGATAGTTGCTGTTCGGCACAACGATCATGGTTTGTTGGCTGTTGATGGCATTATCAACCGCGTTGTTAATGATCGACGCACTGGCCAGGGTGCCGATTCCCCATACAGCTGCCCGCGCTCCCCACCAACCCCAGGTGGGATTGGCCCAACCGCCATACCAACCGTAGTTCCAAGGCCGCGCATAGCCCCAACCAGGCCGGGCGCAGCCCGGTCGAAGGTTGACATCATTGATGTTAACAGTGCGATTCCAATTGCGATCTACATTGAGATTGCGATCAATGTTGCGATCTACATTGAGATTGCGATCTGCCAGACCGCCAAGGTTGCGATCACCCGAGTTGCGATCAGCCAGGTTGCGATCACCGGTGCCCACACGATCACCTCGCAGGGAGCTGCTGCCGGCCCCAGGCAGGGATTGACGATTGCCATTGCTAACCACGGGGCGATCGGAGCTCGACCGGTTCAGGCCGCTGCCGGCAGAAGAGCCAGCGCGACCATCCAGCGAGGGACCGCCTCCGGCCCTGGAGCCACGGGCATTGCTGCTCCAGCCGCCTGCAGGGCGACTGGAGCCCCGGTTCAGACCGCCACCGGTATCGCTGAGACCGGTACGGGCGCCGGCACCTCCTGAATGGCCACCACCACGGTTGCCGCCACCGCCTCGGTTGCCGCCGCCACCGCCGCCGCCACGACCACCGCCACCGCCACCACGGGCGATCAGGGTGCTGCCACCTGTTGCATCAGTCTGCAAGGAGGCTTGCCAGGCCGCGCCGGCAGGGAGCAGCGGCAGCCCAACGATTCCAACCAAAACAAGGCCAAGACCAGAACGGAGGTTCATCGCTTCACCACCTCACAACCGGCGTCGAAGCAGCTGGCGTCAATGCGACCATCGCTACCAAAATGCACCCGTACCAGATCCCGGCCCGCCATTTTGGCGGGATTGTCCTGACGGACACTGTTGAGATAGTTGGGGTTGATGACGCAAAGATCCTGATCGTTGAAACAGACCGTATTCGTGGAAAAACGGCCGGAGGCATTCTGCAGGGACTGCCAGCGCTTGGTCTCGGGATTCCAGAGCGCCATCGTCAACGGATCCTCCGTGATGCGAACCGTTTCGATTGTCTGACCGATGCGATGGCGATAGCGTGTGCTCTTGCCCTCATTGATCGCTTCGACCGTGCAGTTGAGCGGCGCCGCACCAGCGCGACTGCACTGGGTTTCAAGCGTGTAAAGCATCACTTCAGCGCTGTGGCCGGGAGCCGCGCTGAGCAACGAAGCTGTGAACCAGCTGCCGATCAATAGCGGTCTGATGCTGCCGCTGGCCAGGTGCCGCAGCGAGGCCAGGACGCGGCTCGTCAGCCATAGGCTGATCGCCGAGCTGGGCTCTCGATGATGCCGATCAAGGGGGATGCCCTGGGGGGCCGTTGGTTGCAGCATGAATTCGGGGAAAGAGTTGACGTCTCCAGAGAAAGGAGGAGATAACCAAAGCATGTCAAGGCTGAGGTGTTGTTGTCAGCCTCCCTGGCTGCAGGCGACACATTTCGCGATGGATCGGCGGACGTCGACTGTTGGTGAGTCGTCTGAGCTTGGCCTGCTCAGTCGGGGTCATCGCTGCGGCGATTCAGGCAGATAGCAACGCCGCGGCATCCGCATCGCCTGGGGCTGTATCGGCCTGCCCACGCACGATGCAACGAAAACCCAGATGACAGGTGGAGGTGTCGATGCCCTGGGCCATGCGGGCGGCGGGGCGATAGCGGCGGCAATAACTGGGGGCACACAGAAAGGAGCCGCCTTTGACCACCTTGCGCGGGATCAAGCCATGCTCGGAGCTGGGATCGATGCTGGCCTCGCGGCCTGCCCCACGGGGATTGTCGGTGCTGCAGCAACCCCCAGCCAGCTTGATCGCCTGGATTCTGGAGCCATGCTGCTGATACCAGTCGTCGGTCCATTCCCAGACATTGCCGATCATGTCGAGCAGCCCGTAGCCGTTGGGGGGAAAGGAACCGACGGGTGAGGTACGCACCCAGCCATCCAGGCAGCTGTTGTGATGGGGGAAGTCACCCTGGAAGGTGTTGGCCAGCATCCGGCCGGCCGGATGCAGCTCGTCGCCCCAGGCGAATTCCACCGCCTCCAAGCCGCCGCGGGCGGCCCGCTCCCATTCCGCCTCGCTGGGCAATTGCTTGCCGGCCCAGGCGGCATAGGCCAGCGCATCGCCATGGCTGATGTGCACCACGGGATGGTGCTCCCGGCCCTTGATCGAACTGCCGGGGCCTTCCGGATGGCGCCAATCCGCCCCCGGGATGTATTGCCACCAGAGGTAGTGATCGTTGTGAGCGACTGGACCCTGCGGTGGCACGAACACGATCGAGCTGGGTAGCAGCAACTCCGGCTGAGCGTCCGGGTAGGCGGCGGGGTCCGCCGGTTGCTGAGCCAGGGTGACGTGGCCGGTGAGCTTGACGAACTTGAGGAACTGGCTGTTGGTGACGGGGGCCCGATCGATCCAGAACCCCGCGATGCTGACCGGATGGGCCGGTGCCTCCTCGGGGTAGTGGTGGTCGGATCCCATCGCGAACGTGCCGGCCGGAATCCAGACCATGTCCCTGTGGGGCGGCCTGCCGTGGGGGCGGGCCGCCTGTCGGCCGGAGCCGCCCACGACAGGTTCAGGCCGCACCGCTGGCGGCCTGGCCCATGTGCTCGATCACATCCTGCACCGAGAAGCTGGCGGGCTTCTGGCGGGGCGGGAACTCGCGGAAGGACGCCAGGAACTGGGCTACATAGGTTTGGGCCGGTACCAGCAGGAAGACATGATCGAACATCCAGTCCCAATAGGTGTTGGATGTGATGTCGGCCCGTTCGTAGGGGTCGGTGAGCAGGTTGAAGATCTTCGGCACCCGCAGTTTCACGAATGGCTCCGCCCAGATCTGGCAGGTGCCCGCTTGGCGCTGCTCCATGAACACGAACTTCCAGTTGTCGTAGCGCAGCCCCACCAGATCGCCGTCGTCGGAGAAATAGAAGAACTCCACCCGCGGGCTCTTGTCGCTCTTACCGGTCCAGTAGTCGAGCATGTTGTAGCCATCCAGGTGCACCTTGAAGGTCTTGTCTCCCGCCTGGTGACCGCTCAGCAACTTCTCCTTGATCTCCGGTTCACCGGCCGCCGCCAACAGGGTGGGCAACCAGTCGAGGTGGCTGACGATGCCGCTGATCACCGTGCCAGGGGCAATGTGGCCCGGCCAGCGCACGAGGGCCGGCACCCGATAGGCCCCTTCCCAGTTGGTGTTCTTCTCGCTGCGGAAGGGGGTCATGCCGGCATCGGGCCAGCTGTTCATGTGGGGACC
>JAPLID010000126.1:0-18518 GCA_026389285.1 Cyanobacteriota bacterium
TGTCCTGGGTGCGGGCGTTGTATTCCTTGCAGAACGCCATGATGTTGACCCCGTGCTGGCCGAGGGCAGGGCCCACCGGCGGTGCGGGGTTGGCTTTGCCGGCATTGAGCGCCAGCTTGATCACGGCTACGACTTTCTTGGCCATCGGCTGGGCTGAGAGACGCACACCCTTGCGGAGGTGCGGGACGGGAAAGCTCCTGTTCGGGAGCGTGGACTGATTTCCCTGAGGGGGAACAGGCGACCGTACTCCCTGAAGGGGGAACGGAGAACTGTCATCCGGAGGGGAGCCTGCGGATCAGCCGGCCCTGGGGGAAGGCTGGGCCGGTGGAGGCCCCGGAGGGCTCCACCACAAGGGCCGTCCTCCGCAGGGAGACGGCCGCGCAAACGCGGATCAGTTCTGCTTGCTGATCTGGGAGAACTCGAGCTCCACCGGGGTTTCCCGGCCGAAGATCGAGAGTAGGGCCTTGAGCTTGCTGCGTTCGCCGGAGACCTCGATCACCTCACCCTGGAAGTCCTTGAACGGACCGGCGGTGACCAGGATCTGATCGCCTTCGGCCAGATCGACCTTGACCACGGCCTTCTTCTCGGCCGCCCGCTTGAAGATGCGATCCACCTCCTGACGGCTCAGGGGCCGGGGCTTGATGTGGCCGCGGGCCTTGCCGGTGGCGCGGCGGTCCTCGGCGCCGACGAAGTTGATGACGTTGGGGGTGCTGCGCACAGCCATCATGGTGTCCTCATCGAGGACCATCCGCACCAGCACGTAGCCCGGAAACACCTTCTCCTCGATCGACTGACGGCTGCCGTCTTTCTTGAGCTTCATCCCCGGGGTCTGGGGGATCTCGATCTCGAGGATGCGGCTGTCGACGCCGAGGGTGACGGCCCGCTGCTCAAGGGTGGCCTTCACCTTCTTCTCGCAGCTGGAAGCCACCTGCACCGCATACCAGCGGGCCACCTGGGGCTTCTCCTGGGCCGCGGGCGCCTCGCCCGCCGGGAGGTCCAGGACAGGGGCGGGCTCCAGGGCTTCGGCCGGGGGCAGCTCCAGGCCCTCCAGAACATCCAGATCGCTGTCGGACACGGCACTCACGGAAGGAAACATCAACTGAACACCTGCACGGAAACCCAGCGGTAGAAACGATCGAGGGCGGCGATCGCTGCCGCCGAGAGCCCCACCATCAGGATCACGGCCACCGACTCACTGAAGAGCTGCTGGCGACTGGGCCAGACCACCTTGCGCAACTCGGCGAGGGTGGCGGCGACGAAGCTGCCCTCGGTGGGCTGCTCGGGCGAGGACTCCGCCTCGGGGGCGGCTCTCTCGGCGACGGAGCCGCTGACTCCGGTGATGCCCGGCCGTTCAGCGTCGCTCTGGGTGGATCCGGAAGGGGTGATCTGGGCCACGATTGAGGTGCCACTGCGAAGTGGCGGAGCCACTGAGGGGAGATCCGTCGAGGCCACAGGCTTCGACAATCGATCACCCTACCAAATATGGCATCGCCACTCCTAGAAGGGCAGGAAACTGAGGTCCGCGGCCCCCGGCGCCGCCGCCGCCACGCGCACGCCGCGGGCGCCGCTGAAGTGCTCCGCCAGCAGCTCGGTGGCCAGGGGATTCTCGATGCGCCGGCGCAGCACGCGCCGCAGCGGCCGCGCCCCGTATTCGGGCTCATAGGCCTGGTCCGCCAGCGCCGTCACTACCTCCTCATCGACGACGAACTCCAGCTGCTGTTCGCGCAGCAGGACCGCCAGCTCGGCCAGTTGCAGCCGCACGATCCGCTGCAATTGCGCGGGCCCTAGGGGCCGGAAGCGGATCACCTCATCGATGCGGTTGAGGAACTCGGGTCGGAACTGGCGCGCGAGGGCCTGCTCCACCGCCTGCTCCAGCTCCGGCTCCTCCAGGCTGCCGCGGGCCCGATCGAGGATGGCGCGGCTGGCCAGATTGCTGGTCATGATCACCACGGTGTGGCGGAAATCGACGGTGCGGCCCTGGGAGTCGGTGAGGCGGCCGTCATCGAGCACCTGCAGCAGCAGGTTGAACACCTCGGGATGGGCCTTCTCCACCTCATCGAGCAGCAGCACCGCATAGGGCCGGCGCCGCACCGCCTCGGTGAGCTGGCCGCCCTCCTCGTAGCCCACATACCCCGGCGGCGCCCCCACCAGCCGCGCCACGGCGTTGCGCTCCATGAACTCACTCATGTCCAGGCGCACCAGGGCCTCCTCCTCGTCGAACAGGGCCGCCGCCAGCGCCTTGGCCAGCTCGGTCTTACCGACGCCGGTGGGCCCCAGGAACAGGAAGGAGCCCACCGGCCGGGTCGGGGCCTGCATGCCGGCCCGGGCGCGCCGGATCGCCGCCGCCACCGCCGCCACCGCCTCGGGCTGGCCGATCACCCGCTCCCCCAGGCGCAGCTCCAGATCGAGCAGCTTCTGCCGCTCGCCGGCCAGCAGCCGCTGCACCGGAATGCCGGTCCAGCGGGCCACCACATCGGCGATATCGCCCTCCTCCACCTGCTCGCGCAGCATCGGTTCGGCCTCCATCAGGGCCTCCAGCTCCAGGCGCCGCTGCTGCACCCCATGCAGCTGGTCATATTCCAGGCGGGCGGCCTCCTCCAGATCACCGTCGCGCTCGGCCTCGGCGATTGCGTGGCGCAGGGCCTCGTCCTGCTGCAGCAACTCCCGCAATTCGGCCAGCCGCTCCCGCTCACCGGCCCAGCGCTCCTGCAAACCCTCCAGCTGCTCGTGGGCCCGGCGGCGCTGCTCCTGCAGCTGCACCCGCTCCTCCAGCGGGGCCGTCTCGGCCGAGAGCAGGGCCAGCTCCACCCGCCGCAGATCCGCCTCGGCGGCCTCCACCAGCTGGGGCTTGGAGGTGACCTCCATCTTCAGCTGGGCGGCGGCCTCATCGACCAGATCGATGGCCGAATCCGGCAGGCAGCGATCGCTGATGTAGCGAGCCGCCAACCGGGCCGCTGCCGTCAAGGCGCCATCGGTGATCGTGACGCCGTGGTGCAGCTCATAGCGCTCCTTCAGGCCCCGCAGGATCTGCACGCAGGTGTCCTGGTCGGGCTCGCGGATCACCACCTGCTGGAAGCGGCGCTCCAGGGCCGGATCCTTCTCGATGCTGCGGCGGTAATCCTCGGGGGTGGTGGCGCCGATGCAGCGCAGATCGCCCCGGGCCAGGGCCGGCTTGAGGATGCTGGCGGCATCGGGGCCGGAGCGCTCCCCCGCCACCACGTTGTGCAGTTCGTCGATGAACAGCACCACCCCACCGCGTTGGCCGGGGGCGTCCCCGCCACTGCCGTCGGCCTGGCGCACCTCCTCCAGCACGGCCCGCAGCCGTTCCTCGAATTGGCCGCGAAACTTGGCGCCGGCGATCAGGGCACCCAGATCGAGGGCCACCAGCCGCAGGCCCCGCAGGGCATCGGGCACCTCGCCGGCGACGATGCGCTGGGCCAGGGATTCGGCCACGGCAGTCTTGCCGACGCCGGGCTCGCCGATCAGCACCGGATTGTTCTTGCTGCGCCGCGAGAGCACCTGGATCAGCCGGCGGATCTCCGTGTCCCGCCCGACGACCGGATCGAGCGTGCCGTCCCGGGCGGCGGCGGTGAGATCCCGGCCGAAGCGCTCCAGCGCCGAGCGCTCCCCGTCCGCCTCACCCTCGGGCTCAAGCCGCAGCGTGGGTTCAACGGCCGGTTCGACGGCGGCGCGGGGCCGATCCCGGCTGGGGCCGGCGCCAGCGCCCGGCTCCTGGGCTCGCGGCAGCATCGCGGCAGCTGAGGCGGCTGCCGGTGCGGCGCGCCCCCCGGGCGAGGGCAGATCCGCAGGTGCCGTCGCCACCGCGGGGCGCCACTGGCGCAGCAGCAGATCTTCGCTGAGGCCTTCTTCCGCCAGCAGCGTGGCGGCGATGCGGCGGTCGTCGAGCAGGGCCAGCAGCAGATGGGGGACATCGATCAGCCGTGAGCCCCAGGCGGCCCGACGGCGATCGGCCGCCTCCAGCAGATTCTCGAGCGCATCGCCGATGTAGAGGGTCCTGCCCGCGCCCTCAGGCTGATCGGCGCAGAAACTCTCCAGGCGATCCAACAGACGATCGACATCGAGCGGCAGCGGATCGATCCAGCTGGCGCAGCGCCTGTCGCGCAGCAGGGTGAGCAACAGATGCTCCACATCCATCGCCCCATGGCGCCAACGCCGGGCGACGTCCTGACTGGCGAGCAGCAGCTCCCAGGCCTGCTCGCTGAAGCGATCCGGATCCGTGGTGAGGCTGACCGAGGGGCTGGGGGTCACGCTGCAACGCTCAGGGGAAAGGGACTCAGGCCGCAGCCGGTTCGGCAGGGGAGGAGGAAGCGACCGGGGTACGCCGTTCGATCAGCTCGATGCGATAGCCATCGGGATCCTCCACGAAGGCGATCACCGAAGTGCCCCCCTTGACCGGGCCAGGTTCCCGCACCACCTTCCCGCCGCCAGCACTGATCAGCGCACAGGTGGCGACGATGTCCGGGCAGCTGATGGCCAGATGACCGAAGGCCGTGCCCAGCTCGTAGTGATCGGTGTCCCAGTTGTAGGTGAGCTCCAGCACCGCCGTTTCCGCCTCGTCGCCATAGCCCACGAAGGCCAGGGTGTAGCGGTATTGGCTGTTATCGGAGCGGCGCAGCAGCCGCATGCCCAGCAACTCGGTATAGAAGGCGATCGAGCGGTCCAGATCCCCGACGCGCAGCATGGTGTGGAGCAAACGCATGGTTGGACTGGGAAGAGAAGGGAGGGAACGGGTACGCAACTCCTGAACCCGGACGGTTTCAGGAGAGGGTCATTGTGGCGAGCCGAGCTGATGGGGGCCGCGGAGGCGTCTGCCCCTGAACTTGCGGTTGGTGCCCATCGTCACACCGGGAATGACCGGGGCGACCCATAAGATCGCTTGTACTGCCATCTGTTAGTTCCGTGCTCGATTCCCTCGACCTCGTGATCGATTCGATCATCGCCCGGGAGGTGCTCGATTCCCGCGGGACCCCCACGGTGGAAGCGGAAGTGTGGCTCGAAGGCGGGGCCAGCGGCCGGGCGATCGTGCCCAGCGGCGCCAGCACCGGCGCCCATGAGGCCCACGAACTGCGCGATGGCGGCAAGGCCTACTTCGGCAAGGGGGTCAGCAAGGCCGTCGAAAACATCGAGGAGCGCATCGCCCCGGCCCTCTGCGGCCTCAGCTCCCTCGACCAGTCGGCCGTGGATGCGGCCATGAACGAACTGGACGGCAGCGACAACAAATCGGCCCTGGGGGCCAACGCGATCCTGGCCGTGAGCCTGGCCAACGCCCACGCCGCCGCCAAGGCCCTGGGCCTGCCTCTCTACCGCTACCTGGGCGGCCCGATGGCCAATCTGCTGCCGGTGCCGCTGATGAACGTGATCAACGGCGGCGCCCACGCCTCGAACAGCCGGGACTTCCAGGAATTCATGATCGTGCCGCACGGTGCCGGCAGTTTCCGCGAAGCGCTGCGGAGGGGCGCCGAGGTGTTCCACACCCTCAAGGGTCTGCTGCACGAGCGGGGCATGTCCACCGCAGTGGGTGATGAGGGCGGCTTCGCCCCCGACCTGGGCAATGACCAGGCCGGCGACATCCTGGTGCAGGCGATCGAGAAGGCCGGCTACCGCCCCGGCGACCAGATCTCCCTGGCCCTGGACGTGGCCAGCACCGAGTTCTTCAAGGACGGCCGCTATGCGTTCGGCGGTGGCAGCTATAGCAGCGCCGAGATGGTGGACCAGCTGGCGGCCCTGGTGAGCCGCTACCCGATCGTCTCGATCGAGGACGGCCTGGCGGAAGACGACTGGGAGGGCTGGGACCTGCTGACCCGCAAGCTGGGCTCCACCGTGCAGCTGGTGGGCGATGACCTGTTCGTCACCAACACCGCCCGCCTGCAACAGGGCATCGAACAGGGCGTGGCCAACTCGATCCTGATCAAGGTGAATCAAATTGGCTCGCTCACCGAAACCCTGCAGGCGATCGACCTGGCCGGCCGCGCCGGCTATACCAGTGTCATCAGCCATCGCTCCGGCGAAACCGAGGACACCACCATCGCCGACCTGGCGGTAGCCACTAAGGCCGGCCAGATCAAGACCGGCTCCCTCAGCCGCAGCGACCGGGTCGCCAAGTACAACCAGCTGCTGCGCATCGAAGATGAACTGGGTAGCCAGGCCATCTACGCCGGCGTCGAGGATCGGGGGCCCCGCGGCAAGGGCTGAACCGCACCGCCCATCAGGCACTCGTCGCCGGTGATCTGTGCTGAGGCATGTGCACAGGGGAGCCGCCAGCCCCTGAGCAATCCCTAAGCAATCCTTAAAGTCCGTGATCTCCGCGGCCCTGTTGCCCATCGTTAGACACGGTTCATCCCCATTCCCGCTCCATGGCCCTTTTCGATGATCTGATCGGCGGTGTCGTCTCCGCCGTCGCCGGTGACAAGGCAGCGGCTCTCAACCAGTTCCTGCAAACCAATGGCGGCGTCACCGGGCTGGCCGACAAGTTCCAGAAAGGCGGTGCCGCCGATGTCTTCTCCAGCTGGGTGAGCACCGGCGAGAACAAGCAGATCACCGCCGACACGATCAACCAGGTGCTGGGCAGCTCCCAGGTGCAGGAGTTAGCCCAGAAGATGGGCGTCGACCCCAGCCAGGCCTCCAGCTTCATTGCCCAGGCCCTTCCCCAGGTGATTGACAAGCTCACCCCCAACGGTCAGGTGCCGAGCACAGCCAGCTGAGCTCCGGGCTGCTGGAGTCCCTGGCCCGGCCTGTGAGCCGGGCCGCTTCATTCGGCCTTGATCGCGGGCAGCTGATCCAGACGTCCATCCCGCTTGAGGCGGGCCTGGAGCTTCAACCAGCCCATGCCCACCGGCAGCCCCAGCAGCAGGGGCACGGCGGCCAGGGCCGGGCGCGTGCTGGCAGCCAGCAGCGAGGCCGCCACGGCCAGCCCCCCCAGCAGAAAGGCCTGGCCCGCCGCCTGTTGGGCCAGGGCCAGGCGCCGCAGCAGGCGGTCGGTTTCACCGGCACGGATCTGCACCTGCAGATCCCCCTGCTCGATGCGCGCGAGGCTCTCATCGAGCCGGCGCGGAATCCCCAGGGCCCGGCTACCCACCTCGGCCGCCTGGCGGGAGATTTCGTTGAACAGATCGTTGGGGCCGTTACCGCTGGCGGTCATGAGGGGCAGCAGGTAAGGACGGGCAATCGCCATCAGGCTAAAGCCCGGATCGAGGCTGCGGCCCACCCCCTCGAAAGTGGAAAGGGCCCGCATCACGAAGATCAGCTCGGGGGGCAGGCGGAAGGGCTGGCCGTAGACGAGGTCATACAGATCGGCCGAAAGTTTGCCCAGCACATTGGTGCTGAGCGGCGGGGTGAGGGCTTCATTGAGCATCAGCCGCACCAGACGGCGCACCGGACCGGTTTCGATGCCGCTGGCGATCACACCGGCCTGCTGCAGCTCCTCCACCAGGGCCGAGGCATCGCGGCCCGCCGCCGCCCGCACCATGCGGCCGATGCGGCTGCGCAGCCGTTCGGAGATCTGGCCCATCATGCCGAAGTCGTAATGGATCGATGCCGGCCGCCAGCAGGGCCGGCCGGTCGGTGATCTTGATGCCGGGCAGATAGTCGAGACAGAGCACACGACGGGAGCTGAGCTCCCAGATCACGGCCGGAATGCGAATGCCCGGATCATCGAGAAACTGCTGGCGGAAGCGGGCGGCATATTCGGCCTCGAGCCGGAAATCCAGCTCCCGCAGCAAGACGCGACGGCATTCCTTGGCGATGCCGATCCAGTCGCGGCCCTGACCCCAGCGGGGATGGCGCTGCACCGCCGCCGCCACCTGCTGCAGCACCTCCAGGTCGAGCCGGAACAGGCGCTCCAGGCCGGGGCGCTGCACTTTGAATACCACCTGACGACCGCTGCGCAGGCTGGCGCGATGCACCTGGGCCAAACTGGCCGAGCCGAGCGGCAACTCCTCGAGATCGATGATCTCGGCGCAACGATCACCGAGTTCCGCCTCCAGCGTCGCCTGAACCACGGAGAAGGGGAAGGCCGGCACCTGGTCCTGCAGATGGGCCAGCTCCTCGACCACATCGGCCGGCAGCACATCGGGCCGCGCCGACAGCAACTGGCCCAGCTTGATGAAGGCCGACCCCAGCGCCAGGAACTCGGCCGTCAGCCACTGGGCGGTGCGGCGCTGCCGCCCAGCACGTTTTTCGGGGCTGTAGCCGCCGGGATAGCTCCAGCGGCGGCCATCCCACCACAGACCGGCCATCAGCCGGATCGCCAGCCGCCAGATCCGCAGCGACCGGGCCAGACGCAACCACCAGGACGACGACACCATCAAGACGCTGGCCGCTCAAGCCGACGCGCCAGGGCCGCCACCTGGGCCCGCAAGGCGTCGATCTGCTCCTGGGGGTCAGTGCTGGTGGGCCGCCAGGACGATGGTCCCGCAGAGGTTGCCCCCGGGGAGGCTGCCCACGATGACGGGGGCCCGGCTACGGAGGAGGACGCGTTGGCCTCAGCGGCCTCGCCGCGCTCCAGGCGTTCGGCCTCCAGCTCCACCTCTTCCCAGAACAGCTGCCACTCCTGTTGCAGCCGGGCCGGCGCATCCTGAGCCAGCACTGCCAGCCCGGCGGCGGTGTCCGCCAGGCCGCTGCCGACGCGGGCGGCCAACCGGCCGATGGCGGCCTGGAGCAGGGACTGGGGCGCGCTCATCGACGGATGGGATTGATGGCTGAACTGTGCCAGATCTAGGGAGTAGTCGGCGTATTGGCGGCGGGCGCGTCCGGGGCCGGGGAAACGGGTGCGGGCGGAGGCGGCAGGGAAGGGGTGCTCAGGACCGGAGCCGCGGGCGGCGGCAGTTCCGGAGAGGGCTCGGTCGTCAGCGGGGGATTGAACTCGGGGGGCTCCTGCTGCAAGGTTTCGAGCCGCTGGCGCTCCTCCTCGTTCTGCTGCTGCTGGGACTCGCTCTGTTCGCGGGCCTCCATCTCGGCCTGGCGCTTGCCGAGCTCGGCCGCATTGCGCTGCTGCTGGCGCTCAAGTTCCAACAGATCCAGATCGCCGCGGATCTGCTCCTGGCGATCGCCGAACTGGCGCCTGAGGCTGTCGAGCTCGGTGCCCGGGAAGGCCTTGACGCCAAAGCGCTGGATGCCCTTCCAGCCCGAGGCCATCGGCAGTTCCAGCAGCCGCAGGGTGAGGGCATAGCCCAGCCCGAAACAAAGGCCCAGGCCAACGGCCCGACTCCAGCTCCAGCGGCTGCGGCCCGCCTGCCGGCGCCGCGGCGGGGGCTGGATGGTGCTGGCGGACGGGGACTGGGACATCAGGGCAGCCAGCGGCGGCGTCGCCGTTTTCTTGACGCCATTCTCTCCCCTGGGAGGGGCCAGGCGGGCCAAGCGAAAGCCACCGTCGCCGAGCGCCTGAGCCAGGCACAGCGATGACGAAACCCTGAACGAGGCCCCGAACCCGTGTCAGAGCGGCGCATCGGCGTGCCTTGACGAGCAGACCGATCAAGAACGGCTGCGCCACCTGGGATCAGGGCCGCCGTTCGCCAAGCCCCTGGTCCCAGCAATGGACAGACAACTACTTCTCATCGCGGAGCTGGGTGGATCGGCCGGCCAGACCATCAGCAAATGAACGCAACAGGCGCAAGGTTTCAGCATGCTGCTCCCACTCGCGCCGGACAACCAGAAACTCCGCATAGGGAGCGGCGAGCTTGTAGTCAAGAACCTTGAGGCCAGCGAATGACGAAAGCGACGTCCCCCAATAGCGATAGCCCAATCCAGAACCAGGCCCGGCCTAGGGAGAAAACATCTGGCTGTCGGCCTTGAGGCTGCAGGAGCCGGCTTCAATCAGCACAAAATCGAGAGAGCCCATGCGCGTGGTCAACTCCACATCAAGCTGAGACAGATCTCGCTCGTTGGCCAGCAGACAATCCGAGCGAGCGAGCAGAACCAGATCGGTTGAATATAATGGGAGCAGGACAAGCTTCTCGCGATCAAGCCCAGAAATCATCGGATAGGGAGCACGGAGGGCATCGATCACCCTGTCCTCCAGCAGCCGATTGATCCAGGCATACAGATGCACCCGTAGATCCCTGCCCGTGGCATGTGCACCAGCTCTGGTGCACATGCCACTCCAGATCCACATAGAAAAGATCTTCGTCAATACTGGCCTCACCAAAAGCCATTGAGCCCCCATCCACTTCCGGCTGACTGTCGACTGATTACAGCCAAACTGACAGACACGGGCTACACCGCCGTCCCTGATCGTGGATGGGCGGCCAAAACCTCAGAGACAGCAAAAACGGAGATCCCAAGCACATGGCACAGCATGCATCGCGTGGCCATAGCGACTATGGGTTTGTTGCATGGCACGAACTCATGCCGCCGATTGACAATCCTTACCTCTTTACTAGCATGGAGCTAACCATGAAAGCCTTTCGTGACCATCCTACTTCTCATTCTTGTGCTGGCATTTCTTTATGTTCTTCTCGGGGCTCTTGCCAGTCAGGCATCTGGGAACAATCATCTCCGCACCCCGCCCTCAAAACCGCCGAAAACATCCGGCAGCACGACTGGAATTCGCCCGCCGCTCAAGCCACCACTACCTCCACCACTACCGCAGTCCCCAGCTTGGGGAAGGCAAGACAGCGCAGTCCCACCACATCCCTATTTACCTGACTACAAGATTACCTACACCGATCGCAATGGCATGGTGACAGACCGAAGAATCACCATTACCAGGATGGAAGGAGACATGCTGTATGCCTATTGCCATCTCCGCCAGGCCCGCAGAACCTTTCACATATCTCGTGTATTGCAATGGACCAACTGCAGCAGCGGCGAAATTACGAGCGATATCATGGCGGACTTTGACGCAGCACGAAAGGATTCCGCCTTTGGATTACTGGACAGAATGCATGGGGATCTGTACCCCGTGATGGGCGTTCTTCTGTATCTCGGCAAAGGCGACAGGCGGCTTATGATCGAAGAGAGAAACGCCATGATTGACACCTATAAAACCCTTTGCCCGGACCCCAGACTCACCGATCAAATGATCAATGACAGCATCAACGACATGGCCGTTCCTTCGACGCCAAAATACAAGCAACTGGTCGCAGAGCTGTCAACCATGAGCCCTGAAATCCAGGCCCTTGCAACCGCTACTGCCAGGCGTTTCTTTGCTTCCAGAAAAAAGCTCAACGCTGTCGAGCAAGAAGGAATGAATGAACTCCATAGGCAACTGAACGCCTGACAGCCTTCATACCCTCTAACCCAGCACAAGCTGTGCCCAGATCCCGCATCCCATCCACGCCACCATGCCCAGGCCTGTCGCCTGCTTTCCGGGGCATCCACCCTGCATGAACGATGGCGCTGCTGGACCGGGCGGTGCAACCGTTCAGGATCAGGTCGTGTAATCGGCGTTGATGCGCACATACTGATCCGAGAGATCACACCCCCAGGCCACTCCCTCGCCGGGGCCTTCGCCCACCTTGAGGCGGATCAGCACGGTGTCATCGAGCAGATAGGCGGCGGCGGCGCGATCCTTCATGTAGCGGCTGGCGGCCGGGCGATCGAAGGCCAGCGGCTGGCCAGCTTGCATCAGCTGGTGCTCTCCCAGCCACAGGGCCACCGCCTCCGGATCCAGGGGCACCCCGGCCCGCCCGGCGGCCGCCACGATCCGGCCCCAGTTGGGGTCGCGGCCATGGACGGCGCACTTGACCAGGGACGAACCGCAGATGGTGCGGGCGATGCGGCGGGCCTCCCCGGCGCCTGCCGCGCCGCTGACACGCACCTCGAGCAGGCAGGTGGCCCCTTCGCCGTCGCGGGCGATCGCCCGGGCCAGATGCTGCGACACCGCCGTCAGGCCGGACTCCAGGGCGTCGTGATGCTCGGGTGACAGATCCTCTCCGGCTGCAAACGCCAGGAACGAGTCATTGGTGCTGGTGTCGCCGTCCACCGTGATCGCATTGAACGAGCGATCCACCGCGCGCTTCACCCTCGCCTGCCAGACATCGGCCGGCACGCCGGCATCACAACTGAGATAGCCCAGCATCGTTGCCATGTCGGGGTGGATCATCCCCGAACCCTTGGCCATGCCGCCGATCCGCACCCGCCGGCCGCCGAGATTGGCCTCCAGGGCGATCTGCTTATCCACCAGATCGGTGGTCAGGATCGCCCGGGCCGCCGCCTCACCGCCCGCCTCGCTCAGGGCCGCCACCAGGGGATCAAGGCCTTGAATCAGGGTGTCGATCGGGATCGGCACACCGATCACACCGGTGGAACAGATCAGCACCTCCTCTGCCGCCAGAGCCAGCCGCCCGGCCAGCTCCGCCGTCGCCTTCAGGCTGTCGGCCAGGCCCCGCTCGCCAGTGCAGGCATTGGCCTGGCCCGAATTGGTGAGCACGGCCCGGGCCCGGCCGCCGCTGCTCTGCAGCCGCTCGGCGCAGAGATCCACACAGGCGGCCCGCACCCGGTTGAGGGTGAAGCTACCGGCGCAGACCGCCCCGGCCGGTGCCAGCAACAGCGAGAGATCAGGATTGCCGCTCGGCTTGAGACCGGCGGTGATGCCGGCGGCCAGAAAACCCTCGGGGGCGGTGAGGCCGCCGGAGATCGGCTGCCAGCCAGGAGGCAGGGGGGAAGGGCTCAAGATCACAACGTCGCTGCCTTCATCCTGCCGAGGAGGGGTCCGGCTCCTCGGATGGGCTGGCCACCCGTGGCTGGCGGCGCCGATCCGTGCTGCTCACCAGCACCGTCAGGGGCAGATGCAGCTCCACCGCCAGCCCTCCCAGGGAGGACTGCCCCAGATGCAGCACCCCGCCATGGCGGCGGCAGAAGTGCTGGGCGATCGAGAGCCCCAGGCCGCGATGCTGGCTTTCCTGCCGGTCATCGGCCCGGGGCAGATGCACCATCGACAGCAGTTCCGACGAGCGCATGCCGTGACCGTGATCCTCCACGGTGATCAGCAGGCCCTGCCGCGCCAGCCGGGCTGAGATTTGCACCGGCGGCTGGCCGTACTCAAGGCCGTTGTCGATCAGGTTGTTGAGCGTACGCTGCAGAGAACCCCGATCCAGCCGCACGATCAGCCGTGGCGTGCGAACCACGACCCGGCCATGGCCATAGGTATCGGCGATGCGATGGCAGAGATCATCGAGGGCGAGCACCACCGCCCGGTTCTCCAGCGGTTCGTCATCGGAGAGCGCCGCCAGCTGATCGCTGAGGTTGCGCAGGGCCTCGATGTCGCCTTGCAGGCCCTGAATGATGCCGGGCTCCACCTCACTCTCCAGCCGCAGCTGCTCCACCCTCAGGATCAGCCGGGTCAGCGGTCCGCGCAGATCGTGCACCAGCCCCCGCAGCAGCGCCTCACGGGCCACCGCATCGCTGTTGAGCTGCTCCAGCAGACGGTTGATCCGCAGGCTCAGCAGCCGCAGGGGCGCAAAGCCTTCCTCCGGCACCAGATCAATGCGGGGTGCCGCCTCCTGGGGCAAGCCGCGCACCAGCTCGGCCAGGGGCAGTTCCACCCAGCGCCGCAGATAGGCCAGCAGCCCCAGCAACAGACCCAGCAGCACCACCAGCCCGCCCCACAACATCCCCCAGACCAACCCACCCACGGGCTGCTCCAGCAACCACCAGCGCAGGGGCAGCAGCAACAACAAACTGACCAGGATGCCCACCAGGCCATAGACCAGCAGACGCCGGCGATCGCCGACGCTCAGGTGCAGGGGGGGCTCCTGCCGGCGCGGGATCAGCGACAAGGGGGGGAGTCCAGATGGAGGCGATAGCCCAGGCCGCGCACGGTCTCGATCCGCACCGTGCCCTCCGAGATCGACTCCAGCAGGCGCCGCAGCCTTGAGAGACGCACATCGAGGCTGCGGCTGGTGTTGGCATCCACCAGGCTGCCGCTCGCCAGCAACAGGTGATCCCGGCTGAGCACCTGATCGGGGGCCTGGCAGAAGGCCAGCAGCAGGGCCACGGCTCCGCGACTGACCGGGTACTGCAACCCATCAGCCCCCGTGAGCCGGCACTGGGCGGGCTCAAACTGGAGCCGCCCCATCGAGAAGGCTCCCTCCAGCCGCTGGGCCTGGCGCCGCCGCGGATGCTGCTGCAGCAACTTCTCGATGCGCAGCTGCAGCTCCCGCGGCAGGAAGGGCTTGGCGAGGTAGTCATCGGCCCCCACCTCCAGGCCGCAGATGCGATCGGCCGGCGCCCCCAGGGCTGAGAGCATCAGCACTGGGAAGCGCCAGCCCGCCTTACGCAGATTGGCCAGCACATGGGTGCCGGGCTTGTCCGGCAGCATCTGATCGAGCACCAGCAGATCGGGGGGGCCAGCCTCGAGGGCGCCGAGCAGGTCATCGGGGCGATGGAAGCTGCGCGGCCGCCAGCCCCTGCTGTTCAGGATCGGCTCCAGCAGGCGGCAGAGAGCCTTGTCGTCGTCGAGCAGCCAGATCTGGCTGCCCAGTAGGCCGTCGTCGCCCCCGGGGCCGGCAGACGAGGAGGGATCAGCAGGCGACATGCGCTGCCGCAGTTCAAACGTCAATCCTGATCGCTGGCGGAGCGTCTGTCCAGCCGGATGGGCCAACCCGACGGGCCCCTTAACCTGATTGCAGACCCGCAACCAACCCGGTGGGCCGCTCAGCATGCCGAAGGACCAGCAGTGGCGGCCGATCCGTGGCGAGGGCCCGGACATCGTCGAATGGGCCGACGATGGCTGTCCCGGCCAGGCAGGCACGGTCGTCTGGCGCTTCGATCGCCAGGACAATGCCCTGCGGCTGGGCTCCCAGCTGATCGTCCGCGAAGGCCAGTGGGCCGTGTTCGTCCGCGAGGGCCGCATCACCGACAGCTTCGGGCCGGGCCGCCACGTGCTGGCCACCCGCAATCTGCCGATCCTGACCAGCCTGCTCTCCCTGCCCTTCGGCGGCGAGAGCCCGTTCAAGGCGGAGGTGTACTTCGTGGCCACCCGCCTGTTCACCGATCTCAAATGGGGCACCCGCCATCCCCTGATCGTGCGCGATCCGGAACTGGGGCCGGTGCGGCTGCGGGGCTTCGGCAGCTTCACCCTGCGGGTCAACGACCCCAGCTGGCTGATCCGTGAGGTCACCGGCAATCAGGGGCAGGTCAACCTCCAGACCCTCAGCGACCAGCTGCGCAACCTGATCGTCAGCCGCCTGGCCGACTCCCTGGGCAAGGCGAACCATTCGATCCTCGATCTGGCCGGCCGCTACGACGAGCTGGCCCGCGATCTGCGCCTGGGCCTGCTGGAGGAGGTGCAGGAGCTGGGGCTGGAGATCCCCACCCTGCTGATCGAGAACCTCACCCTGCCGGCGGAAGTGGAAGCCGCACTCGATCGCCGCAGCGGCAGGGTGTTCGGGGGCGCCGAGGGCGCCGGGAAGGGAGCCAGCGCCGACGCGCGGCGCAGCGGCGGGCGGGGGCACCTGGCACCACCGCTGCCACCTCCGCTGCCAACGCCTCTGAAGACGCCCCTGCCGGCAACGCCGTTCAGCCCAACCACACCCCAACCGGCCGGCTCAGCCCCCAGCCAGCCGGATGGCCCCGCGCCAGGGCCTGGACGCGGGGAGGCTGGAGCACCAGCGCCAGCGGCCCCATGAACTGCCCCTGCTGCTCGGCACCGCTGCAGGACGGCGGCCCCCGCTGTGCCTACTGCGGCAGCTATGTGGATGTTGATCTGGAGGGCTGGGCCAAGGCCGAAGCGAGCGGGCCCCGGGCCGATCTGCACTGCCCCGACGGCCATGGACCGCTGGAGGCCATCCAGCTGAGCCATCCCTCGGCGATCAGCCTGGATCGCTGTCCCACCTGCCTCGGCCTGTTTCTGGAGCACGGCACCCTGCAGCAGCTGCTGCGCGAAGCCGTGGGTCCCGTGTGGGAGGTGGACACCCCCCTGCTCAACAGCCTGGTGGAGTCACCGCGCAGCCAGCCGGGAGCCCTGCGTTACCGGGCCTGCCCCGCCTGCGGCGACATGATGAACCGCAGCCTGTTCGGCAAACGCAGCGGCGTGATCGTCGATCGCTGCCGCAGCCACGGCACCTGGCTCGATCCGGGCGAACTGCGGCAGTTGCTGGAGTGGACCCGGGCCGGCGGTGGCCTGCGCCACGAGCAACAGAGCGAGCAGGAACGGCTGCGGCAGGAACAGCGGGAGTCGCGGCAAGCGGAGGAACTGCGCCTGAGGCTGGAGGGCCTGGTGGCCCTGGAGAACGGCTCACCGCAGCGCTCCCTGCTGGAGACCGACCTGCTGGTGCTGCTGGGTCGGGCCCTGCGCCAGCTTTTGCGCTGAAGGGCATGGCGCTGAAAGAAGTGGCAATGAAGCAGCGCCGCATCGGCCTCACCGGCGGCATCGCCAGCGGCAAGAGCACGGTGGGGGCCTTGCTGAGCAGCCGCTTCGGCCTGCCCGTGCTCGACGCCGACCTCTATGCCCGGGAGGCCCTGGCCCCAGGCACGGCCGCCAACGATGCGGTGCTGGCCCGCTATGGCGCGGCGGTGCTGGCCACCGGAAGCGAGCCGAGGGCGGAGCAGAGCGAACCAATAGCCCCGACCATCGACCGGGCGGCCCTGGGGCAGATCGTGTTTGCCGATGCCGCCGAGCGGCAATGGCTGGAGCAGCTGGTTCACCCGCTGGTGCGCCGGCGTTTCGCCCTGGAGCTGGACCGGCTGGAGGAGGCGCCGGTGCTGGTGCTGATGATCCCGTTGCTGTTCGAGGCCGGCCTGCAGGACCTCTGCAGCGAGGTGTGGTTGGTGGACTGTGATCCGGAACAACAGCTGAACCGGCTGATGAGCCGCAGCTCCCTGTCCGAGGCGCAGGCCCGTGCCCGCATCGGCGCCCAGTGGCCCCTGGAGCGCAAGCGCCCCCTGGTCGATCGGCTGATCGACAACCGCGGAGCGGCCGAGGAGCTGGTGGCGCAGGTGGCGCAGCAGCTCAGTTGTTGCGACCCACCGGGACCCGGAACCACTTGGTGATCAGCCGCTGGTGTCCATGGCGCCATCAAAAAGCATGGCCAATGCCGACCTGGCATCGCATCGCGATCAGGCGGCTTTGATCCAGTTGATCAGAGCGGGATAGTCGAGAATGAAGCGGACGGCCAGCGAGACCAGCATGATCGCCAGGCTTGCAAACACAAGCTTCAACTTCTTACTTGAAAGATTCAGAAGGCTAAGGTCATCGCCTTGAGTGTTGACAATCTTACGGAAGCCCCTGGCGGCTTGATTGAGCTGATAGGCCGCAAAGAAAGAGGCCAGCGTTACGAAAGCATCATCAAGCGTTCGCACCATCAGAGCGACTTTGCCGCTTGCGACCACGTTTAAAAGGAATGAGGCATTGGCTATCGCGTAGGCGACCAAAGCCAATGCCGAAATGACGCAATACTTGGCGAGGGAGTTGAATTGCTTGTTTTCAACACTGCCAAACTCGAATTGGGATTCCGACACTAGATTTGCCTTTAAGTGCGCTGGGATTATAGCTTTCCTGCGCCGACATGGGCAAATGGTGGTTTTATTTAATACTTGGGGATATGCGTCCATCGGCCTTCTGCTGCGATCGAATCAACCGGCCAACGCTCCTCCTGAAGCCCCGGTCAGCAGCTCAGCCGGGGCTTCTCTTTGCCAATCAAACGATGGGTCTCACTCGAGTAGGTTGAGCACCGGCCCCAGTCATGGCGGAGTTGGACCCGGAGCTCACTCCTTCAATCTCTGATTGAGGATCTGATTGGAGAGCTTCGGATCGGCCTTGCCGCCGGTCTTCTTCATCAGCTGCCCCACGAAAAAGCCCTGCAGCTTGGTCTTGCCGCCCCGGAAGGCCGCCACCTCCTCGGGATGGGCCGCCAGCAGCTCCTCGACGATCGCCGAGATCGCCGCCGGATCACTGATCATGCCCAGGCCCCTGGTGTCGACAATGGCGCGGGCTGATCCGCCTTGCTGCAACAGCTCCGGCAGGATTTCCTTGGCGATCTTGCCGCTAATGGCGCCGTCCTCAATCAGGCCCACCAGCTCGGCCAGCTGGGCCGGCCGCAGCGGCAGCTCGCCATAGGCCAGCCGGTTGGCATTGACGTAGGCGGCGATGTCACCGGTGATCCAGTTGGCCACAGCCTTGGCATCGCCTCCGGCCGTCACGGTGGCCTCGAAATACTCGGCCATCGGCCGCTCATCGGTGAGCACGCGGGCGTCGTAGATCGAGAGCCCGAACTGCTCGACGTAGCGATGGCGCTTGGTGGCAGGCAGCTCCGGCAGCTGGCTGCGCCAGGCTTCGCGCTGTTGATCGCTCACCTCGATCGGCCCCAGATCGGGATCGGGGAAGTAGCGATAGTCGCTGGCACCCTCCTTGGAGCGCATGCTCTTGGTCAGCTGCTTGCTCTCATCCCAGAGGCGGGTTTCCTGCACCACCGGTTCGCCGGACTCGTAGGCCTTGATCTGGCGGGCGATTTCGTAGTCGATCGCCTTCTGAATCGCCGAGAAGGAGTTCATGTTCTTGATCTCCACCTTGGTGCCGAAGGGCGCATCGGGCCCGCGCCGCACCGAGATGTTCACATCAC
>JAPLID010000126.1:18552-26828 GCA_026389285.1 Cyanobacteriota bacterium
GATCCCTCCTGCATGTTGCCGTCGCTGACCCCCAGATAGCGCATGATCCGGCGAATCTCCGAGGCATATTCCGCCGCTTCGCGGCCGGTGCGCAGATCAGGCTTGGAGACAATTTCAGCCAGGGCAACGCCGGCGCGGTTGTAATCCACCAGCGAATGGGTGGAGCCGGCCAGACGATCGCTGCCGGCATGCACCAGCTTGCCAGCGTCCTCCTCCATGTGCAGCCGCTCAATGCCGATCGTCTTGAGATAGGTGTCCTTGCCTTTTTCAGCAACTTCCACTTCAATCCAGCCATCCTGAGCGATCGGCTCGTCGTACTGGGAGATCTGATAATTCTTGGGCAGATCGGGATAGAAATACTGCTTGCGATCGAACTTGCTGTGCTCAGCCACCTGCAAATTCAGGGCCAGCGAAGCCTTCACCGCGTACTCGAGCACCTTTTGATTGAGCACCGGCAGGGTGCCCGGCAACCCGCAGACCACCGGATCGATGTGGGAATTGGGATCGTCGCCGAAGGCGGTGGAGGCGCAGCTGAAGATCTTGCTGTCGGTGTCCAGCTGAACGTGGGTTTCCAGGCCGATCACGGCTTCCCAGGGGGCCTGTGTTGCCGTGCCTCCAGCCATTCTCAACGCACTCCAACCAAGTTGGTGCCCATCCTAGGAGGCTGAGATTCGCAGGCTGCCAAGGCCCCTTCGCCGATGGATCCGCTGCTTCAGCGCCTGGAACCGTTCTGGTATCCGCTGCTGCCCATGCAGCAGCTGGGGGCGGAACCGGTGGCCGTGACGCTGCTGGGACGGTCGCTGGTGGTGTGGGTGTGCCTGGCGTCGCCGGCGCGGCCTGCCGCCGCTGATCGATCTGGGCCTCAGTGAGCCCGATCAGTCCCTGATGCCGTTGCCATCCGGCGCCGCCGCAGGGCTCAATGGTGCAAGAGATGATGGCCCCGAAGATGTCCTGGCGATGACGGCTACCGCCACCCCGCCCTCCGACTCCGTGCTGATCCTGGGGGGTGGCCTGATGGGTCTGGCCCTGGCCCATCAGCTGGCCCGCCGCGGCCGGTCCGTGCTGGTGCTCAGCCGCCGCCGCAGCGAAGCGGCCGGCTTCGTGGCCGCCGGCATGCTCGCCCCCCACGCCGAGGGCCTCGGCGGCGCCCTGCTGGCCCTGGGGCAGGCCTCCCTGAAGCGGATTCCAGCCTGGGTGGCCGGGATCGAGGCCGACAGCGGTCTGGGCTGTGGCCTGCGGCCCTGCGGCATCGTCGTGCCCTTCGCGACGGCGGCCGAACGCGACGCCTACCCCACGGCCGCCTGGGGCAGGGCCCTGGAGCGTCCGGCCCTGGAGCGGGAGATTCCGGGCATCGGGCCGCTGTGGCGGACGGGACTGCTGTTCGAACAGGACGGCCAGATCGACAATCGCCGCCGGCTGATGCGCGCCCTGGAGCGAGCCTGCGTCCAGCGGGGCGTGCGCTTCGAGGAGGGCAGCGAGGTTCTGGAGCTGATCACGGCCTCGGGGAGCATCCCCAGCTCCGGTGCAGACCCTTCATCCAGCCCAGAGCCGGGGCCAGGCACCGCCCCCCTGGCCGCCCCCCGCCCGCGGCTCGAAGCGGTGCGGCTGCGCCGCGCCGATGGCAGCGAACTGACCCTGGCCTGCCGGGCGGCGGTGCTGGCCTGCGGCGCCTGGAGCGCCCGCCTGCTGCCCCAGCTGCCGGTGTTCCCCGTCAAAGGGCAGATGCTCTCGCTGCAGGGGCCGATCGGCGCCCTGCCGCGGGTGGTGTTCGGCCCCGGCACCTACCTGGTGCCGCGCGAGGACGGCCTGCTGGTGGTGGGCGCCACCAGTGAAGCGGAGGCCGGCTTCGCCGAGGGCCTCACCCCCTTCGGCCAGCAAAGGCTGGAAGCCGGCATCGCCGCCCTGCTACCGGCCGCGAGCCAGTGGCCGCCGATGGAGCGCTGGTGGGGCTTCCGGCCCTGCACCCCCGATGAAGGGCCCCTGCTGGGACCGGGCCCGATCGCCGGCCTGTGGCTGGCCACCGGCCATCACCGCAACGGAGTGCTGCTGGCGGCGATCACAACGGAGCTGCTCGCCCCCCTGATCGCCCCGGAACCGCCGCCGCCTCAGCCGGGCCCCGCGACGGCAGCACTGGAGGCCCTGGCCCCGTTCCGCTGGGACCGCTTCGGTGCTCCCTCCCAGACCGCGCTCAGCCCGGCGGGGTGAGGACAGTGTCGATCGCCACGGCATCGATCTGCTCGGGGCGCAGGAAGCGCTCGGCGTAGCGGAGGTACACGCCGCTACGCAGGAAAAGGGCGAAGAGATCGGGATCGATGTGACCCCGGTCGCGCAAGCCGGCCAGGATGCCGATGCTCTCCGAAAGGGACTTGGCCTTCTTGTAGGGACGGTCCGAGGCGGTGAGAGCCTCGAAGATGTCGGCGATCGCCATGATGCGGGCCGGCACCGTGAGCTGGTCGGCGGCCAGGGCCCGCGGATAGCCGGTGCCCTGGAGGGTTTCATGGTGAGTGCCCGCGTAATAGGGCACCTGCTCCAGCCAGGCGGGAAAGGGCAGGGCTTCGAGCATCAGGATCGTCTGCACGATGTGCTCGTTGATCGTGTAGCGCTCCTCGGCGGTGAGGGTGCCGGCCTGGATGCCGAGGTTGTGGAGCTCGCCATGGTGGCGCAGCAGCTCCGGAATCGCCATGCGGAAGCCATGGCGGGGATCGGGGATGGCGGCACTGTCCCGCGGCACCCGATGCCAGGGCTTATCAGCCAGCAGGGGCTCGCGCTGGGGTAGTGAGTCGAAGTCGTCGTTTGTCTCCCCCCCAGCCCCGGTCTGGGTGCGGCGCTGCCACTCCTCCCAGGCCAGCCCGAGGCGGTCGTCGAAGTGGCGCCACCAGGTCTGGGCACCGATCTGCTGCAGCCCGATGATCCGCTCCGGGTCCATGCGCTCCTCTCCCAGGTTGGCGGCCGCCACCAGCGCGAACTGCTCGTGCAACTCAGCCCGCCGCCGTTCGTAGACCTGGGCCAGTTCCCCGGGATCGCCGCCGGCCAGCTGGCCCTCCAGCTGGGCGATGCGGGCATCACGCAGGAGCACCTCGAAGCGGGTGCGGATCTCGTGAATGCGGTTGTACTGGGTCTCGAGCTTGGTGGCCTTGTCCACCACCGCCTCCGGGGTGGTGATCTTGCCGCAGTCGTGCAGGTAGGCGCCGATGCGGAACTCACGCCACTGGCGCCCATCGCGGAAGCAGAACTCCGCCAGCGGACCCGCCTCGACCGCCTCCGCCGCCCGGGCCAGCATCAGCGCCAGCTCGGGAACCCGGGCGCAATGCCCTCCCGTGTAGGCGCTCTTGGCGTCGATGGCGCTGGCCAGCAGCGTCACGATCGCCTCGATCAGCCCGTCCTGCTGGGTGATCAGGAGGGTGCGCTCCACACTCACCGCCGCCAGGCTGGCCATGGCCTCGATCAGGCGCTGATCCTGCCGGTCGTAGGGGCGGGTGAGGGCTTCGGCGGTGGCCGGTTCCAGCTGGTCGCTGGCCCGGTGCTTGCGGTTGATCAGCTGCAGCACTCCCACCACCTCCCCGGTGGTGGAGCGCATCGGCACGCTGAGCATCGACACGGCCCGATAGCCCAGCTGCCGATCGACGCTGGCATCGAAGCGATAGGGCAGGTCGGGGGGAAGGGCGTAGACGTTGGCAATATTGAGCACCTCGCCCTCCAGGGCGCACCAGCCGACCAGGCGCTCCGGAGAGAGGGGGAAGCGAATGTCAAGCAGCTGGGGGGCCAGGTCGCTGGCGATTCCTTCCGCTTGCCCGATCGACGCGTTCTGGGAGGCCGCAAACCACAGCTGGGCCTGTCCGCTTTCGGGCTGCTCCTGGGGAAGCCCGGTCGGCGGGTTGCCTCTGGAGCGCCGCGCTGGCTCGATCAGGTAGACGCTGCCGGCGTCACTGGCGGTGAGGTGCCGGCAGGCGCGCAGGATCTGGTGGAGCAGGGTGGCCAGATCGCTGGCACTGCCGAGGGCCGTCGCCACCGCCAGCACCTCGACCAGCGCAGCATCCGGGCCTTCGGGATGGGCATCCGACCCAGCCACGCTCTGCAGCGACGCTCCGCTCAACTGGACCACGGACATCGGCCTCGGATCCTGCCACGGATCTGCTGGCGAAGCGATCAGCCCTCGACGCGCCAGCCCTGATCGGCAGGGGTCCAGTCGCTGAGCTCGGCCGGGGTGAACCAGAGATCGATTTCGAACGCGGCGGTTTCGGGGGCATCGGAGCCGTGGATCACATTGCGGCCGATGTTGACGGCCAGATCACCGCGGATCGTGCCGGGCTCGGCCTCCAGGGGCTTGGTGGCACCGATGAGCTTGCGGGCGCTGGCGATCACACCGTCGCCTTCCCAGACCATCGCCACCACGGGGCCGGAGGTGATGAAATCGACCAGGCCGGCGAAGAAGGGGCGCTCGCGATGCACGCCGTAATGGCTTTCCGCCAGCTCACGGCTGGGGGTGAGCTGCTTGAGGCCCACCAGCTTGAAGCCCTTGCGCTCGAAACGGCCCAGGATTTCGCCCACCAGACCCCGCTGCACCCCGTCGGGCTTGATGGCGATGAAGGAGCGTTCGACAGCCATGGATCCAAGGAAGGGATTGGTGGGGCCATCGTCCGCGCTGGGGTGGCCGCTTGGCAAGCACAGGGGGCACCCGATCACCCCCCCCCCGACCAGCGGAAGCCGGCGGGACCGTCAACGCTTGGAGCTCAGGCCGCCGTGCGCAGGGCGGGGAAACAGAGCAGGGCCGCCTGGCCTTCGACCTCCACCCAATGCATGCCGGCCTTGAGCAGCGCTGCGATCACCCCCAGCTGGGCAGGGGGCGGAATCACCAGGGGCTGATCGCCTGCCGGAGCGGCAACAGGCGCCTGGGGCGGCAGCAGACCCACCCGGCCATTCGGCAGCGCCTGACGGCTGAAACCATCCAGCAGGAGCACGAAGACCTGTTCCATCAACAGCAGCTCTTCGCTGAACGGACACTCGGCACCGAGGCTCCGGATCTCGGCCACCAGGCTGAGCAACACCGCTTCGGGGCTGTCGTCCTGGCGGCGGCGACGCTGCACAGGCCGCAACTGGTCATGGCCGGGCCGGCATCTCGGGCTGACCGTCATGGTTGCAATCCTCCGGGCCAGGCCCTGATAAGACGGTCCTTGATCTCAGATCGTCCGTGATCTCAGCGGAACCCAGCCGAGAAGGCCGGAGGCGCCACCGGCAACGCGGTCGCAGCTCCATTTCAGGGCTGATTCCGCAGCAGAACGACAACAGGGGCAGACGCCCCCCCATCTGGGGAGGGGCGGGTAGAGGGCCACGGCTGCCGCGGATCAACTACAGCAAGGCATCTACCCCCTGCAGGGCCTGCGATCCGCCCGGCGCCAAAGGAAGGCTGGCCCGTTAACGGGTTAACGCCCGGAGGGGGCGCCTGCCAGAACTCCGCTGCGGATCCAGGCGTCTGAACCTGGGCCCGCTACAGCACGATCCACGATTCGATCGCCTTCTCCAGCAGCAAGCCAGCCTGGGCGGCCTGGCCAGAGCCCACAGCCCCGGCCAGACCGACCCGTTCCGCTTCACTGACCTCCGCCAGCGTGCACCGGCGGGCCGGCCTGGGCGGCGCTGGGGCGCTCCTGGGCCTTGAGCCTGGACCAGCAGATCGGCCTTGATGGCCTGCAGGCCCTGGCGTTGATCGGCGACCGAGAGGGGCGGCGCCTGGATCGTCGCCAGATTGGCCTGCAGCCCGGCGAGGCTTTGGGCGCTGATAACGGCCTTGTGGAACTGCTGGATGCGCGCCTGCTGGCCCCGCCCGGCCTGATTCGAGAGGGCCTTGGCGTTCTCCAGGCCGCGCCAGGCCGCCAGACCCTGCAGGGGGATCAGCAGCAAAAAGCCGATCGCCACCCAGCCGCAGCAGCGGCGCACCAACAACCGCCGCGCCTGATGGCGACGTGACTCCGGCTCCATTGGGCCGCCAGGTTCACCAGCAACACCACCAACAGGGCCAGAAAGCCATTGCTGCAGAGCACACCGGTGAAGGCCAACTGCCAGAACGGATCCGCCAGCTTCAGCGGCAATAACGGCAAAGCCACCGCCAACATGAACATCAGCAACAACACATTGGCCACCGCCGCCAACAGCGAAGCCAGCCGCTGGCGTTCGCCCACCGATAGGGAAACCTCCACGACCCGTCCTCAGGCCAGGGGCTGGCCGGAGCCCACGGGAACGCGGGCCACCTGAATGCGCTTCCTCAGCTTGCGGCTGAAGCCGAAGGCGGCACCGGCGCCGAAGATCGGCAGGGGGGCGGGGACTGCCGGAGATACGTAAAGGGCTGCCTTGGCGAAGGGGGTGAATAAACCAGGGAATGAATTGGGACTCGGATATCCGAGGCCGCCTCCTGCTGCGGTTAGGAATGAACTGGCTAGAGCTTGATTCCCCCACCATGGCATCAGTCCGCCATTGCTCGCTGTCTGAAATTTGCTAGGGGTGTCGCTGTATTTCCCAGTGAACGTCGTCACGTCGTACGTCAAACCGCCCACCGTCACTCGACAGGTACCGGCCGGCGCGCCTGGAGCGCAGGCCGCCTGCGCCGAGCCCGGGCTCAGGCTGATGACCGCCAGCACTGCAGCGGCACCGACAGCCAGCCTCGGTAAGGGGGAGAAAAGCGGAAGTAAGCTACTCACGGCGAAAAGGGGATGCGGAATCTCCGCCAACCCTGCCGAAGCAAGCAGCCCGCCCCGCAAGCTTTTCAGCCCGAAAAGCCCAATTGGGCTTTTTTGGGGGTGTCGGTTTGCTGGCAAGCCCCGGGGCAGCGGCCGATTCAGTAGCGCTAATCACCTTTTGGCCGAAGGCAGGGCTTGAGGGGGCGGCATGGCGCAGGGCCAGCCGCAGGATGGCGCGACGGAACTTCGCCCTACTGTTAGTCATCCAGATGGTCTACGGCCATGAGGCAGGTGACGGTGGCAGAGGCCAAGACCCAGCTCTCCAGCCTGCTGGATGCGGTGGAAGCCGGCCAGGCCGTGGTGATTACACGCCGCGGCAAGCCCATCGCCGAGCTCGTGCCCCGCTGCAGCGTGCGTGATCTACTGCCCCAGCTCGCAGCCCTGCGCGCCTCGCTGCCCGAACAGCCAGCCAGCGGCGTCGACACCATCCGGGCGTTGCGGGATGAGCCCAGCGCCTGATGCTCTACATCGACACCTGCGTGCTCCTGGCGGTGCTGACACCGGAAGTGCACTCCCCCACCGCCGCGGCTTTTCTGGCCCAGGCCAGTGCACCACTGGCGATCAGCTCCTGGAGTGTCACCGAGCTCCATTCCGCCCTCGGCCTCAAGGTGCGCACCAAGGCGCTGAGCCCCTCGCAGGCCGAGGCGGTGCTGCAGGGCTTTGAGCGCGGCCTGGCGCCGGGACTGCTGGTCCTGGAACTGGAACCCCAGGACTTCCGCAATGCCAACGCCTGCCTGCGCGGCTGGACCACAAGCTTGCGGGCCGCTGATGCCCTGCACCTGGCCATCGCCAGTGGCCGTGGAGCCAGCCTCTGCAGCCTCGATGCCCCGTTCGTGGCGGCGGCCCACCAGCTGGGGCTGGAGGCTCAGTTGCTTGGGGCAGGGAGATCTCAACGCCGAAGTTCGCCCTGACATCGCAGCCCGTGCCTGCCCGGTTGAGGCGACGGTCCTCGCTGAGCGGGTCTTCCCTCTGGGTGATGGGCAACTTGCCAGGGTGATCCAACGCTTGCGGTTGATGCTGTTGCGGCAGGACTGGCGGGATGGTTCTGCATCAGGCCGCCGCGCCCATCACCTGACCCTGGTCTTGTGCCTGTCGTCAAAGCCCCGCCCAGCCGCGGCGGGTGTTCAATCACCAGAGCAGTCGGCAGGGGAAGGACGCCAGCGCAGGATCGAGGCTCACCAGGTGCAGGCCCTCCAGCTCAGCCTGGGCCGCCAGCAGCCGATCAAACGGATCGCGGTGGGCCTGCCTGTAGCCACCGGCGTGGACGCCGTGATGCAACTGCACGGCCAGCGGCTGGAAACCCTGTTGTTGCAACAGGGAAGGCAGATCCTGCAGCAGCCCTTCGGCGCCGGGAAGTTTGCCAAGGCGACTTTTGGTGGCGATCTCCCAGCCGGAGGCGGCGCTCACAAAGATCGTGGCCGCAGGATCGTTGATGGCCGCCAGGGCGAGGGAGGAGAGCTTCTCGGGTTCCACCAACCACCAGAGCAGGGCATGGGTGTCCAGCAGGAGCGAGGGGGCCATCAAGAGGGCAACGGGGCTTCGAGGGCG
>JAPLID010000217.1 GCA_026389285.1 Cyanobacteriota bacterium
GATGCGCAAGATGTTCGCGCTCTGGACGGTGTGCTCGCTGGCCTCGCTGGCCCTGCCGGGCATGAGCGGCTTCGTGAGTGAGCTGATGGTGTTCGTGGGCTTTGCCACCAGCGAGGCCTACTCGCTCAGCTTCCGGGTGGTGATGTCGGTGCTGGCGGCGATCGGCGTGATCCTCACCCCCGTCTACCTGCTGTCGATGCTGCGGGAGATCTTCTTCGGCAAGGAGAACGCCGAACTGGCGGCCCACACCCAGCTGGTGGACGCCGAGCCGCGCGAGATCTACATCATCTCGGCGCTGCTGGTGCCGATCATCGGCATCGGCCTCTACCCGCGGATCATGACCGACACCTACCGGGCCTCGATCGAGGCGTTGGTGGCCCGCGAGGAGGTGGCCCTGGCCAAGGTGGAGAATCCCCCGGTCCCGGCGGTGATGCGCCAGCTGCCGGCGGGCCTGGTGCCAGCCGCCCTGCTGACGGCCCCGGCCCTGGGCTGAAGCCGCCCGGCGGCCAGGCATGCCCCGGGCGGGGGTAACAAAACCCTGCATCGCCGCCTTTCCGCCGTAGCGCCACGGCGCTCTCTGTCTACGCTCCTGAGCCGGATTCCACTGCAGCCATGCGTCAGCTGAACTTCCTGCTGATCTTCAGCTTCGGATTGGCGATGGTGATGTTCACGCTCGAGAACACCGCCGCCACCACGGTCCGCTTCCTGCCAGGCGTGAGCACCACGCTGCCGCTGGCGGCCCTGCTGCTGGTGGTCGGCGGCATCGGCGCCATCGCCGCCTGGATCTTCGCGGTCTGGAGCGGCGTGGTGAAGAAGGTGGAAACCCTGGAGGATCCCAGCGAACTCGAAGCCCAGCAGGTGCGCATCCAGGAGCTGGAGAACGACCTGCAGCGTTATCGCGCCACCGTCGATGCCCAGCTGGGCCTGCTGCCGGCCGCGGGCCAGACCTCCGCCCGGGAACCGGAGGCGCACGGCAGTGCCAGCGCCCTGGCCAGGGAGTGAGGCCCGGCGTGACTGGCCAGCTCCAGCCTGGCTCGTTACCTTGAGCGCAAAGACCCCGGCGCCCGAAGGGCCCGGACCCACTGCCCCCAGCCCTCGCCCCCTTGCAGGCTTCCTCCCAAAGCGTGGTCGCAGCTGTCCCTGGCGAGGCCCGGCAGGTTGGCTGAAGCGGGCGCCAGGCTGGCGATCCGCCTGCTGCAGGATGCGGCCGAGCGGGGCGAGATCGATCCCTGGGATGTGGATGTGATCGCCGTGATCGACGGCTTCCTCGATCAGCTGCGCCAACGGATCGAGGCCCCCAGGCTCGCCAGCCTGCACCGCGGCAGCTATGAGCAGGACCTGGCCGAGAGCAGCGAAGCCTTTTTGGCGGCCTCAGTGCTGGTGGGGCTGAAGGCGGAGGTGCTGGAGGCGGCCACCTTCCCGGTCGAGGCGATCGTGCAGGAGGCCTTCGCTTTCGACGATCCCGGCGAAGGCTGGGCCGCAGAGGGCGGCTTCAGCCTGCCGGCCCGGCCGGAGCGCCATCTGCAAAGGCGGCTGGTGGCACCGCCACCGCTGCAGCGACCGGTGACCCTGGGCGAACTGATCCGCCAGCTCGAAGACATCGCCGAACGGCTGGAGGCCGATGAAGGCAAGGTGCGCCAGAAGCACCGGCCCAAGCGCTATAGCGACCGGGCCGCCATGGCCCAGGTGGCGGCCCTGGCCCACCGCGAAAAGCTGCCGGAAACCACCGCCGCCCTCAACCGCTTTCTGCAGACCTGGAGCGACAGCGCCAGCTGCCGCTGGATCGGCTTCGACGAACTGGTGGGGGCCTGGGGCCAGGCGGTGGACCAGGCCAGCGCCCAGGAGGAGCTGGATCAGGACCGGGTGGGGGTGTTCTGGGCACTGCTGTTTCTGTGCTCCCAAGGCAAGGTGGAGCTGGACCAGCCCGGTGGGCTGTATGCACCGCTGAGCCTCAAGCGCCTGCTGGAGCCGGGCGAGATGGTGCAACTACCCCTTGCTGTAGCCCCGAGCACAGGCGCCCAGGGCGAGGGGTCAGCTGGTGGGCCGGCTCTCCAGCCTCTGGCGGCCTGAGCCGACTCCCTAGGGTGGCGCCACGATTGAAGATGCCGAACGCCGATGAAGGCGATGATCTTGGCGGCGGGTAAGGGAACGAGGGTGCGGCCGATCACGCACACCACGCCCAAGCCAATGATTCCGATCCTGCAGAAACCGGTGATGGAGTTTCTGTTGGAGCTGCTGCGCGAGCACGGTTTCAACGAGATCATGGTCAATGTCTCCCACCTGGCGGAGGAGATCGAGAACTACTTCCGCGATGGCCAGCGCTTCGGCGTGCAGATCGCCTATAGCTTTGAAGGCCGCATCGAAGATGGCCAGCTGATCGGCGATGCACTTGGATCCGCCGGCGGTATCAAGCGCATCCAGGATTTCCAGCCCTTTTTTGACGACACCTTCGTGGTGCTCTGCGGCGACGCCCTGATCGACCTTGATCTGACCGAAGCGGTGCGGCGCCACAAGCAGAAAGGGGCGATGGCCAGCATGATCACCAAAAGGGTGCCCCGGGAGCAGGTGAGCAGCTACGGCGTGGTGGTAACCGATGCGGAGGGCCGGGTGCTCTCGTTTCAGGAGAAGCCGGCGGTGGATGAAGCTGCCAGCGACATGATCAACACCGGCATCTACATCTTCGAGCCCCAGGTGCTGGATTTCATCCCCAGTGGCACCGCGTTCGATATCGGCTCGGATCTGTTCCCGAAGCTGGTGGCGGCGGATGCCCCCTTCTACGCCCTGCCGATGGAGTTCGAATGGGTGGATATCGGCAAGGTGCCGGACTACTGGCAGGCGATCCGCAGCGTGCTGCAAGGGGACGTGCGCCAAGTGCAGATCCCAGGCCATCAGGTGCGGCCCGGCATCTACACCGGCCTGAATGTGGCCGCCAACTGGGACAAGATCACGGTGGAGGGGCCGATCTATGTGGGTGGCATGACCCGCATTGAAGACGGCGCCACGATCATCGGCCCGGCGATGATCGGCCCCAGCTGCCACATCTGCAGCGGCGCCACGATCGACAACTCGATCATCTTTGACTACTCCCGCATCGGCCCGGGCGTGCGCCTGGTCGAAAAGCTGGTCTACGGCCGCTACTGCGTCGACCGCAACGGCGACCACTTCGACCTCCAGGAAGCCTCCCTCGACTGGCTGATCACCGACGTGCGCCGCCAAGACGTGGCCAGCCCCTCCCCGCAACAAAAGGCGATGGCGGAGTTGCTGGGGAGTGAAATGGCGTTGAGTCCGTAGGGTGCAATCGATAAATATGCTTAATACTGGTTTCTTTTCTGACTGGGCCGCAGCGCCCAGAAAGCGATGGCCATCAGGATGGCTTGAACACTGTTCCGACTGGCTTCGCCCAGAAAACGCTCCCAGCGCTGGGCGCGAACGGGCCTTAAGTTTATTTCGACGATACTGCTCTGTTCATTCATATTAGCCAAGGCCCGCTTCTTGATCACCGGGAATGGCGCATCAAAGCGATCGGGCATCTGGGGACTACCGGGTAGGCTGGCGATATAGGCCCTTAGCTCCTGCTCATCTTGGGTGTTCGACAGACGCTGAATCACCACACGACGCTGTTTGAGCATCTCACTTTCACCCTCCTGAACCTTTGCTAGGGCGCGCATGCCTGCAAACAACTGCAGCGGCACGATCAACAGCAGCAGGATGGCAAACGTGCGACTAGCTACCCGCACCAGCTTGGCGCGGTCACGCAGCAGCATGTTATCCAAATCGAGGACATAGGCCGCGCAGACCAACAAACAGCCCAGCAACAAGGCCATGGAGGCTGAAAGAATGGCACTGATCAGCCGCAGCTGAAACTCGGGTTGCAGCAGCTGAAATGGAAATGATGCAAACAAAATCGAGCTCAATGCCGTGCCGATCAACACCCAACCGGCGGTAGCAGCAAAAACTGCCAACTGCCGTTGCTGCCGTTCGGTGGGTCTCTTGCTCAGCAGGACACCGGAATCAACAGCCATTGAGCCTCACAGAGAGCAGAAAAAGGGAGCAACAAGACCAGTCCTAAAATAAAGAGCTGGGAGCCCAACCGGCAGTAAAGCAGAAAGGACAAAAAGAAGGCCCTCGCAAATCTGCAAGGGCCCGGGAGATTAAGGCACTCATGCCTCGGGAAGAACCCTGAAATCAAACATCAAGCAGCTTGCTTGATGCGGTTACGCAACTTGCGGGAGAAGCCGAATGCAGCTCCGGCGCCGAGAACCGGAAGAGGGCCGGGAACGCTAGTAGTACCTTGGGGTGTGGTGCCAATGGCAGCACCCAAATTGGACAAAGTATCAATCTGATTGCCAGAGTTGACAGGTGTAAATATAAAAGTCTGAGTAAAGGCTTGGCTGGTCAGGCCCGAGCCGAAAGAAGAGCTAAACGAAGGAGAAAATCCATTACTAGCATTTGCGGGAGCAGTCATTCCGGAGGAAGTAAAGGAAGTGCTGAAACTTCCGCCGCCAAGAGTCGATCCAGTGATATTAGACTCCGCTACGGCAAAGGTCCTGCCATTGACAAGAGAGACAGTATAACCAAAGGAACCAGTGGTCGAAGCCGTCAGGTCACTAGGGCCAAAGTTAAGAGAAACAGTACCTGAAGTACCAGGGAAGGGGTTTGTAAGCGTAAACGTATTGGCACCAGCAGCAAATCCGCCAAAGTTAAAGTTGCTGAAGATAAGGTCGCCTATCTGTTGATTACAGCTTGCCAAGTTAGCAAGAGGGCAGGTAGCGGCCTTGGACTCACCAGCCTGAAGAACAATGCCTGAGAGAGCCAAGCACCCAACCGTGCTGGCGGCCAAGCGAAGCAAGTTTTTTGACATGACAAAAAATTAATACTTTCCCATCGTATCACAAAAGAGCCTGAGTCGTCAACCAGCCCCCCAGGCAATGCCGAAACTCCAGGTCTCGCCGTCCGTTGCTGGACCTGGAGCGCGAAAAATCGTGCTCTAAATCGTGCTCGTTGCATTCCGCCAAGCGGCTTTGACCGTCAGCAGCACCCCATCAGCGCTGTCCTCAACGACCACCCCATCACCGCCCGCATCCAGCGGTGCCACCCCCGCCAGCCTCAAAATCTCCGGGATCCGCTCCTCGGCCTTGATCGCCATCAGGTGCACGCCCTGGGCGATGGTGCGGTAGCTGGCCACCTGTTCGGCGGCGATGGTGATGCCTTCGGAGGCGGGATCGGCGGCGGCGGCCAGGCGTTCGATGATGGAGGGGGGGATGTTGGCGCCGGGCACCACGCGGTTGATGAAGGCGGCGTTCTTGGCGGATTTGAGCAGGAACACCCCCGCCAGCACCGGCAGGCCCAGGGGGCCCGTTAATTCGTGCACGAAGCGCTTGAGCGCCTCGCTGTCCATCACCATCTGGGTCTGCAGGAAGCGGGCGCCGGCGGCCTGTTTGCGCTTCACCCGCGACACCAGGCCGCTCCAGCTGGGGGACTGGGGATCGGCGGCGGCGCCGGCGTACCAGTCGGTGCCGCCATCGGGTAGCTCGCCCTTGACCGGATCCTGGCCGGCATTGAAGCTCTGCACCAGCTGCAGCAGCCGCACCGCCTCTAGCTCATTCACCGGGCGGCTGCCGGGCTGATCGCCGGCCCGCAGCGGATCGCCGGTGAGACACAACACATTACGGAGGCCCAGGGCGTGGGCACCGAGCAGATCGGCCTGCAACGCCAGCCGGTTGCGATCGCGGCAGGTCATCTGCAGCACCGGCTCAATGCCCTGCTCCAGCAACAGCTTGCAGACCGCCAGGCTGCTCATGCGCATCACCGCCCGGCTGCCATCGGTGACGTTGACCGCATGCACCAGGCCCTTGAGCGAGGCGGCCGCCGCCAGGGTGCGGCTGGCATCGGCGCCCCGGGGCGGGGTGACCTCGGCCGTCACCGCGAACTCTCCGCGGGCCAGGGCGTCTCTGAGCAGCAAAACCTTCCCCGTCTGTGGCCTCATCATGCAGCAGCAAGCTGCCTACAGTGCGGCATCTGCTGTGCGTCCATGCCTGAGCGCGGCCTCCCCGATCGAGCTTCGGCCTCCCGCGCGGGCTCGGCGATTCCAGCGTCTCTGCAGCAGATCCGCAACGACCTGTCGGAGCGGGAGGTGGAGATCATCGAGCTGGTGGCCACCGGCCTCACCAACCAGGAGATCGCCGCCCAGCTGATGATCAGCAAGCGCACCGTCGACAACCACGTCAGCAATATCTTCACCAAAACCGGCGCCAAGAACCGGGTGGCCCTGCTCAATTGGGCGATGGACAACGGCAAGATCTGCCGCGATGGCTTCAACTGCTGCTCGTTGGAAGGCCCCGAGGCCGAGCGCAACGCCGGCTGAGGCTGGTTAACGGGCTGTACCGGCCGCTCAACCGGCCAGCAACGCCTGCCGCTCGGCCTCACTCCACTGGGCCAGAGGCCGGGCCGCCAGGGCGGCGTTGCTCAGGTCGTGGCGGCCGGTGAGCTCCAGGCCGCACCAGGGCGGCAGCACCACCGTCTGTTCCGGATCCTCCAGCTCCACCTCGGCCACCACCAGCGGCGCATTGTCCCCCTCGAACACATCCAGCACCCAGTCGCCGCCGGCCAGATCCAGCCCATAGCGACACTTGCGCAGCTGATGCGGGGCCAGGGCCAGCAAGACCTGGGCATCTTCGGTGGGAATGGCGTACTCAAACTCCAGGCGGCTCAGGGCCTGGCCCGGGCGCAGGGGCTGTTCGGCTGCGGGGCCGGCTCCGGGCCCGGGCCCGGGGCGGGGCGGGGCGGCCTTGAGCGTGAGCCAGGCCTGGCTCCCTTCCCCGCTCAAAGACTCACTGGCGCGCACCCGCAGCGTGAGGCCAGCGGCGCCTTGCACCAGATAGCCCTGCTGCAGCCGCGCCTGCCAGCTGACATGGGAGCGCCAGCCCTCGGCCTGCACCAGAAAACGGCGTTCTATTTCCAGGGCCAAGGAAGCCTGCGGTGCATTGGCCCAGCGATTCTGCCCGGTTCGCAGCCGGGAGCTCAGAGTTCGCGCAGATCCAGGGCCCACTCGGCGATCCGCTCGCGGGTGCGGCGCCGCTGCCAGGCAAACCCCAGCGGCACCAGCAGCAGCGACAAGCCATAGGAATGGAACGTCAGCGTCAGCGCCAGCAGGGCCACAAACCACCAGGGCACAACCCACAGCGCCCGACTTTCCGGGCAGAGGCGCTTACGGCGCGCCAGCCGGACGATCATGCGCTCCTGGGGGGTGAGGCCGATATCCATGGCAATAAAATACAGAACTCTTCAGAGAAATTCCATGCAAATATGGTTAACGTTCGCTGCAGATGCGCAGCGTTTGCGCTCATTCAGCGCAACAAGGCTCCGCCTTCAGTTGTGGGAGGGCTCGACGCTGGTGAGGCTGCCGGCCCAGTGCAGCTTGCGGGTGAGGGTGCGGTAGTAGGAGGGGCTCTGCTCCAGCAGCACCATCAGGGCCGGGTGCGGCCCGCGTTGCACGACGCAGCGATCGCCGGGCTCCAGCACCGTGGCATGGGCGCCATCCTTCCAGAGCTTCACGCGCCGGCTCGTCTCCCCCAGGGGCCAGACCGTGAGCCGGGCCCGCGGCGGCACCACCACCGCCCGGCTGGAGAGGCTCATCGGGCAGATCGGGTTGACCACGATCGCCTCGATGC
>JAPLID010000156.1 GCA_026389285.1 Cyanobacteriota bacterium
CCTGCCTGTCGAGGACAACAATCATAGGGGCACCACCAATCCAGATGCAGTGGCGTACAGGCGTACTGCTCCGGGCATCGGTGAAAACACGTAAGCCGCGCAGATCAGCCCAGCTCCCCGTACTCCCGCAACAGCGCGATCAGGTCGGCGAGTCGCGCTCGGGTGGTGGCGTTTGGTGAGAGCTGGTGGTCGAGCTGGGCCAGAGCGCAGCGATCTTGGCGTCGAGCTCGGCTTCCCGCGCGTTCTCTTTCCTCAGCCGCTGCATCCTCAGCTCGTGCGCGATCTCGCGCTGCAGTTCTTCGATCCTCCGCTGCTCGGTCTCGCTCCTCAGCCGCTGCAGCCGCTTCTCGCGCTCGATCTCCCTGATCTCGTACTCGACGACGGGATGCCAATTGAGCATCGCCAAGAAGCGTCGCCAACGAGGCAAGGAGGACAAAAATTCCGACTTGCTGATTGAGCCGGATGCTGGTGATTCCAGGGATGTCGACATGGTCGTAGCCAGTGAACAGGGTGATCAGGGCTAGCAGGAGCCCGGCCAGAAGCGTGATCCAGCCCTGAAGATCCAATCCCAACATCAGCATAGGCAGCCCGCCAGCCCTGCAGACAGGTTGGACTGTGCGTACCGATGGCGCATCCGTGGAAACACCGATGGGGCGGCTTTGCCTGGCGGGGTTGGCATCCTGATGGAGAGCGGTCGCTGGGCACGTGATGGATGGCCGATCGAGCCCCCATGACATTTGTTTAGCCAGTCACCCTGCGGCCATTTCGATGATGCCAGCTGGGGTTATTCTCCTGGGTTTTGAGCAATTCGGCACCGGGCAGCAGGAAGCGGCAACAGCGTGC
The DNA here is from genome assembly GCA_026389285.1 of Cyanobacteriota bacterium. Taxonomy (GTDB): domain Bacteria; phylum Cyanobacteriota; class Cyanobacteriia; order PCC-6307; family Cyanobiaceae; genus Cyanobium. The sequence continues at coordinate 844 of JAPLID010000156.1, forward strand.
GGTTTGGTTTTGCCGGGATTCTGCCGAGGGCCTGCTGCAGTTCCTGTGTGCAACGTGCATGATCTGGCGGCTTTCGCCTTTAACTTGATCAGGCATCTGCAGCCGTGCCCCGGGCGCCATGGCCGACGCCATTTCTTTCTCCTCGGCCGGGCCTGATGCCCATCAGCATGATCCGCTCCAGACGGCGGCTGAGGACAGCGTTGTCGCTGCTGCCTTCGGCACAAGCCAGGCGGTGACGGATACGGATGCTGCTGAGCCGCTGGTCTTGTTGCCGCCGCCCCAGCTGCCGGTCGCGGATCTGATCGGCCTGCGCTTTTCTTTGCAGCATCTGCGCCTGGTGGGCTACGGGCTGCTGGCCGCCTGGCTGGCGGAGTTGATCAACCTGCTCAGTTCGCCTGGGTTGTTTGAGATCGCCGCCCGGTTGCAGTCGATCAGCCAGCTGCTGGATCTCTCGCCGATTCTGTTGGTCGGCATCGGCCTGGTGGCTTTTCAGGGTGGTCTGCGTCGCAGCTGGCAGGAGGTTGCTGCCTTGCCGCTGGTGCTGGCCCTGTTGCCGCTGCTCAGCGGCTTTCACTTCTTCTTGGCGCCGGTCAGTGTGGCCAATGTGGTCACGTTGACGCAGAAACAGCAGCAGATCGGCCGCGATCAGCTGGAGCGCATTGATCGCCAGATGGATCGCGCCACCCAGATCCTGGCGGAAAGCGACAGCATCGATGCCCTGTTGGAGGGCCTGCAGCGCATTCCCGGCCTGCAGGTGCGGGTGCCTGCGAATGCCGCCGTGACCGAGGCGCGCCAGCAGGTGCGGGGCTCCCTGCAGAAGGAGCGGGACCGCATCAAGGAGCGCATCAACACCAATCTGGCCAACTCGCGCCATGCCTTCCTGCGCCGCGCCGCGATCAACACGGCCCTGGCGGTGTTGATGGGCCTGCTGCTCTGGGGTTTGCATCACGGCGCCATGGCCGAGATGGAGCAGTCGATCCCCTATCTCGAATGGGTGCTGGCCGGCGGCGCCAGTGTCGACAACCCCCTGGCCCTGGTGCAGCTGATTGAGTTCCAGCGGGCCTGCGTGGCCCTGGGCTGGTTCACGCTGGTGGAGCGCAGCGTGCGTTTCGTGCGGCGGCGGCTGGGAATGGCCGATGTGGTGCAGCAGGAGCTGGATCGGGATCCCCAGCCGCCCGAGCCGATGGCGCTCCCCAGGACTGGGGCGAGCATCGGCGCTGGGGGCAGCTCAAGTCAGCGCTTCAGGCCGCTACTTCCGTTTCAGACGCCGTTGCCCTCCGATCAGGTGTCTTCAGCGATGGAGACCGGTGCTCCTGAATCAGAGGACGACCGCGATCCGTCGCAAGAGCTGGCGCAGGATGCCTGGCTCAGGAAGCAGCGGTTGCAGCAGGAACGGGATCTGCGCCGCTATCGCCAGCGGGCCAGCCGCTTGGGCGAACCTGAGGAGATGCGCGTGCTGCGCGAGGGCAATGACGAGCTAATGGATGAGCTGGACGAGTTGCGTTCCCGTCAGCCACCGCCTCCCCGGGGCTGGCAGCGCCTGCTGGGCCGGAGGCCGGTCGACGATGGCGGGTCGGATCTGTCCGAGGTCCGTGTTCCCGGGAGAGATCTGGAGAAAGAGCAGCAGCGCCAGCAGCAGGATCTGGAGCGCTACCGCCGCCAGGCCTGGCGATTGGATGAGTCCGAAGAGCTCAAGCTGTTACAGGAGGGCAACGCGGAGCTGTTGCGTGAACTGGATGAGTTGCGCTCCCAGCCGCCACCGCCGCCACGAGGGCTGCGCGGGCTGGTGCACTGGTTCCTCACCCACCTGTAGGCCGCCGGCCCGATGCCAGCCGGGCCCGGCCGCTGCTGGACCAGGTGCGCAGGGCATCGAGTTGTTCGCGGGCGGTGCGGCTCAGGGGCACCACCTGGCTGGCGGCGGTGATCAGATCGGCTTCGCCCAGCTCGCGGCCCTCACCGAAGGCCAGGTGCATCGCCTCGATCACCGTCTGCTCCAGTTCGGCGCCGGAGAAACCCTCGGTGCGGTCCACCAGCACCTCCAGGGGGATCGTGTGCGCCGGCCGCCTGCGGCGCAGCTGTAGATCGAGGATCGCCCAGCGTTCGCTGCCATCGGGCAACTCCAGCAGGAAGATCTCATCGAAGCGGCCCTTGCGCAGCAGTTCCGCCGGCAGCCGTTCGACCGCATTGGCCGTGGCCACCACGAACACGGCGCTGGTCTTCTCGGCCATCCAGGTGAGCACCGTGCCCAGCACCCTCTGGCTGGTGCCGCCATCGCCCGCCGCCGAGCCGGAGGCGCCGGCGAAGCCGAAGCCCTTGTCGATCTCATCGATCCAGAGCACACACGGGGCCATCGCCTCGGCCCTTTGGATCATTTCGCGGGTGCGGGCCTCGCTGGCGCCCACCAGCCCGGCGAACAGCCGGCCCACATCCAGCCGCAGCAGCGGCATGCCCCAGCTGTGGGCGATCGCCTTGGCGGTGAGGCTCTTGCCCGTGCCCTGGGGGCCCACCAGCAGCACACCCCTCGGCACCGGCAGTCCGTAACGCTGCGCCTCCTCACTGAAGGCCCGGTGCCGCTGCTCCAGCCAGTGCTTGAGCGCCTCCAGTCCGCCGATGTCGGCCGGGGTGGCCTCACTGGGGCAGTACTCCAGCAGCTCGCTGCGGGCGATCGCCTGGCGCTTTTCTTCGAGCACCTCCGCCAGATCTTCGGCCCCCAGTTGCCCGCGGCGGGCCAGGGCCCGGGCTGCTAGCTGACGCACCCGCTGCTCGCTGAGGCCATGGCAGGCGGCGGTGAGCTGCTCCAGCACCTCCGGCTCCAGGGGCTGGCCGCCGGCCTCGGCGATCGTGCGCAGCAGGGCGCCGATCTCGGCCGCCTCGGGCAGGGGCAGCTCCAGCATCGAGATGCAATCCTCCAGCTCCCGGGGCAATCGCCATTCCGGCGCGCTGATCACCAGGGTGTGGGGCACCATCGGCAGGCTGGCCGCCAGGTTGCGCAGCCGCCGGCAGATGCCGGGATCCTCGCCATAGCGGTGGAAATCCTTGAGCAGCAAAATCGCCCCCTGCTCGGCCGGCACCGCCGCCAGGGCGTCGAGGGCCGCCATCGGATTGCGGGCCGCCTCCCCCTGGCGATTGGCGTTGCCGCTGAGCCCCGCCACGAAATCCCAGCGCAGCAGCAGGCGCCCCCCCAGGCGGCGGGCGGCCTGTTCCAGCAGGCTCTCCAGGCGCTGTTCCTCCAGGCTGCGGATCCAGAGGATCGGCGTGCGCGAGCGGATCAGCAGATCGAGCTGGTCAGCCAGGGGGGTGGGATGGGCCATCGGCGTTCAGGGCAGCAACCGGTGCAGGGCTGCCCAGCGGGGATCGACCGGCGGCTTGGGCTCGCGGTCATTGGGCGGCTCGCTAGGAGGAAGGTCAGCCTCGATGCCGTCAGGGCTGGTTGCGTCGATCGGGTTGGAGCCGGCAGGGTTGGCGGCACCTGGGGCCAGAGGCGGGCCGGGGCAGTCGGCGTCACAACGGTTGACCACCGGTAGCTGCAGGCTCAGCTGCTCGAACAACCAGCGCTCCGGATCGAACTCACCGCGGGGATCGAGCCGATCGTCGAGGACTTCGATCAGCAGGGGCTCTGGGTTGGCCTTGGTTCTGGTTCTGGATCGGTGGCGGTTCTGGCTGCCGGCCAGGGCTGTCAGGTCGGCTGCTTCCGCCTCATCGCCGCCGGCCAGCTCCAGCAGTTCATGCACCGAGGCCCGCAAGGGCCGGTTGAAGTGCTGCAGGCAGCGGTCACAGCAAAGGGTGACGATCGTTTCGGCCTCGCCCTCCACCTCCAGCACGCTGCCGTGGTGCCGGGCGCTCACCTGGCCGCGCACGGGGGTGAGGCTGTCGAGGTCGGCGAGCTTCTGGTCCACCGGCCAGGTCAGGGCATCGGCCCGCAGACGCAGCTCCTGCAGGGGCACAGGCCGCAGCAGGGCAAGGCCGCCGGCGGCCTCCGGCTTCACTTCTTGTTCTTGGGTTCGAACGGCAGCCGTCCCACCGCGGCGCCGCCGGCGGTGGCCGTGACCGTGGTGGCCATCTGCTTGTCGAGGATCGCCTGCAGGTTGTCGGGCAGGGCCTCACGGGTCAGCAGGAACGTCTGCAGGCCCTGGAAGATGTTGGCCACCACCATGTAGAGCAGCACCCCGGCCGGCAGCGGGAAAAACAGGAACATCGCCGTGATCATCACCGGCGTGATCTTGTTGGCCGTGGACTGGGAGACGAACAGGCTGGCGCCGAAGGCCCCGACCAGAATGGCGATGTCCCAGTTGACAGCGCCGTCGGTCATGAAGCCGACCTGGCCGAGGGCCTTGATGAACAGGAAGCCGCTGCGGGCCGCCAGGCCGGGGATCTTGCCCTCCACCGTGGCATCCCCGGGGGATAAGGCGGTGATCTTGCCGCTGGCATCAACGCTGACCACCCCTTCACCCTTGGTGACGCTCCAGCTGGGCTGGAAGCTGTCGCCGTTCTCGACGGCGGCGAGCACCGAGGTGAAGCTCTCATCGCTGCGGGTGTGCAGCTTGACGGTTTCGCTGTCGCCCACCCCCAGCTTGGTGCCGCCCTCGAGGCTGCCGATCACCGGCACGTGGCTGGTTTCGGTGATGAAGATCGAATGGCTGGGGCTGTTGAAGGGTTTGGTCTCCACCGCTGCGATCTGGTCCGCCGGCAGCACCTTGAGATTGAAGGTGTAGGGCACATCGGCAAACGGTGAGCCCCGCAGCGTGGCGAACAGGGCGAACAGGATCGGCATCTGCACCACCAGGGGCAGACAGCCCGCCAGGGGACTGCCGAACTCCTTCATCAGCTTGCCCAGCTCCTCCTGCTGCTTCTGGGGATTGCTGGCGTGCTTCGCCTTGATCTCAGCTTGGCGGGCCTGCATCACCGGCTGGGCGATGCGCATGCGGCGGGCGCTGCGGATCGAGCCGGCACTCAACGGGAACAGAGCCAGCCGGATCACCACGGTCAGGGCGATGATCGCCAGCCCGTAGCTGGGCACCAACCCGTAAAAGAAGTCGAGGATCGGCAGCAGCAGGTTGTCGGAGATGTAGCCGATCACGGCAGGCAGCGCTCAGGGGTAAGGGAATCCGGTGACAGTGTGCCGGAACGGGGGGGATCGTTGGGGGCGGAGATCCGTTGACCCGCACCGAACGCCTCAGGCGGCGGGGGCCTCAGGCTTGGCGAAGCCGCTGCTGGGCTTGGCCGCCTTGCCCGATTTGGCCAGGCGCAGCTCGTTGATGCGGGCCTCGAGCTCGCGGAAGCGGGGCACCGAGCGCATCTCCAGCTTGGAGCCGTCGTTGAGCACCAGCACCATGTCGCCCCAGGCGCCGAAGCCGCGGGGCACCGAGCGCACCTCACGGATCTGGCTGTAGACCACCTGGCTGCGATCGCGGCCCAGCCAGCCGCCATTGACTTCGATCCGGCGGCTGGTGATGCGGTAGCGCAGCCACACGGCCCGCACGATCGAGCCCACCGCGATGGGAATGCCGACCAGGGTGATCGCCAGCACCAGGCCGAAGATCAGATCCCCCTTGGCGGGGCCTCCCTCGTAGATCACCGTTTCCTGGATCGCTCCCTTGCCCGGCAGGCCGGAAGCGGCTTCGGTGGGCACCTTGCCGGGCTCGGCGCTGGCGGAGGTCATGGGCAAAGGCCTGCCTTGCGTAACAGTTGTCGCCATTCTCCCAGGAGCTGGGCCGGATCCGCGTCGGCGCTGCCCGGCTTGAGACTGAGCAGCAACCACTGGGGGGTGGGGCAGTTCAGCGGCTGGTGCAGCAGAGATTCTTGTAGCAGGCGCCGCAGGCGATTGCGGCGCACCGCCCGCTTGTGAACCTTGGTGCTCACCACAACGCCAAAACGCCAGTCGCTGGGCGCATGGCCCTGGGGGCCAGGGGGCAGCAGGGCCTGATCGGCCGTCAACACCCTGAGCACCATCAGCTCGCTGTGCAGACGGCGGCCCTGACGGTAGAGGCGATCAAACACCCGATGACCCTGGAGCCGGTGCTGGGGCGGCAGGGCCATCGGGTTTCAGCTGCCGCTGCTCAGACCGCCAGGCGGGCGCGACCGCGGCGGCGGCGGGTGCGGATCACGCGGCGGCCGGTGTGGCTGCGCATGCGCACGCGGAAACCGGAAACACGCTTGCGTTTGCGGCTGGTGCCTTCCAGGGTGCGTTTGGTCATGGCGGCCTCTTGGCTCCTCGATTCGCTTCAGATTGTCACCCTATCAGCTGGGGGTGTGCGCTCCGGGGCCGATCAGTTCGGATCGATCTGGATCTGCCAGGAGCCCACGTAGCCCGACACCGGCACATCGCCTGGTGCCTGGATCAGGGCATTGAACTGATACATCCCGATGTTGAACGGGTTGAACGTGTTGATGTACAGACCGATCGTTTTCTTATCGGAGACCGGCACATCCGGGAACACTTCGATCGCCTTGCCATTCGGCGAAACCTCGATCGTCGCAGGGATCTGCTTCTCGCAGCGGGTGCGCTTCATCATGCCCCCATCGCTCATTTCGCAGAGCTTCATCTGCTTGGCTTCAAAGCTGCCATCCCAGTAGCTGGGCACCGTGATCGCCAGTTTGAGGATGGCGGTCTTGCGGTCCTTCGGCTTGAGGATCAGGTAATACTCCGAGCGCTTCAAGCGGATCGTTTCCGTCATGAAGAAATAGAGCCTGCGGAAATCCTTGTTGTTGTCCCAGCGGAACTCCATCATGGCCGGCGTGCCCTGGGCCCTGGCGCTCGGCAGCAGCAGGCCGCCGGCAGCGGGCAGGGGGCTGGAACCCGGCAGAGTCAGGGGAGCCAGAGCGGCGAGGGCGCAGGCGCCCGCTGCAACGGCGGCGCCGGAGGCGAGAACCCGAAGGCGCGGGAGGGGTGGCATGGGGGGAGCCGGAGGGATGACCTGATTCTCAGCAGCGCCCAGGCCCGCCTGTGGGCTCAGTGGTCGGCCGGATCACCGGCCGGACCAGCGCCGGGATCCCAGGCCCCAGCTGGAGTTGTGACTGAGTTGTGACCAGGTTCCGTCAGGGCCCGGTCCGGGCGCAGGCGGCTTGCCTCGCCCAGGTACGGGTGGACTGGGGTCTGCTCCGCCTCCAGCCAGGCATGGGCCAGCAGGCGAATGCAGCGCGGCAGATCGCCGCGCACCGCCATCTGCTGACAGTCCAGCAGCGCCACTCCGTCGCAGGCGAGCAGCCTCCGGGCGATCGCCGCCGGGAAACAGGCATCGAGATCGGCTGTCACCGAAAAGGTGATCGACACCACCTGGCTGGCCTGCAGCTGGTTATGGCTCATCAGCGCCAGCATCAGTTCGCTCACCGCCGCGTCGATCGCCTCGGTGCAGTTGGCGCTGGCGGTGGTGGCCCCACGCAGGGCCCGCAATTCGAGGGCAGGAGTCATGGATCGGGGGCGGACGGGATCGGATTCAGGGGCGATACAGCCATAACGGCTGACCGGACCAGGCCAGCTCGAGGCTCAGGGCCTCCTGCAACTGGTCCAGCAGCTGGCTGCATTGCAGTTGACTGCCCAGCAGCTGGCTGCCGGGCAGCAGGCGGCCGAAGCGCTTGGCGGGTTTGCCGAAGGTGATCGGCTTGGTGCGCTCCGGATCGAGGCCCGCCAGTTCCGCCGCCAGCCGCCGGGCGGCCTCCTCATCGCCGAGGGCATCCACCAGCCCCAGCTCCAGGGCCTGGGCACCGGTGAAGACGCGGCCATCGGCGAAGCTGCGCACGTTGTCCTCCGCCAGGTTGCGGCCCTCGGCCACCGCCGCCACGAACTGGCCGTAGCTGGCATCGATCAGCTCCTGCAGCAGCGTCCGCTCCGCCTCGCTCAGGGCCCGATCCGGCGAGAGGATGTCCTTGTAGAGGCCGCTTTTCACCGTTTCGAAGCGGATGCCGATCCGCTTCAGCAGCCGGGAGAGGTCGTTGCCGCGCAGGATCACACCGATCGAGCCGGTGATCGTGCCGGGATTGGACACGATCTTTTCGGCCGCCACGCCGATGTACACCCCGCCCGAGGCGGAGATGTTGCCAAAACTGGCCACCACCCGGCAGCCCTTGGCCCGCAGCCGGCCGATGGCGGCGTGGATCTCCTGGCTGTCGCCGACGGTGCCGCCGGGTGGCGATCCGGGCCATGGTGCGACGGGTCTTGCGGCGCCAGGGCCAGGGCATTGGAATGGGGCGTACTGGTTGGATCTTAAAAAGGAGGCCCCCCAGAACCCTGCCCATGCTTCCGGCTTCGCAAGGGTCCCTGCTGCGCTGGCCGCTGATGCTGCTGCCCTTCGCCCTGTGGGGAACGGCGATGGCGGCGATGAAACCCCTGCTCGACGACGGTTCGCCCCTACTGGTGGCCTGCCTGCGTCTGGTGCCCGCCGGGCTGCTGTTGCTGCTGGTGGCCCGCCTGGCGGGGCGTCCCCAGGCCGTGGCGGCGGCGGATTGGCCCTGGCTGCTGTTGTTCGCCCTGGTCGATGGCACCGTGTTTCAGGGATTGCTGGCCCGGGGCCTGGAGCAGACCGGCGCTGGCCTCGGCTCGGTGCTGATCGATTCCCAGCCCCTGCTGGTGGCCCTGCTGGCCCGCAGCCTGTTCGGCGAGGCGATCAATCCCGTCGGCTGGCTCGGCCTGCTGATCGGGCTGGCGGGCATCCTCTGCCTGGGCCTGCCGCCGGAGCTGCTGCGCCACTGGTGGCTGGAGGGTCCGGCGGTGATCGGTGCCCACGCCTGGAGCCATGGCGAGCTGTGGATGCTGGGGGCGGCGGCGGCGATGGCGGTCGGCACCGTGCTCTGCCGTTACGCCACCCGCTCCAGCGATGCCCTGGTGGTGACCGGCTGGCACATGCTGATCGGCGGACTGCCCCTGTTGGTGGCCACGGTGCTGGCGCCGGTGCTGGCCGCTGGCGACGGGGCAGCCGCCGGACTGCTGGCCTTCTGGCCCGCCTGGGATGGGCTGCAATGGGCCCTGATGGCCTACGCCTCCCTGTTCGGCAGCGCCCTGGCCTATGGCCTGTTCTTCTGGTTCGCCAGCCGCGGTGATCTCACCGGTTTCACCGCCCTCACCTTTCTGACCCCGGTGTTTGCGCTGTTTTGCGGAATGCTGCTGCTGGAGGAGCGGCTGCGGCCGCTGCAGTGGTTGGGCGCCGTGCTGGCTCTGGTCTCGGTGGTGTTGCTCAACCGGCGCCAGCAGCTCTGGCAGGGGCCTCCCGGATGATGCGGCCCTCCCGACGCCAGCGGCGGCTCGTGCTGCTGCTCACCCTGGCTCTGGGGGCGCTGCTTTTTTTGTGGCGGCTCGGCAGCACCGGTCTGGTGGATGAAACCCCGCCCCTGTTCGCCGCCTCCGCCCGGGCCATGGCGGAAACGGGGGACTGGCTGATCCCCAGGGTCAATGGCCTGCCCCGCTTCGACAAGCCACCACTGGTGTACTGGCTGATGGGGGTGATCTATGCCCTGCCCGGCCAGGCTGGGTGGAACCCGCTCGGCACCTGGGCGGCCGCCCTGCCTTCGGCACTGGCCTCGATCGGCGTGATGCTGGCCCTGGCCGACACGCTGTTGCGCTGGCCCCAGCCGGGCCTGGGGCGGTCCGCTGACTCATGCCCGCCCCCAGCCGCCGCCGCCAGCGCCCTGGTGACGCCGCTCTCGGCGGCTCTGGCCTTTGCCCTGGGCCCGCTGGTGCTGCTCTGGGGCCGGGTGCCGGTCAGTGATGCGCGGTTCAGCGCCCTGCTGGCCGGGGCCCTGCTGCTCTGCTGGCGCCGCTATGCAGATCCGCGCCAGCCCTGGTGGCCTGCCTGGGTGGTGCTGGGGCTGGCGGTGCTCACCAAGGGGCCGGTGGCCCTGCTGTTGCTGGCCTTCACCCTGCTGCTGTTCAGCTGGCTGCAGCGGGACCCGGCCGGCGTGATGCGGCGGTTGCGGCCGCTGCGAGGGTTGCTGCTCAGCCTGCTGCTGGCCCTGCCCTGGTATGGCCTGGCCCTGTGGCGTGAGGGCCGCCCGTTCTGGCAGAGCTTTTTCGGCTACCACAATCTGCAGCGCTTCGCCACGGTGGTGAACCACCATCTGCAGCCCTGGTGGTTCTTCCTGCCGGTGCTGCTGATCGCCGCCCTGCCAGCCACGCCGCTGTTGCTGCTGGGCCTGGCGCGGGCCCTGGCCCCCCTGCGGCTGGCCCTGTGGCCGGCTCGGCCCCAGAGCCCGCCCGATTCCCTGGCCCGCTTCGCGGCCTGCTGGTTGCTGGTGGTGCTGGGCTTTTTCACCCTGGCGGCCACCAAGCTGCCCAGCTACTGGCTGCCGGCCACTCCAGCTGCCGCCCTGCTGGTGGCCCTGGTGGTGCAGGCGGGGCCGGGGGGCTCCACCCAGCAAGCTGGCCCTGATCGCTGGGCCTGGCGCCTCACCCTGCTGCTCACCCTGCTGCTGGCGGCGGTGTTCCTGCTGGCTCCCCTGTGGGTGCACTGGATCCAGGATCCGGAGCTGCCCACCCTGCCCGCCGAGCTGCTGGCGGGTGGGCGACTGGTGATCGCGGGCTGGCTCTGGCTTCTGGCGGCCCTGCTGGGCTGGCTCCTGGCGCGGCGGCGCTCAGCGCTGCGGCTGCTGGCCCTGCAACTGCCCCTGGTGCTGTTCGTGCCGCTGGCGCTGCTGCCCAGCTGGGGCCTGGGGGATCGGCTGCGCGGGCTGCCGGTGCGGCAGATGGCGGCGGCGGTCCGGGCGACTGAGTCAGGAGCTGCGCTGCAGTCCGGTGGGGCCTCGCCGCGACGCGGTGAGGACGCCCTGGCGATGGTCGGCATCCTCAAGCCCTCGCTGCACTACTACAGCCGCCGCCTGGTGATCTACGAAGGCATCGAGCCCGAGGGGCTGGTGAACCTGGCCGAGCGCCTGCGGCTGGAACGGCGGGCCGGTCAGCGCCCGACCACCGCGGCCCAGGCCCCCACGGTGCTGGTGGTGATCGACGGCCGCACCGCCGCTTCGCCCTTCTGGCAGGGGCTGGAGCCGATCGAGCTGCGCCGTGCCGGGCTTTATAGCCTCTGGCGGCTTGATCGCCGCCGACTCGAGGCGCGGGCCGCCGAGCTGCGCGCCGCCGGCCACGGCCCCACCTGGCAGGAGCCGCGGCC
>JAPLID010000209.1 GCA_026389285.1 Cyanobacteriota bacterium
CCCATTGAACCCAGCCAGCGGCCGCCGTCCTCCCCACGCCTCCAGGGTCGGGCCGCGGGTTTAGCGTGAGCGAAATCTCTCCCGTGCCTCGTGTCGCCGATCCGGATCGGACACCCCTGGCCACTGGGGGCCTCGACCACCGCCAACGGCGTCAACTTCTCCGTGGTCGCCCCCTTGGCCACCCGCCTCGACCTGCTGCTGTTCGCCGACGGCAGCGCATCGGAGCCCGAGCGGATGATCGAGCTGGATCTGCAGCACCGCTCCGGCGACCACTGGCATGTGGAGGTGGAAGGCGTCGGCATCGGCTGCTGCTACGGCTACCGGGCCTTCGGCCCGCTGCAGAGCGGCAGCCACGGCTTTAATCCCTCCAAAGTGCTGCTCGATCCCTGCGCCAGGGCGATCACCGGCTGGGACGTCTACCAGCGAGGGGCGGCGGTCGGGGCCATGCCCAACACGGCCAGCTGCCTCAAGGGGGTGGTAACCGAGCGGGATCGCTTCGATTTCACCAGCGCCCCCAGACCTCGCCATCGCTGGCAGAAAAGCGTGATCTACGAACTGCATGTCGGCGGCTTCACCCAGGGCCCGGGTTGCGGGGTCAGTCCGGACCGTCAGGGCACCCTGCTGGGCCTGATCGAGATGCTGCCAGCTCTGCAGGAGCTGGGGATCACGGCGATCGAACTGCTGCCGGTGATGGCCTTTGATCCTCAGGATGCGCCCGCCGGTCGTTTGAACCACTGGGGTTACAGCCCCCTGAGCTGGATGGCGCCCCATCCGGGCTATCTGGTCAGCGATGACCCCCTGCAGGGCCGCCATGAGGTGCGGCAGCTGGTGGCGGCCTGCCATCGCGCCGGCCTGGAAGTGCTGCTGGATGTCGTCTACAACCACACCACCGAGGGCAACCAGGCCGGCCCCACCCTCAGCTGGCGCGGCTTCGGCGATTCCCTCTATTACCACCAGAACAGCCGCGGCGACTATCTGGATGTCAGTGGCTGCGGCAACAGCATTGCCGCCAACCGCCCCCTGGCGCGGCACCTGATCCTGGAATCACTGCGCTGCTGGGCCATCGAGCTGGGTATCGACGGCTTCCGCTTCGATCTGGGCATCGCCCTCAGCCGCGGCGAAGAACTGGCCCCCCTGGAGGCGCCGCCGCTGTTCGAGGCGATGGAGGCCGATCCGGAACTGAGCGATCTCAAGATGGTGAGTGAGCCCTGGGACTGCGGCGGCCTCTACCGCATGGCCGACTTCCCGGCCCGGCGGGTCGCCAGCTGGAACGGCCGCTTCCGTGACGATCTGCGCCGCTTCTGGAAAGGGGATGACAGCAGCGTCTGGCTCCTCGGCCAGCGGCTTTCGGGCAATCCCGATCTGTTCGGAGGCCAGCCCGCACCGATGGGCCGCACGATCACCTTCCTGACCGCCCACGACGGCTTCACCCTGGCCGATCTGGTCAGCTTTGACCGCAAGCACAACCTCGCCAACGGCGAGAACGACCGGGACGGCGACAACCACAACAACAGCTGGAACCACGGGGTCGAGGGCCCCACCACGGA
>JAPLID010000027.1 GCA_026389285.1 Cyanobacteriota bacterium
ACCCGATTTCTTCTCCTCGGCGTTCTTCTGCAGCAGGCCCTCATAGAGATCACCCAGCCCCTCCTGGCGGGCGCTGTACCAATCGAGCTTGTCGATCTCGCTCACCAATTTCGTGAGCGTGACCGGTTTTTTGATGAACGAGCTGGCGTTGCTGTAGATCTCCTGCACCAGCGGCGAACTGCCGCTCTCGCTGCTGCCCAGTTCCAGCAGCAGCAGTTGGTAGTGCTTCATCTGCCTGGGACCATCCAGGGTCTCCAAGGCATCCCAGCGCCATTCCTCGGGAATCCCCTGCTCCTGGGCCGTTTCCTTAGCCATCTTCAGGAACAACAGATAGGTGAGCTCCGTCACGTACTGGTGATAGGTCACCCCGTCGTCCTTGAGGACGTTGCAGAGGTTCCAGAGCTTGGCAACGATGTCGCCTGTGACCCGGTCGTGGCTGGCCATCACCGCTTCCATCCTCAAGCGGCAGCCTGCCACACGGCTTCATTGAAGTGGTGCAGCACCTGATCCAGCTCACCGCCGAAGAGCTTGTTCAGGCGCTGCCAGCCCCCTCCCTCGCGGCGGAACAGCAGGGCGTCATCGTCGAGTGCTTCTCGGTCCACAATCGTGATCGCTTTGGTCTGGTTGGCGATGCGCTGCAGCCATTGCCGCTGGGGCGTGGTCCAGGTCCTTGAGGCCAGGATCCGCTGCAGGGCCCGCTCCACCCGCTGCTCATAGGGCACCAACGGATCCCCCAGGGCCGCCTGGCGGATGTAGCCCATGATCGAAGCGGCCATGTCCTGATTGGTGGTTTCCCGCCAGGCCGTGGCCAGGGTGGCTTCGCTGTAGCCCCGCGCATCCAGCGCCAACTTCAGCTCTCGCAAATCCTTGCGGCTGAGTTCCCAAGGGCGCTGCAGCACCGTAATCAGGGCCGGCAGGTCGTTGCCCGCATCCCGCACGAAGGCAGTGAATCCATCGAGGTAGTCCTCAGGGCGGGTGGCGTCGCCATAGCCCCGCTCGATCGAGCGCAGCTCGTCGTCGTCTTCGGAAATGAACAGGGGCTGTCCTGGCCCCTCCCACCTCTCATCCAGTAACTCACCCAGGCCGGGGATCCTTCCCAGCCAGCGACTGGCCTCCGCGATCGGAAGCTGCTGCAGCCGGCTGATGAAGGCGGCGGGCTCCTCGCCGGTGAGTAACCGGAACTGAGCTTCCGCGTTCTCGCTCAGATGCCGCTGCTTGCGGCGCAGCTTGGCGATCAACTGCTCCCGCACGAGCTCACAGTCCTCTGCCTCGGTGGACTCCAGCTCGTTGATCAGTTGGCTGAAGCTGATCTTGGGGTTTACCACCACCGGCTGCATCTGCGTGAAGGCCTGTAGGGCGTCATAGATGCCCACCGCATCGAAGATCCGGAAGTGAGTCTTGCCGATGGGGTCGCAAAGGCGGGTAGCACGGCCAATCATCTGGTCATAGAGAATCCTGCTGTTCATGCGGCGCAGGAACACGATGTTGCAGATTGCCGGCACATCCACGCCGGTGCTGAGCAGATCCACCGTGACGGCCACATTGGGGAAGGCTTCGTTCTTGTAGCGACGGATCAGTCCCTTGGGCTTGTCGCTGGCCCCGGTGATCTTGGCAACCGCATCGTCGGCCACGCTGCCGTATCGCTCCTGGAACGCCTGCTTCAGCAGCTGCACCACCAGGTCGGCATGGGCATCACTGGCGCAGAAGATCAAGGTTTTGTAGGCCGAAAACGGATCCAGCTCATCGGCCAGCACCCCGCACACCACCCTGTTGAACGACTCGGTGATCACCTGGCGATTGAAGGCCTCCACCTCGAAGCGCAGCTCATCAGGGGTGGTGAACTTCCTCCCCTGCCGCCCATCGGATGCCATCACTGGAGAGCTCCGTGGAAATCAGGATCGGCGGCTCGTGGTCCACCAGGAAGCCATCCACCACAGCCTCGCGGTAGCTGTACACGAACACCGGCTGGCCAAAGATCTCCACCGTGTGTAAGGCAGGGGTGGCCGTCAGGCCGATCTTCACGGCATCGAACATCTCAAGCACCCGCCGGTACTTTGAGACGTAGTCGTTGAAATCCCGGAAGCCCAGCTCCCGATCACTCAGCTCCCGGTCTAGGAGGTAACCCCGGTGGCATTCATCCACCACGATCAGGTCATAGGTGTCCACCGTCGGCTTGTCTTCCTCGCTACCAAGCAGCAGGCGCTGAACCATGGCCTGCACGGTGGCAATGTGCACCTTGGTGTCGGTTTCGACCTCGCGCTCGCCCAATTCCTTGATGCCGTAGATGTCGGCGAAGCTCTGCAGGCTCTCCATCCGTGTTTCCTTGAAGGCATCAGCTGCCTGGGTGCCGAGTTCGGAGCGATCCACCAGAAAAAGCACGCGCCGGAAGCGACCGGTCTTGAGCAGGCGGTAGATCAGGGCAACACAGGTTTTGGTCTTGCCGGTGCCCGTGGCCATCGCCAAGAGGATCTCCCGCTGGCCCGCGCCGATCGCGGCTTCGGTGGCCTCAATGGCGCGGCGCTGGTAGGGGCGTAGCGGAAAGCCGTAGCTGAACGACTCCCGGAGCAGTTGCTCCTGGGCGCGGGCCGCATCCTGGCGCGCCAGCTCCTTGAGCCCCTCGGGTGAATACCAGCCATCCAGGGGATTGGCGAGGTTGTCACTCCGGCGCAGATCACGAAACCAGATACCGCTGCGCGTGAGCAACTGCCGTAGAAACGGCCGACCATTGCTTGAGAAGGCGAAGGGGATCTGGTACTCGCCTTCTGGGCCCCAGGCCTGGCTGGAGGTTTCCAGGTCAGCGCCGGGCTGGAAGTCGCGGCAGTATCGCTGGGCCTGCGGCAGCACGCCTGCCACGTCCTTGTTGGCCCGCTTGGCCTCCACCGCCGCAATCGGGGTGAGTCCCACGAACAGCACGTAGTCAGCCGGACCGCTGCTGGTGGGCCATTCGGCGATCGCCAGATTTCTGTTCTTCTGGGGCCGGGAGCCTTTTCCGTAGCGCAGCTGCTGGCTGTCGGCCTCCCAGCCGGCCTGCCGCAGTTGCTCATCGATCAGTTGGCGTGTGGCGGCCTCATCCAGTTCGATCGATCCCGCGGCCGTTCGTGCCGCTTGCCGCAACCCTGCCGTCACCGTCGCTGGTTGCTGGGCGGCGGCACTCTGCAGCGACCGCAACTGGATAGCCAAGGCCACCTTGTCGGCCTCAACCTGCTCGGCCAGCTGCTCCCACTGCTGCTGCTCCCCAAGCGCCTGCTCCAACTGGGCCTCTGCGGCGCTGAGCTGCTGGGCAATTGCGCCGTCGTTGGCCAGGAAGGCATCGAGCTGGCCCTGCAGCCGGGCCAGCTCCTGCCGTAGCTCCTCGCTTTCGTCGACCGGTGGCTGGGGAGGCCGAAATGGCCCGCTGCGGAACTCCGGATCGGTGAACGTACGGTGAAACCACACGCCCAATTGCCAGGCAATCTTCAGGGTGCTGAGAGCACTGGCATGGTCGCCCTGCAGCCCGTGGGTCGCAGAGTTCCCAGTCTTGCGGAGGTCGTGGAAGAGGCCAGCCACTTCACGCTCGATCAGGCCTTCCAGCTCCAGGCGTCGGATCAAGGCCAGCTGCGATTCCTCAATGCTGGTGAACACCCCGAATCGGGAGGCCACCTGCTGGGCCAGCAGCTCACCCAGTTGCCGCAGCTTGATCAGCGCCGTGTTGGGATCCTCCGGGAAATAGCGCTCCGCCAGGACCCCCAGCCGAAACAGCTGTTCGTCGTAGCTGCGCAGGTGGGCGAAGTTGGTGCTCACAACACTTCAACCCACTGGCGTATCTTCTCTGCCATGAGCAGTCTCCGCTCCACGAGGAAGGCGTCGTAGTCCAAGGGCTCGCCAACCAGAATCGATGTCGGCACGCAGTTCATCACCAGATTGGCCCTCAGCTCTGCTGCATCGGTGATGCCGCCGTAACGCTTGGAGCCACCGTTCACTTGCTCGCGCAGCTCAGCGAAGTAGATCTCGGGTGCCTTGTCGCCAATCGCGATGTTGATCTCGCTCTGGGCCATCACAAAGTTGGCGATCTGGTTGTAGCTGCTCCTGGAGGCACCGCCCCGCTGCAGATGCTTGCGGGGGAACACATGGTGCTTGTCGCCGCGATTGAGCAGCAAGTCGCGCACGGTGATGCCGGATGAAAGAAATCCACGATCACCAAGCCGAGCCTGGGCCGCCTGGTAGGCGATGAAGTACGGGCTCATTGCTGAGGAGGTATCCATCAACTGCGGCAGCATTCCCGTCCAGAAGGTGGTGGGCAGTTCGTTCTCGATCACAGCTTCGGCATAGGTCTTCAGACCCTGGGAGTCAATCTGGCGGATGTCGAGATCGAAGGCCGTTTCCGGGCTGCCGGAATAACGGCCGGTGAGAATCGACATCGCAAACCATCGCCGCACCAGACTCTCGATGTCGTCGGCGGGCAGATTCTCGCGCCGGCCCCTCAGATAAAGAATGTAGGCAAAGTTGATGGCGTTGCGGCTGCGAATCAGATCACTGGTCACAAACCCCGCTGACCTCAGGATCATCGTGATCCGATCGAAGTGGGTTTTGCTCATGAAAGCAAGAACACCCTGCTTCAGCTTGGCGAACGATTCCTCCGCAATGCTCTCCTCGTACTGCTTCGTGGAGAAATTTCGGCCTGAAAGCAGGGCGACCAGGTCCTGTAGCTTGCCCCTGCCGAATTCGGAGGTGAAGGCCACCCGCAACATGTCGGTGTAGGTGGGGTCGTAGAGGTCGTCATTGACGTCCTTGAGCCAAGCCATCTTGGCCAGAAACTCAGACTTAGAGAATTCTGGATCGTTCTTCTCGATCTGGGAGTAGAAGTCTGGCGAAATGGCCAGGTGACAGAAGTATTCGATGGCCTTGCGCAGTGTGTTACCGCCGTAGGTCTCGTTGACGGCGATCTTCGACATGGCGAAGTCGGCCTGGGAGAGCTCGGCCCCTGCCGAGTTGACGCGAATGAAGATTTCGGTAACGGTCTCAATATCAAGATCCTCAGCCAGCTCGATCAAGCCAACGGAGTTGTTGACGATTTTCAATAGCCGCTGGAGTGACTTGCCAACCAGATTCCGATCGATCTCTGGATTTCTTGCAACGTAGGCGTCGGTCTGATCAAACAGATCCGCATCCGATTGAAACAGCTTCGAGACGTCTGGAATCCAAAGCGGATTCTTGGCGATGGCAGGATTGCTCACTTCAAAGCTCGGCTCGTCATCCGCTGCCAAAGGGTTGAAGGCAATGCGTATCCGTACCCGTTCGTACTCCTTTGTGAGCACCTCCATGCCAAGAAGCGAGGCCATCAGGGCCGTCACCCTTTGCTGCCCGTCAATCAGGATCCGCTTCCCGGCGGACGATGTACCGTCCTTGAGCTTGACCGTGGGGTTTCGCCAGGCAATCAGGTAGCCCACCGGGAACCCCTGGTAGAGGGAATCCAACAGGTTGCGCACCTTGGTGGCTTCCCACACGAAGGGGCGCTGGATCTCCGGGATGGCGATCTCGCCGCTCTTCACCCAGGTGAGCAGGGTGTCGATGGGGTGGGGGGTGACGGAATATCGCTGCGTGGCCATCGGATCAGTAGGTCCCCTTCCGGCTAGGCCCCGTTGCCCTGGCTTCAGGATCAGCCAACCCGAGGGCACCGATCAGCCGCACGGCTTCCTTGCCCCACTGGCCATTGACCAAGGCGTCAGGTTTGGGGTCTTCCAGCCGGGTCATCGGGTCATCGGGGCCTGCCAGGCACTGTCGAACCCCCTCATCTGCAAGAGCGTTGCGTTCATGCGAAGAACCAGGCGAGCACTGGGAACACGAACGCCAGGGAGACCACTTGCGGGCAGTTTGAACGGGCCGCGGCCGAATTGGGGGTATCTCAAAGAGGAATCACTGCAGCACCCTGCGCTTCAACTTCGCCAAGAGCGGCCTCAGCTCAATTTCCCTGGGCGGACATGGGGCATCGTTCAACATCCCAGTGGCCCGCAGTGGGGGAGCCCGCACCACTGTGGGGCTGCCGGGAACGGGGCTGAGCTGGAGCGTTGAACACAGCCCTGAGGCGAATCAAACGCCCCCGGCGCGCCTTCCCGCTGGCCCGGCGGAGGGGCTGCCCAACAGCCGCCACTTCCGGCCCGGCCAACTCGATGCCTTCAAACAAGGGTGCCTGGGCGTGCTGCAGGAGAAGCTGTTCGCGCCCGGCTCCCAAGGCCAGCTGCTCTGGGAGCTGAACCTGATCACCCGCCTACTGGCGGATCCCGCCATTGGGAGTCGGACGCAAGGCCTGCTGGCCGTGATCGAAACGCCGGAAGCGATGGAGGGCTACCTGATGCGGGCCCAGAGCCAGGACGACGCCAAACGCCGGGCCCACCGTTGCGTGGAGGCGGCCCAGGAAGCGGCCCGCTTAGTGACGGCCAGAGGCTGGCTCAGGGCAGCAGATCTTCCGCTCCCCCCTCCCCCTCAGGCATAAACCCCTATTGCCCTGGCCGGTAGGCCATCCGATCGTTCTTTTATCGGTTTCGGAGGCCCTTCGATGGATGACACTCCCCCGGGTCAGGCGTCAGGAGAGCGCTGACGATCCGGCCTCTGCTCCAACACTCTCATCGGATCTCTGGCTTCCCTGGCGTGTCACGCCGTCGCCGTCCATTGCACCGCCATAGGTGCCCCGGACCCATCGGGAAGCCCCACTGGAACCCTGGCCCCAGGTGCCAGCGTCAGCCACTCCGCCCCCATCAACCAAACTCCTTCAGAGCCCGGTGGCCTCGTCACCGGGCTCTGTTGTGCCCACACCACAGGTCCTGCTGGCGCCGGGGCAAGGTCCATGGCAGCCGCAGCGCTGGCTTGAGCGGCGGGCGGAGGGGGAGGGGATGGGTCGCCGTCGCCAGGTGCTCCTGCTCCCCCAGCTGGGCGATTTCGACAGCATTGAATACGCCCAAGTCCCTGGTGGCTGCTTGGCCGCAGCTGGAGGCCGCCGGGATCGGCTCCCCTGGCACCCTGGCCGAGGTGCTGCGGGGCTACACGGGCGATCGCAGCGCGCCCCAGCGCATCGCCGACGACGAGACCATCCAGGCGGGCCTGCTGGAAGACATGGGGCACAAGGAAGCCCGTGGTGTAGCGCACCGATGGAGGCTGGTTGATCTGTTCATACCGCCGGGCCCCATCCTCCCAATCGGGACCGATCAAATCGATGCGAAGGGCATCGACCAGGTGTTGGCGGATCTCGGCGGAGGTGGTCATAGTTCAGGTGCTCTTGCTGGCTTGTTCTTCGAGGGAGCGAATCGCGCTGAGCACGCCTGGCAAAGCGTCCTGACAGATCAGCAGCACCTGCTCAGCGTCCAGATCGAAGTACTGATGGGCGATCACATCGCGGAAACCCATGGCTCCCTTCCAGTCGATGTCCGGGTAGTTGGTGGTCAGCAGGCCAGGCTCGAGCTTCTCCAGCCGCTTGAGCGCCTCCCCCGCCGCGAGGAACTGCATGCAGATGACATCGACCAGGTCCTGGCCTTCTTCGCCGTCCAGTAGCGCCGGATCGGCGAGCAGGGGCGCAGCCTTGCGCTCGATCCGCTCCAGTGCCTGCCGGAGGGGCGTGAGCAGCACAAGCCGATCACCGCTCATGCGCTGATCCCCTCCCGGAGGATGGCCTGGCGCAGGGTGGGATTCATCCGCTCCCGCAGCCGCACCAGATCAACCGGGCGCTGCAGCAGCTCTTCCAGCTCCTGCTTCAGGTGGACGGTGGCGTAGGGGGTGAGGGGATCGAGTTCGACCCACACATCCACATCGCTCTGGGCTGTGGCTTCGTTGCGGGCTGTGGAGCCGAACAGGCCGATGCGTTGCAGCTGGTAGCGCTGTCGCCATTCGCTCAGGTGGGCGTGCAGCACCAGAAGCAGCTGCTCGCAGCTGAGCGGTGTCTGGACGGCTGAGCTGGGCATGGCACCAGG
>JAPLID010000003.1 GCA_026389285.1 Cyanobacteriota bacterium
CATCACCGCGGGGGTGTGATGCCCTCACTACTGCCAGATCCCTGAGCCGGTTGTTAACGATCGTGGTGTCTGTGGTCGCTCGTTGATTAACAATCAGGGGTGGAATGCTGCGCTGCTGCGTTACGGCCCCTGAACGGGTACGATTTACATTTGCGTTTAAAGACATAACACCGACGTTCACCCATGAATTGCTCAGGCCGCTGACAAAGAAATCCTGGCTTTATGGCTTCACCACCTTTTTTCCGCTCTGGAATGCCTTCGTTCTGGTGAGCATTGCCGGCATCGCCATGCTTCTGGTCAGCAGGAAGCGCCTTCTAGCACTTTTGATTCTGGTTGCCGTGTCGTTCGTGCTTGGACCGAAGCCGGCGGATTACACCTATCTCTGTTTTGTTCCGCCTCTGGCTCTGCTGCTGGTGATCGGCTGCAACCACCAGGCTTTCAGGGCTGGTCCGAAGGCAATCGGCCGCTGGCCAATCCTTGCCGGTGTGACGTCCTGCTCGCTTCTTTTTCTGTCAGGATATACAAGAATAATGTATCAGGCTTGGTGGAATGCAAGTGAGGGATTAACCCTGACCCTAGCAAGTGATCTGCTTGCTCGCGACATCGATGCAGCTTCGTTGAAAAGACCTGTGCTCATCGGATATCCAGGCGTTGGCGCATACTCGCCGTCCCTAGTTGCCTTGGGACAGTGGAATGAGAGACAGCTACTGGACATCGGCTGGCCAGATTTGCGTTTACATCACAATCCGCACTTGCTGCAAAAATACGAAGCGCTTACGAACAAACGTATTGACCATTATCTTTTACCACAGCTGTATGACAATAACGGCAACCCGCCGCCGCGTGAAGTCTATTTTGGAACTCAGAAATTTCGGCTACTTGTGAATCGCTGGCAGGTAGATAGACCGAGGCTTCTGGGTTTCACTCGCATTCCTGATAAATTTGCGCAAGGATACAGCTATGCACTATATGGAAGGCTGTAGCAGCCTGCATTTGTCCCTTATTCGCGGGAACCGAGGACCGACCTGAGGTCCGGATCACGGCGCTGGGCCAGCCCAAGCCCCTGCCCTGCTCGGGTGGGGGGTGCGCCATACGCATTCCAATCGCGTAGCAGCGGCGGCGCCTGGGCAGCCACTGAGCGCCGGAAGCGCCTTGAACAGCACCTGTATCGCGCCAAAAGCCTTTCCCTCACCTCCTGCCCATGCCAACAGCGCTCTTCGGCTAAACAGGGACTCCTGAAAAAGCCAAAACCCTTGTGCTGCAACGGCATTGGGCGATCGGTAGGCGTTAAACTGGTCTGGAACATGGCAGTCTGCGATTGCTGCCACCATTGACGGCCGCACATGTACCGGAAGCAAAATAACGGTCAGCTCTCAATCAATGAGTTCCATCTGCCCTTTGGCGGAAAACTGGACCCGGACAACCGCTGGGTGCTGCTGTCTGAGTTGATCCCCTGGCAGGAGCTGGAGGAGACCTATGCACCCCAATTCAACGCCACGATTGGTGCTCCTGCTAAGCCCGTGAGGCTGGCATTTGGTTCGCTTTACATCAAGCAAC
>JAPLID010000221.1 GCA_026389285.1 Cyanobacteriota bacterium
AGGTGGCGCAGGGTTTCGCCGATCAGGCTGCGGTGGTCGCCGCGGGGATCATCCGGGCTGCGGCCGTCATCGGCTTGTTCGATGGCCCGGTAGGCCAGCTCCAG
This sequence comes from Cyanobacteriota bacterium, assembly GCA_026389285.1. Taxonomy (GTDB): domain Bacteria; phylum Cyanobacteriota; class Cyanobacteriia; order PCC-6307; family Cyanobiaceae; genus Cyanobium. Next base: position 105 of record JAPLID010000221.1, read on the forward strand.
GTCGAAGATCGAGCCGGCCGCCTCATCGGGCCGTGGCGCCTGGGAGGACGGCCCGACGCAGGGGCCACTGAACAGGTAGCCGAGGGCTGGGTGGTGCTGCCAGTAGCGCAGGATGCCCACCAGCCAGGCCGGCCGGCTGAAGAAGGGATGGTGGGCCAGGTCGGGGCCGCCCCAGAGCAGGTGATTGCCCCCACCGGTGCACTCCCGGCGGCCGCCGGCCGCTGCCTTCCAGCTGCGCAGGCCCACCGTGGCGCAGGCCTGCTCCAGCAGGGTCATCCAGCCGTGGTAATCGGCCCAGCCGTGGCAGATCGGCAGGTTGATCTCCAGCACGCCCGGATCGGCCGTGAGCCCCAGCACCTGCCAGTGGCCATCGGCGTCCACCGGCAGCACGCCGCTGAGCCTGGGCGCCGCCAGATCGCCGAGGCTGTCGGCCACCGCCTGCAGCAGGGTTTCCAGGGGCCGGCGGGTGAGCGGCGGCAGGAACAGCTCCCAGCCATCGCTGCCGATCTCCAGGGTGAGCACCTGGCGGGGTAGATCATCGGGCATGTGCTGCAGGGGCAGGCGCAGGCCGGCGGGCCCCGGTGCACCGCTGAGCTCGCGCAGGGCCTCCTCCAGGGGCCAGGCGGCCGGTCGCCAGGGAATCGAACGGCTGGCCGGATCGCTGTCGTCGTCTGGATCGTTGGCCTCGTCGGGATCGCTGCTCAGGGGCACAGCCCAGACCCGCCGCTCCTGATCAAGGGGATCGCGCAGGGGCAGGGGTTGCAGTTCGATGCGTAACAGCTCCGCCAGCCTGGCCAGCCAGGCTTCGCCTTGATGCCCCGCCAGCTGGTGGCCGACCAGGCCCGGCTGGCAGGGGTGGGGCCAGCGCACGGGCGGCTGGCCCTGCAGGCCGGTGATCAGCCGCAGGGCCCAGCGGGGGTTGATCTCGCCGTCGTAGCGCTTGCCGGGGCAATAGAGCAGGGTGCTGCCGGGCCAGGCGTGGAGCTGCAGCTCTTGACCCAGCCGGCGGGCGATCGGCAGCTTGGTGGGGCCATCGGCGGTGACGCTCCATTCGGCCCCCTCGGGCTCGAGCGGCACCACGGTGGGCTCACCACCCAGGGTCAGCTGGATGCCGGCCTCAATCAGCCGGGCTTCGGCGGCCCGGGCCGCGGGTTCCATCCAGGTCATCGTTCAGGCTCACGCAGTCGGAACCACACTGCACGCTTGCACAGGCACCGGCTCCACCTTCCAGATGCGTTCGGCGTAATCCGGATCGCGCCAGATAGCGTCGACCTCGTTCTGGGCGCGGCGGTAGTCGCCGATGTCGGCCATCACCCGGTAGGGGTCGCTGCTGCAGAGGTTGGCGAGCAGTGGATGGAACAGGTCGCGGTCGCCTTCGCTGAAATGTCCCGAGCCGAGTTGCCGCTCTCGGCGAAGCCGCTCACGGTGTGGCCGCCGATCTGGACCGGGTAGCTATTCCGCCGACAGGTAAACCGTAGTGCGCACGTGCAGGCGCGTGTAGGTCTCGGCCGTGTCCACCCAGCTGGTCAGCAGCCGGTCGCACACGGCCTGGGCGAAATGAAGCAGATATCGCCAGGCACCACTCGCTTTGTTGTCCCCATCGCTACCGCGCCTGAATCCTTAAGAGTGGCTTTGGTTCGTGGGCCGGCTGGCGGCCCGCATCCGACCTCAGAGCTGCAGGACCTCCATGGCTTCGGCGGCGAGATGGCGCTTTTCCAGGATTTCGGCCTCAATCGACCAGTTCATATCGCTCTGGACGGGCTCGTCTCCGGAGAAGCTGCCGTTGATGGCAGCGGTGAGCAGCGGCTTGGACGAGGTGGCCAACGTGATGTAGCGATCGTCGATCGCCCCCATGCCGCTGGGGTCAAAGCCGCGCCAGCCGGCTCCCGGTAGGTAGACCTCGGCCCAGGCGTGCAGGTCGTAGTTCTTGGGCCTGGGCTCGACCAGGTGATAGCCGCTGACGAAACGGGCCGGCAGACCGACGCAGCGGCAGGATTCAATCATCAGCATCGCCAGATCGCGGCAGGAGCCCACCCGTTCCTTGAGGGTGCGACCCGCCGGCCAGGCAGGACCAACGTGGCGCTGGGTGTACTTGACCCGGTCCTGGATGATGTCCACCAGCTGGTTCAGGAACATCAACGCCCGCTGATCGCTGCCCATCAAGGCCTCCTGGGCCAGATCGACGGCAGCCGGATCGTGCTGGCCGTTGGGAAGCCAGCCGGCGATCGCCCCATGGAGATCGGTGTTGAGATGGCCGATCGGATAGGGAAGCTGGGGTTCGTTCTCCTCGAGGCAGATGGCCAGTGGTGGCGGCAGCTGGGTTTCCACCTCACTGACCGAGCAAACGTCGAACCGGTCGGTGCTGCCGTCGAAGCGGGCCCGCAGGATTTCATCGCCGCTGGCGGCCACCAGCGGATAGAGCCAGGCCGGTTCCGGTGTGATCGCAAACTGAAAATGAAGCAGGCGCTGGAAGCCGTGGCCGCGGGGCTTGAGGCAGAAGCGATGGGGGCCCAGCAGCACCGGCGCGCTGTAGCGGTAACTGAGGGTATGGGTTACGCGGGCACGCATGCGGGCTCAGAACCGGAGGTGCTGCTGTTGGAGGCGATGAAGTAGCGCGCTTCGATCAGATCATGGAGCCGGTTGAGATCCTGCTGCAGATGATCGATCGCCTCGTGCAGGCCGTTGGCGATCAGTTCGTCGATGCGGGTGAAGCTCCAGCGGGCCAGCATCAGGCCGGCCAGGCACTCCAGATCGTCGGGGGGGCCGGGTACGGCACTGCTGCGGATGATACGCAGCGTATCGCTGATGCGCTCCAGGCAGTAGCGCACCGAACGGGGGAAGATCGGATCGAGCAGCAGGAAGGCGGCCACCGCCTCCGGTGCGATCGCCTGCTGGCGGGACTGACGGAACATCTGGTAGGCCCCGGCCGTGCGCAGCAACGCAATCCACTGCAACTCATCGAGCACGCCACCCACCTCCTCATGGGTGGGCAGCAGCAGAAAATATTTGACGTCGAGGATGCGGGTGGTTTTGTCGGCCCGCTCCAGCAGCCGGCCAAGGCGGCTGAATTGCCAGGAGAGATCGCGGCTGAGGGTGGCATCGGTGATGCCATAGAACAGCTGGCAGGCCCGGCGGATGTCGCGCAGCTGCTCCGGCGGCGGCTGCTTCCAGAAGCTGGGCTCCTGCAGATTCCAGTAGACGTCGTTGATCTGCTCCCACATCTCGGTGGTAATCACATCGCGGATCTGGCGCGCATTTTCGCGGGCGAAGTCCATGCAATTGATCACACTGCCGGGGTTGTCGGCGTCACGCACCAGGAAGCGCATCACGTCGTGCGGAGTACCGGAGGGATACAGCGCGTCGAACAGTTCGCGATCGCCGCTGGCATCGATCAGGGGCAGCCAGGGTTCGGCACTGCCAGGGGGGCAGTCCAGGGCCATCGCCTCGCTGACCTCGACGAAGCGGGAAATGTTCTCAGCCCGCTCGACATAGCGGTTGATCCAGTAGAGGGAGTCGGCGACGCGGCTCAGCATGGCGCCACCTCGCTGGACTGGCTCTGGGTTTGGCTCTGAGCCTGCAGGCCACTGCTGTCATCGACGATCCAGGTGTCCTTGCAGCCGCCCCCCTGGGAGGAGTTGACCACCAGGGAGCCGCGCCGAAGCGCCACCCGGGTGAGGCCGCCCGGGGTGACCCAGGCCCCCTTGCCGCGCAGCACGTAGGGCCGCAGATCGACGTGGCAGGGGTAGAGCTCGCCATCGCTCAGGGAGGGGACGGTGGAGAGTTCCAGGGTGGGTTGGGCGATGTAGTTGCGGGGATCAGCCTCGATCTTGGCGGCGAATTCGCTGATCTCTTCGCTGCTGGCGTGGGGGCCGATCAGCATGCCGTAGCCACCGGCTTCGGCCACGGCTTTGACCACCAGCTTCGGCAGGTTGGCCAGCACATAGGCCCGCTCCGCTGGTCTGGAGCACAGATAGGTGGGTACGTTCTCGATGATCGGTTCCTCGCCCAGGTAGTAGCGGATCATCTCCGGCACATAGGCATAAATCAGTTTGTCGTCGGCGACGCCGGTGCCGGGGGCATTGGCGATCGCCACCCGGCCGGCCCGGAAGCAGGAGATCAGCCCCTTCACCCCCAGCAGCGAATCGGGGCGGAACACATCCGGATCGAGGAAGTCATCGTCGATGCGGCGATAGATCACATCCACCGGTTCCAGGCCGCTGGTGCTGCGCATCCAGACCCGATCGCCTTCGCAGATCAGATCGCGGCCCTCCACCAGCTGAATACCCATCTGTTGGGCCAGGTAGCTGTGCTCGAAATAGGCGCTGTTGAACACCCGGGGGGTCAGCAGCACCACCTTGGGCGTGTCGGTCCAGGGGGCGAGTTCGCGCAGGGTCTGCAGCAGTTGGGAGGCGTAGTTATCGATCGGCTGCACGGTGCGGCCGGCGAACAGGCTGGGGAAGATGCGCTTCATCACCCGCCGATTTTCCAGGAAGTAGGCCACCCCCGAAGGGCAGCGCAGGTTGTCCTCCAGTACCCGCCAGGTTCCCTCGCCGTCGCGCACCAGATCCAGGCCGGAGATATGGCACCAGCGCCCCAGCGGCGGAATCAGGCCCTGCATCTGGGGTCGCCAGCCCTGGGAGCTTTCGACGTCCTCCCTTGGCACGACGCCATCGGCCATGATCCGCCCCTCGCCGTAGACATCGGCCAGGAATTGGTCGATCGCCTCGAGCCGCTGGATCAGGCCCCGCTCCAGGCGTTGCCATTCGGCGACCCCGATCAGCCTTGGCAGCGGATCGAAGGGCAGGATCCGTTCCACCCCCTGACTGCCGGAGTCATTGAGCCGGAAGGTGGCGCCCAGGCGCCGCAGCAGCATGCCAGCAGCGGCATGGTTGTGGTTCAGCTGGGCCAGGCCCATCTGCCCAAGCGAGGAGAGCAGGGGCTTCAGCGAAGCGCGGGGCTGGTCGGCGGCGCTGAAGTACTCGTCGTAGCCGTGGTTGGGTCTGTATTCGGTGAACATGCTCGCGCTGCACTTTGGGTTCGATCCTGCAGCCCCGTCGGGGGGCCGGCTGGTCACTTTTGCTACAGGATGCCGGTTCCTCTGGTCGGCACGTTTTCCAGCCTGGCCCCTCCAGGCTCCCCTGGGCTGCTTTGGTTGCCGGGATGGGGGCGATCAGCGCCGGCCCATCAGCACAGATCCCTGCCCTCTCAGGCCTGTCACGGGTGGCCCTGGATCGGTGAATGTGCCCATAAGTTCCAGCATTTGCTGCTACTCGGGCTAAATTTCAGCTTCAAGACAGGGGGATCAGCGTGGTCAAGCCCCATCGGGTCCCGTTCGAGTTTCCCACCGCCCCCGACACCACCGCCCTCAACACCACCGCCCCAGACACCACTGCCCCCGACACCACAGGACATGGGCCTGCAGAACGGATTGCCGTGGCTGACGAAGGCGCCCTGTTGACGGAAAACGGATCGGCTCAAGCCATCGCGTGGCTGGGTCATGAGCATCGCCGTCTCCGGCGTTTTCCGGTGCAGGCCAGTCGGCCGATCGCCCTGCGGGAACTGGATGCCCAGAGCGCCATGGTCGGTCGTTGGCTGCTGGTGGACATCCTGGACATCAGCAAGGGCGGCATGTGCCTGATGGTTTCGGACGCTCATCAGTTCCAGGTGGGACAGCATCTGCTGCTGGATGTGCGCTCCCATCCAGGTTTCGGGCTGCTGCGCCTGGAGGTTGAGGTGCGTTGGTGCAGCTATTCGTTCAGCTTCACCACCTTTGGGGTGAGCTTCTTGGAGCCGCTGGCGGAGGTGCCCAGGCTGGAGCTGGAGCGCCGCACCGAGCGTCGGGATCCCAACGATGAGGCCTGGGCTCAGGAGTGATCGTCGCTCAGGGTCTGGATCCGTGGGCCGCACCACCGGTTCGTGGTTCATGGGATCACGAGCTCAGCGGCTCAGGCTGCCGCTGCTTCAACAGTCCACGGTGAGCAATGAATGAGGGGTGAGCTGGCCACGGTTCTGCGATGCCACCGCCTCCTGATGCCTTGAGGGCCTGGTGCACTGGCTACAGCAAGAAATAGCGCTGGGCCATCGGCAGCACCTCGGCCGGCTCACAGGTGAGCAGTTCGCCATCCGCGAACACCTCATAGGTCTGGGGATCCACCTCCACCTTCGGCAGGGCCGTGTTGTTGCGCATGTCCGCTTTGCCGATGGCGCGCGTGTTCACCACCGGCACGCAGGGGCGCTTCAGCCCCAGGCTGCGGGGCAGGTCGGCATCGAGGGCGGCCTGGCTGACGAAGGTGAGGCAGCTGGGGGCCAGCGCTCCGCCGAAAGCGGCGAACATCGGCCGGCCGTGCACCGGGCCGGGGGTGGGAATCGAGGCATTGGCGTCGCCCATCTGCGCCCAGACAATCGAGCCCCCCTTGATCACCAGCTCTGGCTTGACACCGAAGAAGCCCGGTTTCCACAGCACCAGATCGGCCAATTTGCCCACCTCCACCGAGCCCACCTGGCTGTCGAGCCCATGGGCGATGGCCGGGTTGATCGTCACCTTG
>JAPLID010000101.1 GCA_026389285.1 Cyanobacteriota bacterium
TGGAGCCCTTGCGCGGCCCCAACGGTCTGTCCCTCGACAAGCTGCAGAACGACATCCAGACCTGGCAGGTGCGTCGTGCGGCCGAGTACATGACCCACGCCCCTAACGCCTCCCTCAATTCTGTGGGCGGCATCATCACCGAGCCCAACTCGGTGAACTTCGTCAATATCCGCCAGCGGTTGGCGTCGGTCCAGTTCGTGCTGGCCTTCTTCTTCCTGGTGGGTCACCTCTGGCATGCCGGTCGCGCCCGCGCCGCTGCTGCCGGTTTCGAGAAGGGTATCGACCGTCAGGCCGAGCCCACCCTGGCAATGCCGGATCTCGACTGATCCTTTGATCAGCTCCGCTGTTATTGACATCACCACAGCCCCTGCTTCGGCGGGGGCTTTTTGCTGGCTAGCCGTCGTTGAGATCGGCTTTTCCCGCTCTTCCTTTTGCTATCGGGCACCTTGTTGCAAGCCGCCATGAGCCGGTTATGCCACCAGCTGCTGCCATCACAGCCAGCCGTTGTTTTTCGGTCCGAGCCTCAGGTGGGCAGGGCCTCCAGCCAGCGGCGCAGCAGCGGCAGGCTCAGGCCGATCACGTTGCTGTAGCAGCCCTCGATCCGCTCCACCAGCAGTCCGCCCCGCCCTTCCAGGGCAAAGCCGCCGGCGCAGGTCAGGGGCTCACCGCTGGCGACATAGGCCGCGATCGTGGCCTCGTTCACGGCGGCGAACTGGACGCGGGTGGTGACGGTCTCGAGCAGGCGTGAACCGTTGGCGCCGATCAGGCAGTGGCCGGTATGCAGCTCCGCCCAGCGACCGGCCATCCGCTGCCAGCGCTGGCGGGCTATTTCGGCATCGGCAGGTTTGCCGTATACCTGGCCTTCAAAGACCAGCAGCGAATCGCAGCCCAGCACCACCTGACAGCCGTGAACGGATGGTGAGCCGAGCATGGCTGGCGAACTCTGATCCTGGCGCCCGCTCGCGGTGCTGCCGGCCTCGCCACCCAGCGTTAGCGCCTCAGCCTTGGCCTGGGCCAGCAGCTGAACGAGCCGCCTCGGCTCTGGATCGTGGATCGCTTCTTCATCCACGCCGCTCACCCGCACCCGGTGGGGGATGGCCGCCTGCTCCAGCAGGCGGTGGCGGGCCGGCGAAGCCGAAGCCAGCAGCAACATCAGCCAACAGAATCTTCAGCCACCCTCCCATAGCTTGGCTAACTTGGACCCCATTGACCTGATCCAGCGCCATGGTTCCAAGCTTCAGGATCCAGCCGCTGCACCTGTTGCTCGGGGTTGTGGGAGCCGCCTCGCTGCAGAGCGCGGCCCTGGCTCTGGAGCTGCCCCGTCCCGGGGTGGTCTGCGATAACAGCCAACGGATCTGCTACGACAGCCAGGGGGCGTCCGTGAATCAGACCCGCCGCACCTATGGCGAGAAGGCGGAGCGGGATTTGCTGCGTCAGATTTCGGGCCGCCCGCCGGCCCAGGATTTTCAGTTCAGCAGCGGCGAGGTCTGCAGCATCCAGCGCCGTATCTGCTGGGATGACGGCTGGCAGCAGGGCAATGTCAGCAACCGCCTCACCCGCCAGCTGTTCGGCAACAACAACAACAACAACAGCAACAGCAACAGCGGCAGTGGCAGTGGCAGCGGCAATCTCCCCGGTGAGAGCCGCTGTCAGCTGCTGCAGCGGGGTCGCAAGGTGTTCAGTGGTGGCTGCCGCCTCAGTCGCCGCCAGGATCTCGGCGGCAGTGCCTATACGGTCGAAACCCGCGACGGCCGCCTCTATAGCTTTTATGCCCAGGCCAATGGCCAGTTGGTTCTGCGGGATGCCACCGGCACCTGGCCCGTGGCCTACAGCACCCGGGGCAATGGTCTGGCGTTCCGCTGGGCCGATCTGCAGCTGGATGCCAGTCGCGGCGCCGGCAGTGGTTACGGCAATGCCAACCCGTGGAGCAATCCGAATGGAGCCAACCCTGGCTATGGCTTCGGCCGCAGCGGTTCGCAGCAGGCTTCCCCCACCAACAATTCGCTCCAGGGGCTGCTGAACAGCCTGTTCAACTGAGCGCCCGGCCTGTGACTGCTGCTGGCTCCCATGACGGCCCCGGAACATCTCTGGAGGCCAACGATCGCCGAGCCCGTGAACGGGCGGCCCGCTCCCTCACCTGCCTGCCGTTTCGCAGAGCTTTCTATGAGGAGCTCAGCGAACGGGCGATCAGCAACACGGAATTGGCTGCGCGGGTCGACCAGTCAGCGCTGGTGTTTGTCCCGTTCGCTGAGGCGCGGGCGGAGGATCACTTCATCTGGTTAATCCGGTTGGGGGTTCTGCGGCGGGAGGTCGATGGCCAGGGCTTGACCGAGCGAGTGCGGCTGACACCCCTGGGCAGGAGCGTCATCAGTCGCTGGCCCGGTGAGATCCCCAGAGCCGGATTGCGCCAGCGGATCCGCCAGACGTTTCTGCGCCACAGGCCGCGCCTGTGAGCCGGCCTCTTCCTGGCAGTCCCACACCCCTGATGGTGCTCGGCACCAGCAGCGGCGCCGGCAAATCGCTGATGACCGCCGCCCTTTGCCGGGTGCTGAAGCGCCGCGGCGAGACGCCGCTGCCCTTCAAGGGGCAGAACATGAGCCTCAACGCCTGGGTGGATCAGGCCGGCGGTGAGATGGCCTACTCGCAGGCGCTGCAGGCCTGGGCGGCGGGTCTGGAGCCGCACCACAGCATGAACCCGGTGCTGCTCAAGCCCCGCGGCGACCACACCAGCGAGGTGATCCACCTGGGCCGCTCGGTCGGCACGGCGCGGGCCGAGCACTACTACCGCGACTGGTTCCGCCCCGGCTGGGCCGCGATCCGCACAGGGCTCGACGAGCTGCGCCAGCGCCACCCCGGCGGCCGCCTGGTGCTGGAAGGCGCCGGCAGCCCGGTGGAGGTGAATCTGCAGCCCCGCGATCTCACCAACCTGCGCCTGGCCCAGTACCTGCGCGCCCGCTGCCTGCTGGTGGCCGACATCGAGCGCGGCGGCGTCTTCGCTCAGCTGGTGGGCACTTTGGCGCTGCTGCGTCCGGTGGAGCGACCGCTGATCCGGGGCATCCTGATCAATCGCTTCCGCGGCCGCCGGGAGCTGTTCGATGAAGGGCGCCGCTGGCTGGAGCAGCACACCGGCGTGCCCGTGTTGGGGGTGATGCCCTGGCTGGAGGAGCTGTTTCCGCCGGAGGATTCGCTCGATCTGCTGGAGCGTCGCGGCCGCAAGCAGGGGGCCGAGCTCACGATCGCCGTGCTGCGTCTGCCGTCGATGAGCAATTTTTCTGATCTCGATCCCCTGGAGGCTGAACCCACCGTGCAGCTGGAGTGGATTCGCCCCGGCGAACCCCTGGGCCGGCCCGATGCCGTGATGCAGTTCGAAGCCTTCGAGTTCCACGGGGGGCCCGGCGGGCCAGAGGGTGGGGGCGTGGTTGCGCGATCCCGAGGGGCTGGAGGGGGGCCAGCACGATGATGGTGAGGGGGATTCCCAGGGCGGCGGCTTGGTAGAAAGCGGCTCTGCCGCCGGCTCGTCAAGGCAGAGCCGAGGGCTGGGCCTGTTGCCGCTTGAGACGCTCTATGCCGGCGATAAAACCTTGCGCCAGTGCCGCGCCCAGGCGCTGTGGCCCGCCGGCAGCGCTCTGGAGATCGAAGGCTTCGAACTGCATCACGGCGTCAGCCGTCTGGCCCGTCCGGAGTCCAGCGACCAGGACAACTTCAGCGACAGCAGCCTCCAGAGCGGCGTCCATGCGCTCAGCAGCCAGGAGGGCCTGGGCTGGTGGCGGCGTTCCGGTGAGCGGGGCGGCCTGGTGGCCGGAACCTATCTGCATGCGGTGTTCGAGAACGGCCCCTGGCGCCGCCGCTGGCTCAACCTGCTGCGCATTCGCCACGATCTGCCGCCCCTCAGCGAACACCAGCCGCACCACGCCCGTCAGCGGGAGGCGCTGTTGGACCGGCTGGCGGATGCTTTTGAGGAGCATGTGGATCTGGATCCCCTGCTCAGCTGATGCTCCCGCTCAGGCGCGGCTGATGCGCGGCAGATGCTCAGGGCTGCCAGAATTCAGTCCACTTCTTTGCCTACGGAGATCCAGCGTGCCCAGGTCCCCAGTCGTGATCCGCTGGCCCGATGGCCGCACCACGGAGACATTCCCTGGCGGCGACTGGCTGATCGTCGCCCGTGAGGCCGGTGTCACCATTCCCACCGGTTGCCTGGGCGGCAGTTGTGGCGCCTGCGAAATCGAGGTGAATGGCCAGGTGGTGCGCGCCTGCATCGCCACGGTGCCGGGTTGCAAGGAGGGGCGGCTGCAGGTGGAGCTCGTGAGTGATCCCTTCTGGTGATCTCGCCCTAGATGGACTCTTGCCAGCAGGTGAGCCCATCCAAGGGCTTGCTCCCGATCCCCCTTCACGGCGGGAACAGGGTCATCGGGATGCGGTTTGTTGTTGTGCGGGCACCCTCGCTCTCATGCAGGTGTGATCAAGCCTCCCCCCAGCAGCACCTCGCCCGCGTAGAACACTGCCGCCTGGCCCGGGGTGATCGAGAACTGGGGCTCAGCGAATTCGAGATGGCAGCGGTGCGGGCGGCTACTGGCCCTCTCGTTGTCGCTGGGTTCCAGAGGGGTCAGCCAGGCAGATTCGGGTTCGCTGCGATAGCGCACCTGGGCCATCACCTCGATCGGCGCCGTGGGCGCCGCCATCGACAACCAGTTCACGGCCCCCACCTCGCAACTCTGACGGGCGGCCTGCGCCCTGGGTGCGACCACCACCTGGTTCATGGCTCCATCCAGCCGCACCACATGCAGCGGCTCGCTCCAGGCGATGCCCAGGCCTTTGCGCTGGCCGATCGTGAAATGTTCGAGACCATCGTGTTGACCCAGCACCGTGCCATCGCTGAGCACGATCTCCCCGGGCCTGGGCGGCAGATAGGCATCCAGAAAGGCCTTCATCGAGCCGTGATGATCGGCCAGGCAGAGATCCTGGCTTTCGGGTTTCTGCGCCGTCCGCAGGCCTCGGAGCGCGGCCTCGGCCCGGGTGTCGGCTTTGGTGAGTTCGCCGAGCGGAAACACCAGGCGGCCCAGGATCTCCTGGGGCAGGTCGTAGAGGAAATAGCTCTGATCCTTGCGGGTATCCAGGCCCCGCAGCAGCTGGTGGCGGCCGCTGGCATCACCCGGCACCGGCAGGCCATCCCCGGACTCGGCATGCCGCACTCGGGCGTAGTGCCCCGTGGCAATGCGACCGATGCCGCGCTCGCTTTCGGCCCAGGTCAGCATCGGGCCGAATTTCACCTCCCGGTTGCAGCGTGAGCAGGGCAGGGGCGTGACGCCGGCGGCGTAGCCCTCCACCAGGAAGTTGACGATCTCCGTCTGGAAGCGCTCGCGGCTGTCCACCACGTGGTGGGGGATCCCCAGCTGCTCACAGATGCCGGCCGCATCGACCAGTCCCTCGGCGCAGCAGGCCCCCTTGCCGCTCATCAACCACAGGGTCAGCCCCTCCACCTGCCAGCCGGCAGCCACCAGCAGCGCTGCCGTCAGCGAGCTGTCGACCCCGCCGGAGAGCCCCACCGCCAGTCGGTGCTCACCGGGCCAGGTGCGCAGGCGCTCGAGGGCGGCGGCCCCGGCCACGGTTGCGGTGCCTGCGGTCCTCAACGGTTCCGCTGACGAGGGATCGGAGTCCCCTGGGTCAATGCGCTGTTCGAGAGGCTCCACAGTTGGGGCCTCAAGGGGTTGATCAATCCGTTCCCCAGGCTGGCAAGAAATGGCCGGCACGCTCATGGGCATCCCTGGATGTCCCCTTGTAGATGTCCCCATCATGGAAGCAGCCCTGCCGCCCCGTTGTGCCCCCCTCCCGCCCCTGGCCCGCCGCCGATGCCGACCACCTGCTGGTGACGGCGGCGCAGATGGCGGAACTGGAGACCCAGTTGTTCGCCAGCGGCCTGCCGGTGGAGGCGCTGATGGAGAAGGCGGCCCTGGCCATCAGCGCTCGGCTGCTGGCGAGTGCGGGGACTGACGGGGCCGGCCTGATCGCGCCGGGGCAGGGGGTGTTGGTGCTGGTGGGGCCGGGGCATAACGGTGGTGATGGTCTGGTGATCGCCCGGGAGTTGCAGCTGGCGGGGATCCGGGTGCGGATCTGGAGCCCCTTTGAGCGGCATAAGCCGCTCACCGCCGCCCATCTGCGCCACGCGCTCTGGCTGGGGATCCCCCGGCTCGAGCTGGCGCCGGAGCCGGGGGATCCCGCTGTCTGGATCGATGCTCTGTTTGGCATCGGCCAGCGCCGAGCGCCCGACGAATCGCTACAGACACTTCTGGAGGCGCGGCAGTCTCTGCGGCCCGGGGCGCTGCTGGCGGTGGATGGCCCCACCGGGCTCTGCGCGGACAGCGGACGCCTGCTGGGCCAGGGCGGCGCCACCGCCGCGCGCACCTGGAGCATCGGTCTGATCAAGCGCGGTTTTATCCAGGACACCGCCTTGGCGCGGGTGGGACAGCTGGAACGCATCGATCTGGGCCTACCGCCGAGGCTGTTGGCGGGCCTGCGCGATTCGGTTCCACGGGCTCTGGCGGGAGCTGATGGCCCCACAGCGCCCTGGCCGCGCCTCGATCCCGCCGCCGCCAAATACGACCGCGGTCGCCTGCTGGTGGTGGCTGGCAGCCGCCGCTTCCGGGGTGCCACCAACCTGGCCCTGGCGGGGGCCAGTGCCTCCGGTTGCGGCAGCCTGCGGGCTGCTTTGCCCCGGGAGCTGGTGGAGAACCTCTGGATGGTGCATCCCGAGGTGGTCCTGGCGGCTGAACTGGGGGCCACGGCGGCGGGTGGGCTCGATCTGGCCGGCCTGGCGGCGGTTGCTTTCGATCGCCTCGACGCGATCCTGCTGGGTCCGGGACTGGGCGGTTCCGAGGACAGGTTCGCCTTGCCTGATCCCCCCAGCAGTGACGACGCCATCTGGCAACGGTTGCAGGCGTTCGCCGGCCTGCTGGTGCTCGATGCCGATGGCCTCAACCGCCTGGCGCGCCGCTGCACCCAGGTTCTCGGCAGTGACCCCAGCGGCAAGGGTGCTTCGGTCGATGGTGCGGCGGGTTGGTTGCGACAGCGGGGCGGCCCCACCTGGATCACGCCCCATGCGGCGGAATTCGCACGACTGTTTCCGGCCTTGCAAGGGCTGGAGCCTCTGGATGCTGCTCTGGAGGCGGCCCGGAGCAGCGGCGCTTCGGTGTTGCTCAAAGGAGCCCGCACGGTGGTGGCTGCGGCTGACGGGCGCTGCTGGCAATTGCTGGCGGCGGCTCCCCAGGCGGCTCGGGCCGGCCTCGGCGATGTGCTGGCTGGCTATGCGGCGGGGCGCGGGGCGCAGGCCCAGTCCACAGCCTCAGCGGATGGTTCCCTGCTGGCTGCGGTGGCCCTGGCCCATGCCCAGGCGGGACTGGCTTGCCTCGAACGACTGGGACCCGGTGGGATCAGTCCGCAGGCGGTGGCGGCGGAGCTGCGGCGTTTCTGAGCCCGTGGCGATCTCTGGCTAGGGCTATCGGTGGCCAGGGCTATCGCTGGTCGAATCCGCCTCGTCGGGTCAGCCCTGTCGGATCAGCCCCGTCGGATCACCATCAGTGGCCAAACCCCCCATCTTTTCCTGCTTCAGGTTGTCATTTCCAGACAGAGCCCGGCCTTGCTACCCCTTATTGGGAGTGATGCCGTGGCTTTTGTGTTGCATTGCTAGTAAAAGCTTAAGGGTTATTGAACCTACTCTCAAGAAACCCAGATGCGTGTGAAGATCTTCCCGTTTCCCGTATGCCTTCATGACTGCCTCCCCCGTCAAGGCCAGTGGCGGCTCCAGCCGGAGGGGTGCAGATTCCATGACCTGGTATCTGGCCTCCATTGGCAGGGAGCCCCTGCTCACGCCGGCTGAAGAGATCGAGCTCGGTAACCAGGTGCAGGCAATGATGCGGCTGGAGGAACAGAAAAGCGAGGAGTATTCACCTTTTGAGCGCAAGATCATCAAGATCGGTCATCGCTCCAAGCAGCGGATGATGAAGGCGAATCTGCGCCTGGTTGTCAGCGTCGCCAAGAAGTATCAGGGCAAGGGGCTCGAGCTGCTCGATCTGATCCAGGAGGGTTCCCTCGGACTGGAACGCGCCGTTGAGAAGTTCGATCCCACCCGCGGTTACAAGTTCTCCACCTATGCCTTCTGGTGGATCCGCCAGAGCATGACCCGCGCCATCGCCTGCCAGTCCCGCACGATCCGGCTGCCGGTGCACCTCAGCGAGCGGCTGAGCACGATTCGCAAGGTGAGCCTCGATCTGGCCCACAAGCTGGGGGCAATGCCGAGCCGGCAGGAAATCGCCGAAGCCCTGAACATGCCGATCGAGGAACTCGATTCACTCCTGCGTCAGTCCCTCACCACCTCCAGCCTGGATGCGCCGATCAACGCCGATGAGGGACGCAGCTTCCTCGGTGATCTGATCGCCGACAACTCGGCTGAGGAGCCCCTGGACAAGGTCGAGCGGGGCATGCACCAGGAGCAACTGAGCCGCTGGCTCGATCAGCTGACCGAGCAGGAACGCGAAGTGCTCGGTCTGCGCTTCGGCCTGAACGGCCAGGAGCGTCACACCCTGGCGGAGATCGGCCGTCAGCTGGATGTCTCGCGGGAGCGGGTGCGGCAGGTGGAACTCAAGGCCTTGCGCAAGCTCCGCAATCTCACCCGCCGGATCCCTTCCAGCCTCTGAGCGCTGTCCCTCTGAAGGCGGGCACTCTGAGGGCAGGCCTGAACCCGCATCGGTGGTTCAGTGTTCACAGCCTTCTGGGTTTCCAGCCCCCCAGGCTGGGGTCCAGGGGAGTGGCTTGAGGTCCCGGTCGAAGCTGGGCGCTCAGTCTTCCGCCCAGATGTAGCGGGTGAGCTCGCTGCTGTCGGGCTCGGGGGCCGCCAGGGCGAACTCGACACAGTCGGCGACGACGGCATCGATCTCCTTTCCGATCTCCTTGAGATCGGCTTCACGGGCGTGGCCATCGGCGATCAGGCGGGCGCCCAGCTGCTTGATCGGATCACGCTTGGCCCAGAACTCCTTTTCCTCGGCAGCCCGCAGCTCATCGGGATCGGCCAGGGAGTGGCCGCGGAAGCGGTAGGTGAGGCATTCCAGCAAGGTGGGCCCTTCACCAGCACGGGCGCGCTCGACGGCGCGCTGGGCGGCACCGCGCACGGCCAGCACATCCATGCCATCCACTTCTTCTCCGGCCATGTCGAAGGCAGCGGCCTTGCGCCAGATCTCCGGATCGCTGGTGGCCCTGTTGTGGTCCATGCCGATCGCCCAGCGGTTGTTCTCGACCACGAACAGGATCGGCAGCTTCCAGAGGGACGCCATGTTCAGGCATTCGTAAAACTGGCCCACGTTGCAGGTGCCATCACCGAAGAAGGCGGCGGTCACCGCATCGCTGTCGGCTTGGCCGAGGGCATCGCGCTTGTAGCGGCTGGTGAAGGCGGCCCCGAGGGCCACGGGGATGCCCTCCCCGATGAAGGCGTAGCCGCCGAGCAGGTGGTGTTCCTTCGAGAACAGGTGCATCGAGCCGCCGCGCCCCTTGCTGCAGCCGGTGGCCTTCCCGAACAACTCACTCATCACCTCGCGGGCCGGCACGCCGCAGCTGAGGGCATGCACATGATCGCGATAGGTGCTGCAGAACCAATCGTGCTGCAGCTTCATTGCCTTGATCACGCCCGTGCTGACAGCCTCTTGACCGTTGTAAAGGTGCACAAACCCGAACATTTTGCCGCGGTAATACATCTCGGCGCACTTGTCCTCGAAGCGACGGCCGAGGGTCATGTCGCGGTAAAGCATCAGGCCCTCATCGGCGCTGATCGTCGCCGGCTCGGAGGGATACAGACCCTGATGACGAAGCGCATGACTGCCGGCTTCGGCCGGCACGGCGGACTGGGAGCCGGCTGCTGCGTTACTGGCGGCCGCGGCAGCACGGGCGGCGGTCAATTCCTGGGTCATGTCAGGTGACCATGGCGATTCATGGCAGCGACTGTACGGGGTCCGTCCCCTGGTTGCAGTCAAAAATGCTTCTCCTGACTACAATCAATCCCCAATGCGCTAATGCCGGTTGGACCTGCCGCTCGATCATTTCCGCCTGCTTGGCGTGAGTCCGGCTAGTGATGCCCAGACGGTGTTGCGCACTCTGGCCACCCGCCTGGACCGGGTCCCTGATCAGGGTTTCACCGCAGACACCCTGTTGGCGCGGGCCGAACTGTTGCGCGCCAGCGCCGATCTGCTCAGCGACGCCGAGCGCCGAGCGGCCTATGAATCCGATCTCACCGCCCTGGCCAGCCGCGAGGGCACGGTGGTGGCGGCCCTGGAGGTTCCCAGCAGCCGGGAGGTGGCGGGACTGCTGTTGCTGCTCGAGGCTGGCCAACCCCTGGATGGCTTCGAGCTGGCCTGCCGCAGCCTGCAGCCTCCGCAGGCGCCGACCCTGGGCAGCAGCCGCGAAGCCGATCTCACCCTGCTGGCGGGTCTGGCCTGCCTGGCTGCCGCTGAGGAAGCCAAGCTGAATCGCCATTTCGAGAGTGCCGCCGGCATCCTCCGTCAGGGCCTGCAGTTGCTGCAGCGCATGGGTCAGGTGCCCGAACTGCGCGAACGCATGAACAAGGAACTGGAGCGGCTCACGCCTTACCGGGTTCTGGATCTGCTCAGCCGGGATCTGGCGGCCAAGACCGAGCGGGCTGAAGGGCTGGCTTTGTTGGAGCAGCTCGTGCAGCGCCGCGGCGGCCTTGAGGCCGACAGCGATCCCGACTTCAGCACTGAGGAGTTCCAGGCCTTTTTCCGGCAGATCCGCAGCTTCCTGACGGTGCAGGAGCAGGTGGACCTGTTCAGTCGCTGGGGGGATGAGGGGTCCGATGCCGCCGATTTTCTGGCCAGCACCGCCCTCACCGCCTCGGGTTTTGCCCAGCGCAAACCGGAGCGCATCGCCGCTGCCCGCGATCGCCTGCTGGCCAGTGGTCGCCCCGGCATCGAACCGCTGCTGGCCAACCTGCATCTGCTGCTGGGGGATGTGGATCAGGCCCGCGCCACGTTTGATGGCGGCGCCAGCAAGGATCTCAAGGCCTGGGCCGCCCGCCAGAGCGACGATCCCCTGGCCCAGCTCTGTGCCTACTGCCGCGATTGGCTCGGCCGCGATGTGCTGCCCGGTTATCGCGATCTCGATGCCGATCCCGACCTGGAGGCCTACTTTAGCGATCGCGACGTGATGGCCTGGGTTGAGCGGGAGGATCGCCGCAGTGGCCGCAGTTTCGAGGCGCCGCTGGCCGCCGTGCCCCAGGCCGCCGAGGATGGATCGCCGACCTGGAGCGCTGGCTTATCAGGCAGTGGTTTATCAGGCAGTGGCGTATCAGGCAGTGGCTCATCAGGCAGTGGCGTATCAGGCAGTGGCGCCTTCAGCGGTAGCGATGACTTCGGCGGCTTCGACTGGAGCCTTCCCCCCGCCGGCTCCACCCCTGGCGATCAAGATGGCGACGACTCCTCCCATGGGGCAGCTCTCGCAGCCGGTACCGCGGCTGGTGGGAAGTGCCGTGGCGCTGCTTCTGGTGATCGCGGGCGGTGCCTGGTTGCTGCGGCCCCGCCCGGCAACCCCTCCGCCGCTCCGGGGTTCGGCCCCCGCCCGGGGCGTGGTGGTGATTCCGGTGCAACCCGCCACCAAGACTCCTGCCGCGGGCAATCCGGCCTCAAGCGCCCCGGCAACCGCAGCCGCCAAGCCGGTGAAACCGGCCCCGTCCGAGGCCGAGCCCCCGGCGACACCTGAGGGCACCATCGCAGCCCTCAAATCTGCTGAACCGAGCGAAACCCAGATCCGTGGTCTGCTGCAGAGCTGGCTGGCCACCAAGACGCGGGTGCTGGCTGGCGAGAGCCTGGCGGCCAATCTTGATGTCATCGCCAGGGATGGCATGGTCGGGCGCCTGAGCGACGAACGCCGCCAGGATGAGGCCTCCGGCTCCGAGCAGGTCCTGGTGGTGAACATCACCGACCTGGAGATCATCGAGCGCACACCGGGCCGGATCGCTGTGATCGCCACACTGCGCTATGGCGACACGCGCCGTGATGCTGCTGGCAAGGTGGTGGGGAGCACCCCCATCACCACCCTGCGCAACGTGTATGTGTTCGGCCGCGATGGCGACCGCTGGCGCCTGGCCGCCTCCCACGCTGCTGACTGATCCGGTTCCCCGCTTTCCCCCCCCCCCCCCCCCCTCTTCGCCCGAGTCGAACGTCGACGACGCCCTCAAGCAGGTGCGCCGGGCGCTGCTCGAGGCGGACGTGAGCCTGCCGGTGGTCAGGGACTTCGTCGAGGAGGTGCGGCGCCGGGCGATCGGGGCCGAGGTGGTGCGGGGGGTGAGCCCGGATCAGAAGTTCATTCAGCTGGTGCACGAGCAGCTGGTGGAGACCATGGGCGGCGCCAACGCTCCCCTGGCTTCGGGCGGCAAGGCCGGAGAGCCCACGGTGATCCTGATGGCGGGCCTGCAGGGGGCGGGCAAGACCACCGCCACCGCCAAACTGGGCCTCCACCTCAAGGAAAAGGGGCGCAAGGCCCTGCTGGTGGCGGCCGATGTCTACCGGCCCGCCGCCATCGACCAGCTGCGCACCCTGGGGCAGCAGATCGGTGTGGAGGTGTTCAGCCTGGGGGCTGAGGCCAGACCGGAGGCGATCGCCGCCGCCGGCATCGAAAAAGCAAAAGCCGAAGGCTTTGACACGGTGCTGGTGGACACCGCCGGCCGGCTCCAGATCGACACAGCGATGATGGAGGAGATGGTGCGGATCCGCGACGCGGTGAAGCCCGATGAGGTGCTGCTGGTGGTCGACGCGATGATCGGCCAGGAGGCGGCCGAGCTCACCCGCGCTTTTCACGAGCAGGTCGGTCTCACAGGCGCGGTGCTGACCAAGCTGGATGGCGATTCCCGCGGCGGCGCCGCTCTCTCGATCCGCA
>JAPLID010000001.1 GCA_026389285.1 Cyanobacteriota bacterium
CATCGCGGACAGCCTCGGGCGCGGCAGCCACGTAGGCGTCCAGACGCGCGCGGATGCGGGCCTGTTCCGCGGGGGAGACCAGGCAGACCTTGCCGAGATCGCGCAGCGACTTGTCGCAGCCACGGCGGCTGAAGATGAAATAGATCGCTGGCAACATCTGCCGCTCGGCCATCTGGGCCACCACGAAACCGATCGGTGGCGCCTCCGGCTGGGGCGGACGGGCCTCCTTGGGCCCCTTGCGGCGGGAGGTTTTTGGAGGCCGCCCGACCTTGCAGTTGGGATGGAGTGCCGTGCCCTCGTCGTTGAGCAAGGGGTGAAGACCCTTGGCGCTGCAGAAGCTGAAGGCCAGTGGCACCGGCCGGAAATCGCTGTGTACCAAACGGGTGGGGCCGTGCACCTTCTCAATCCAGTCGGTCAGCTGCCCGGCGTTGGCCACCGTGGCCGAGAGGGCCACCAACTGCACCCGACTCGGGCAGTGGATGATCGATTCCTCCCAAACGGTGCCACGCTGGGAGTCGTTCATGTAGTGGCATTCGTCGAGCACCACGGCTTCCACATCAGCCAAGGGATCGTCGCCCTCGCGATCGATCTCCGCGTAGAGCATGTTGCGGAAGATCTCGGTGGTCATCACCACGATGCGAGCCTCACGGTTGAGGCTCAGATCGCCCGTTAGCAGGCCGACATTCTGCTCGCCGAATTGATGGCGGAAATCGCGGAGCTTCTGATTAGAGAGAGCCTTGAGGGGGGTAGTGTAAAAGACTTTCTGTCCATGGGCCAGGGCTCGGTGGATCGCGTATTCGCCTACGAGGGTCTTACCTGAACCCGTTGGGGCGCTGACCACGACGGAGTGGCCCTGGTTCAGGGCATCGATTGCCTCCAGCTGGAAACGATCAAGAGGAAAAGGGAACAGCTGCTCCAGCGAGGACACGGGGCCAGTGGTGGGGCAGTCGGGCATTCGTCCATCGTAGTGGGTGAGCCCGCAAGGGCTTTGGCTGGCATACAGACCAGGGATGCCAACGACCAGCAGAGCACCTGTTTCCCCACAGAAAGGAGCGGGGCCATCGCTTCCAACTGGCCGTCCCCGATGGCGGAATCAGGCTTCAAGGCCTCTCATACACATGGATCATCCGAACAAAAAAGTCAGAAGTATTTCGCCAGAACGCAAAAACAAGCCTGAATCAAACAAAGTACATAGGGGATAGGGCTCAGGAAGCTGCTTTCAGAAACCATATGGACCTCAATCAATCTCAAGTATTGGCGGCAGGCGATATGACCGATGAGAGCCTTCTCAGAGCGCTGCAGACGCTTCCTTGATCCAAGCTAGTTCAGTCTGCTTGGAATGGCCCAGCCAAACACACACACACCCCCCACATGAGGATTTAACACACAGAAACCTAAAAGAAGAGTTCTGGTACCAGGCAACAAATCCTGCCACCAGCAAGAACTGCTCCCCTATGAAGGGGCTTTAGGAAGACGCGGGAAATAGCCCTCTTCTGTGATGGCCTCCGAAGGCCCAAGTCTGAGGAGACAACGCTTTTGGCGTTAAGAGTGCCACGCCATCAGCAAATATTCGATGTTCCCTTTAAGCGAACAGGTGAACGGCACCTCGAAAACAGACCCTGACGTGACTCCCAGGCTCACAGAAGCCAGTTGCGACAAGAGTTCCCACACGGCGAAGCATGCGGAAGCCGGATTTCAAGCTGCCATGAAACAAGCTTACGACTCGGACAAGCGACAGATAAAAAAGTTTCACCTGACATCACGTTATTTTGCAGGCACCCGCCGCCTTAG
>JAPLID010000198.1 GCA_026389285.1 Cyanobacteriota bacterium
GGTCTCCCAAGCGCCGCGTGATCCTCAGGCGAGGGCCGCGGTAGCGAGACATAGAGAATCAGGGCTAGGGGATGGTCGATCGGGCAGCGGCTGGGGCAAGCTGGGAAGCCCCGGCTGCTCCGCCGTGTCCGGCCGATTCGCGACTCTAAACGTCGGGCTGTACGCCCTCCTCAGTCGCCTCAATGGCGCCCTGGCGGCCGTGCTGCTGGCTCTGATCAGCGCCTATCGGCTGGCGATCTCGCCGCTGCTGGGTCCCCGCTGCCGCTTCATCCCCAGCTGCAGCGCCTATGGCCTGGAGGCGATCGGCCGCCATGGGCCCTGGAAGGGCGGCTGGCTCACTCTCCGGCGCCTGGGCCGGTGCCATCCGTTCACCCCCTGCGGTTGTGATCCGGTGCCCGAATGATGGTGGCGCTGCGGCTCTACACCCGCTCCGGTTGCTGTCTCTGCGAAGGGCTGGAGGAGCGGCTGCGGGCTCTTGATCCAGCCCCGGTTCTGGAGCTGGTCGATGTGGACGGCGACCCGGCCCTGCAGGCCCGCTACGGGCTGGAGGTGCCGGTGCTGGCCCTGATCGAGGCCGGAGGCGGCCTGCGCCCGCTGCCCCGGGTGGCGCCACGGCTGCAGGGGGACCAGCTGGCGGCCTGGCTCTTCCGGCACGGGGCCAGCGCTCCGGCTTAGAAAGGGCGGCATGTTCGTCCGGGCGGCATCCTCCCGGCGTTGCACCCTCAAGGCGTTGTTATGGCCAAGCATCTCCATTCGCTGCTGCATGAGGTGGGTCTGGCGGTGCCGCCGGACCTGCCCGATCCGCAGCTGTCAGGCCTCAGCTGCGACTCCCGCCGGATCGAGATCGGCGATCTGTTCATCGGCCTGCCGGGCACCGCCGTGGATGGCGGCCGCTACTGGCCCCAGGTGCTGGCGGCCGGTGCGGCCGCCGCCGTGATCGGCGAGGCCGCCGCCCTGCAGGTGCCACCGGCCGAGAACGATGCGGTGCTGGTGGTGAGCGACGAGCTGGCCCGCCGGGCCGGTGAGCTAGCGGCGGCCTTCTGGGACCAGCCCAGCCGGCAGCTGGCGTTGATTGGCGTCACCGGCACCAACGGCAAGACCACCACCACCTATCTGATTGAACATCTGGCCAGCAGCGCCGGCCAGCCCACGGCCCTGTTCGGCACCCTGGTCAACCGCTGGCCGGGGTACAGCGTCACCGCCCAGCACACCACCGCCTTTGCCGATCGGCTGCAGAGCCAGCTGGCGGCGGCGGCGGCGGCCGGGGCCCGCCTCGGCGCCATGGAGGTGAGCTCCCATGCTCTCGATCAGCAGCGGGTGGCGGGCTGCCGCTACAGCGGCGCCGTGTTCACCAACCTCACCCAGGATCACCTCGACTACCACCCATCGATGCAGGCCTACTTCGAGGCCAAGGCGCTGCTGTTCGCGGCACCGTTATTCGCACCGCCCCTGCCGAGCGGAGGGGCCGTCGTCAACATTGATGACCCCTGGGGCCGGCAGTTGGCTGAGCGGCTGCTCGCCGCCGGCAGCCCCTGATGGCGCAGTTCGCTGCAGGATCCGGCTGTCGAGCTGCGCGTCGACGACCTGACCATGGCAGCCAGCGGCATGGGCGGCACCCTGATCACGCCGGTGGGCAGCGGCCGCTTCCGCTCGCCGCTGGTGGGTCGCTTCAACCTGATGAACCTGCTGCAGGCCGTCGGGGTGCTGGCCCAGCAGGGGCTGCCGCTGGAGGCGCTGCTGGCGGCCCTCGCCAGCTTCGGCGGCGTGCCGGGGCGGATGGAGCGGGTGTTGGCGAGTGGCGGCGGCGATGGCGCCCCGGCGGTGCTGGTGGATTACGCCCACACCCCCGATGGCCTGGAGAACGCCCTGGCGGCCTGCCGGCCGTTCACAGCGGGCCGCTTGATCTGCGTGTTCGGCTGCGGCGGCGATCGGGATCGCAGCAAGCGCCCGCAGATGGGGGCAATCGCCGCCCGGCTGGCGGACGTGGTGGTGGTGACCTCCGACAACCCCCGCACCGAGGATCCCGCCCGCATCCTGGCGGACGTGGTGGCGGGCATCCCGGCTGGAACGGGGGCGCGGGTGGAGCCTGATCGGGCGGCGGCGATCGCCCTGGCCATCGCCCAGGCCGGAGCCGACGACCTGGTGCTGATCGCCGGCAAGGGCCATGAGGACTATCAGATCCTCGGCACCGAGAAGGTGCATTTCGATGATCGGGAGGAGGCGCGGCGCTGCCTGGCGGAACGCTGATTCAGCTGAGCCCCCAACAAAGGCGCTGCTGCTGTGGCAATTGTCACAGATTGGAGATCACGCCAGACAGCTCCAGGGGCACTGGCTACGCTCCGGGGGTTTTTGTCTGGTTGATTTCATGGCGCAGGGTGCTCCCTTGCCGAAGATTTTTCTGGCCGAATTGTTCGGCACCTTCTGGCTCGTGCTCGGTGGTTGCGGCAGTGCCGTGCTGGCTGCCGTTTTCCCCTATGACAATGCCGCCGCCAACCCCCTGGGTCTTGGCTTCCTGGGCGTCTCGATCGCTTTCGGTCTGACCCTGCTGACCATGGCCTATGCCATCGGTCATATCTCCGGTTGTCACATCAATCCGGCGGTCAGTTTCGGCCTCTGGGCCGGTGGTCGCTTCCCGGGTTCGCGGTTGCTGCCTTACATCGTCGCCCAGGTGATCGGGGCGGTGATCGCCGGCGGCGTGATCAAGCTGGTGGCCAGTGGCCGGGCCGGCTTTGAGCTGGCGGGTAGCAATCCCCTGGCCACCAATGGTTTCGGCGCCCACTCCCCGGGTGGCTACGGCCTGACCTCGGCGCTGTTGATCGAAGTGCTGCTCACCTTCTTCTTCCTGCTGGTGATCCTCGGCGCCACCGACAAGCTGGCCCCTTCGGGCTTCGCCGGTGTGCCGATCGGCCTGTCCCTGGTGCTGATCCACCTGATCAGCATCCCCGTCACTAACACCTCCGTGAACCCCGCCCGCAGCACCGGCGTGGCCCTCTGGGTCGGCGGTGCGGCCGTGGGTCAGCTGTGGCTGTTCTGGGTGGCACCGATCATCGGTGCGCTGCTGGCGGGCTGGGTGTACCGCAGCTTCCTCACCCATGAGGCCTCGGTGGACGGCGTGATTCCCTCCGATCCGATCTGAGTTCCTGCCACTGATTTCCTGCAATTGATTTCATGCAATTGCAGCCGGGAGTGTCGATGCAGACGCTCCCACGGTCCGGGGCCCTTTGGGCCCCTTTTTTATTGGGACCGCATGAGCAGGGTCAGGCGTGGGATGCCGCCAGTTCCGCCAGGGCCGCCAACAGCTGGGCCACTTCGGCCTCGCTGGTGGTCAGGTGGGTGCAGGCGCGCAGGCAGATCGGCTCGGCGAGGCTGCGCAGCCAGATGCGCCGTTCGCCGAGGCGCTGCATCCAGTCGGCGGCCAAGGCCGCCGGCATCTGGGCCGATGGTGAAGGTGCCAACGCCGGCCCCGATGCCGAAGCGCCGACCACAAAGCTGATCAAGCCCGCCGGTGGTGGTTCACTCAGCAGCGGCTGGAGCCGGGGGATCGCCTGCAGGCCGCTCCAGAGCTGATGGCTGTGCTCGCGGATGCGCCGCAGCCGCGTCTCGGCATCGCCTTCGGTCTCCAGCAGTTGCAGCGAACACTCGAGGCCGGCGAACAGCGGGATGCAGGAGCTGGCCACCTCGAAGCGGCGAGCATCCGGATGGAAGGCACTGCTGGGGTCGTTGCTGTTGCTGAGGCTGCGCCAGCCGATCAGGGTGGGCGAAGCTTCGGCTAGCAGGCGCTCGGACAGGGCCACCGCCCCCAGGCCTTCGGGGCCGCAGCACCACTTATGGCCGGTGCAGGCGTAGATGTCGGCGGCGGCGGCGGCCTCGGCTACCGGGATCGCACCGAGGGACTGGGCGGCATCGACCAGCAGCCACGGCTGGCGGGGATGGGCCTGGAGCCGCCGGGCGACGGCGGCGATCGGCGCGCAGGTGCGAGACCGGCAACACAGCCAGCTCCAGGCCTTCGCGCCTGGCCAGTTCGCGGATGCCGGCCACCACGCCGGGATGTTCGGCGTCGCTGATCAGCAGCTGATCACCCGCCAGCCAGGGCAGGCCCCAGAGGGGCAGCAGACAACCGTTGGTGACGTTCTCAGTGAAGGCCACCCGTTCAGGGTTGACGCCGAACCAGCGGGCGAGCCGGAGGCGCAGATCGCCAGTGGTGCGGGCCACGAACGGCCAGACGTCGCCGCTGAAGGGGCCCAGCTCCTGGATCGCGGCCCAGGCGGCGTTGATGGCGGCGAGCGAGTCGTTGGGCAGGGGCCCCTGGCCGCCGTAGTTGAAATAGGTTTTGTTGGTCAGGGCCGGCATCTGCCGGCGCAGTTCAGCGCTCAAGTCCGGACCCCGGGCTGCAGCAACAGGATGGCGGTTTCGTCATTAAGCCGCCTGCAGCCCGGTTCAGAGCGTTCAGATCACCTGGCCGACCAGCACCGCCGCCATGGAGGAGAACAGGGTGATCGAGAGGGCGGTGAGCGGGTTCTGGCCCTGGGCCACGGCGATGCTGGTGACCACACCGGCGCCGAGGGCCGCATCATGGCGTCAGCAATCAGTTGCCGTGACCCTAGGGATTTTGTCTGGAAGCAACACAACCAACCCCGTAGGTTGTTACCTCGGGTGTTGGAACTTCAAGAGTGTTTACAAGCTGCTGGCTGGAGCTGTGAATGCCTGAATTGCTTCAGCTTTGCGCCATCTCCAGGCCTGAAATCGCTCAGCTGGAAAGGAGCTGGACTGCAGGACCCGCTTCTTGGCACCGAGACCGACTCCCTTTGGCGCCAGTCCAGGTCTCAGCCGAAGCCGAGACGGATTCAGATCCTGGTGGCGATTCATTTCTGAACTTTGAGAACTGAGATCGTCGAGAAATCAGTTCGTCACCAATTCAGTTCGTCACCAATTCAGATCGTCGCGAATCCAGATCGTCGCCAACAAGACGGTGAGCCCACTTGGTTGGGCGACTTGTTGGTGCAACCTGCCTCTGGAAACGTTGGCTCTCCGCTGGTGTGATCGGCAGGCTCAGGCCACCGCCTCCAGCCGACGCAGGCGGGGCAGGGTGGCCGTCTCAAAACGGTTGGCGTGTTCGGTGAGTCGCCGCAGGCGGTCGGCCGCTTCCACCGGCTGGCCCTCTTGCTGGAGGGAGCGGCCCAGGGATTCGAGATTGGTGCTGAGCGCCTCGATCAGGGCATCGCCGCTGCGACCCTGCAGGGAGGCATGGAGCAGCAACAGCTCCAGATCCGAGAGGGGCAGGAGGTTGCCGCTGCGGGGGACCGCGATGGCGCGGTAGGGAGCGCCGGCGGCCACCTGGGCGGCCACAACCTGGTTGAAGCGCTGGGCGGGCGCCGGGTCGCGAGGCGGCGGCAGCAGGGCGACCGAGCCCTTGTGCAGCAGCAAGGCCACGTTCTGCAGCAATTCTGGCAGGGGGGTCGGGGCATCGTCGAGCAGGGGGACCCGCTGCAGATCGCCCAGGCGGCAGGGGCCCTGCTGCAGGTGCTCCATCAAGGCCAGGAACCAGACGCGATTGCCCTTCACCTCACCGAAACCGAGGCGGAAGCTGAAGGCATCAGGGCTGAGTAGATCCTCGTCGTCGAGCAGGCTGAATAGCTCCAGCTTCTGCATCGCTTCGCTGGCGGCGGCGCTCCAGATCGGATCGCGACCCTTGGCATAGATGTCGCGGCGGAAGCTCTGGTTGGTGAGCAGATCGCGCACCAGCGCGTGCTGATCCGGTTCGCTGCAGAACGACAACATGGAGCGGAAGGCCTCGGGCAGCAGCCCATCGAAGCTTTCCGGCAGGGTGGCGCTGACGAGATAGCTGAGGTCGTGCGCTGCCGCCTGACGGATCACTGTGTCGGAGTACTGGGGCTGCCACTTGGCGTGGTTGAACTCGTGCAGCAGGTAAGCAGGAGCCTGTCTGCTGAGCTCGTCGAGGCTGCCGGCCAGGGAGGGCTGGACCTGAAACAGGGGCGAACCGGAGTCCTGCAGCTGGCGGAACAGGGCGAGCGCCGCATCAAGGCTGGGTTGCCCGTCGCCGAGGTTCCGCTGGAAACTCTTAACGACATGCTGAAACGGCTGTCTGGCCAACCAGCCGGGCAGGGTGTTGTACGAGAGATAGAAGAGTCCACCGGGGCGCAGGGCAGCGGCGGCGGCCGCCAGCAGGCTGGCGCCCACCTCGGGGCTGACCCAGCCGAGGATGCCGTGGGCGATGGCGAAGTCGAACGAGCCCCAGCCCTCGGGAGGTGCCTCGGAGAGGTTGAGAAAGTCTGCAGCCAGGAACTGGATGTTGGTCAGTCCGGCGCTGGCGGCGAGGGCACGGGCATGGGCGATGTGAGCGGCGCTGAAATCGATGCCGGTGAACCGGGCCTGGGGGTAGCAGGCGGCTTGGAGGCAGAGCCCGAAGCCCTGGCCGCAACCCAGATCCAGCACGTTGAATGCCCCTGCCAGATCCACGGGCCGCTGGCTCTGCAGCAGGGCCGCAAACACCAGCCGCTCCGGAGAGGTGTCCGGATAGGCCCCGTGGGTGTAGCCCTGATCGCTGAAGTAGCCGTGGCGCAGAGTCATGACAGGGGGCGGGGGGCGGGACCTGGATGAAGGGCTGGACGGGGGTCCGATGCGTGGATTCTCGCCTCTGCCGATGCAGAACCGCACCAGAGCAGCGGTGGCGGCAGACGCCGTCCGGGCGTGGGAATCCTGCCGAAGGCGCCGGCGGCGAGGGTGAGGCAACAAGCCTGATGAACACCGACAAGCTGTTCCACTGGATCTTCTGGCTCCACCCGGATCTGATCGTGCAGATGCTGTTGCAAGAGCGCTGCGGTGCCATCAGTGAGGAGTAGATGGCTGGGCTCAGCTGAACTCCCCGTACTCGCGCAGCAAAGCGATCAGGTCGGCGAGTCGCGCTCGGGTGGTGGGGCCTGGGCTGAGTTTGAAGTCGAGCTGGGCCAAAGCGCAGCGATCTTGGCGTTGAGCTCGGCTTCCCGCGCGTTCTCTTTCCTCAGCTGCTCGGTTTCGCTCGCGATCTGTTGCATCCTCTGCTCGTGCGCGATCTCGCGCTGCAGTTCTTCGTTCTGCAGCTGCACGTTCTCGTTCCTCAGCTGCTCGGTTTCGCTCCTCAGCTGCTGCAGCCACTTCTCGCGCTCGATCTCCCTGATCTCGTACTCGACGACGGGATGCCAATTGAGCATCGCCAAGAAGCGTCGCCAACGAGGCAAGGAGGACAAGAATTCCGACTTGCTGATTGAGCCGGATGCTGGTGAATCCAGGGATGTCGACATGGTCGTAGCCGGTGAACAGGGTGATCAAGGCCAGCAGAACCCCCGCCAGAACGGTGATCCAGCCCTGCAGATCCAATCCCAGTAACAGCATAGGCAGCCCGCCAACCCTGCAGGCAGATTGGACTGTGAGAACCGATGGCGCATCCGTAGAAACACGTAACCCTGTGGAGGGAGTGGCTCAGGCCAGTTCGCCGTACTCGCGCAGCAGGGCGATCAGGTCGGCGAGTCGCGCTCGGGTGGTGGGGCTTGGGGTGAGCTGGAAGTCGAGCTGGGCCAGAGCGCAGCGATCTTGGCGTTGAGCTCGGCTTCTCGCGCGTTCTCTTTCCTCAGCTGCTCGGTCTCGCTCGCGATCTGCTGCATCCTCTGCTCGTGCGCGATCCTGCGCTGCTCGAATTCGATCGCCCTCTGCTCGAGCCTGTACTGCTCGACCTTCTTGTCGATCGTTGGATGCCAGTTCAGCCTCGAGAGCAGCCGCCGCCAGGGCGGCAAGAAGGCAAGGAATTCCTGCTTGCTGCGGTAGTGCGATGGCAGTGGCGACTCCAGGGAACCCTGGCGATCGAAGAGTAAAACCATAGGCTCCCCAGCCACTCCGAGTCAGCTTAGTACGGGTGCACTAGTCGCGGCTTCCGTGGAAATACGGAAGTCTAGGGTTGAGGGGATGAAGCGCGGAGCTGCCGATAGAGCTGGGTGTTACGGGTGTGCGGATCTGTGTTGGCGGATGTCAAGTCCCTGCAAGCCTGCGGGCTCTGTGGCTTCAGATGTGGCCTGGCGTCGTCACTGTTCATTCAGCCCGTCTCCCCGTATTCCCGCAGCAAAGCGATCAGATCGGCGAGTCGTGCTCGGGTGGTGGGGCCTGGGCTGAGCTGGAAGTCGAGCTGGGCCAGAGCGCAGCGATCTTGGCGTTGAGCTCGGCTTCCCGCGCGTTCTCTTTCCTCAGCTGCTCGGTATCGCTCGCGAGCTGCTGCATCCTCTGCTCGTGCGCGATCTCGCGCTGCATCTCTTCTTTCTGCATCTGCTCGGTTTCGCTCCTCAGCTGCTGCAGCCGCTTCTCGAGCTCGTACTGCTGCACTTTGAGCTCGACTGTTGGATGCCAGTTGAGCTTCGACAGCAGCCGTCGCCACGGCGGCAAGGATGCAAGGAAGTCCTGCCTGCTGCGGTAACTCGATGGCAGTGGCGAATCCAGGGATGTCGACATGGTCGAAGCCGGTGAACAGTGTGATCAGGGCCAGCAGAACCCCGGCCAGAATTGTGATCCAGCCTTGAAGATCCAATCCCAGCATCAGCATAGGCAGCCCGCCAACCCTGCAGGCAGGTTGGACTGTGCGTACCGATGGCGCATCCGTGGAAACACGTAACCCTGTGGAGGGAGTGGCTCAGGCCAGTTCGCCGTACTCGCGCAGCAGGGCGATCAGGTCGGCGAGTCGCGCTCGGGTGGTGGCGTTTGGTGAGAGCTGGTGGTCGAGCTGGGCCAGAGCGCAGCGATCTTGGCGTTGAGCTCTTTCTCGCACGCGATCTCGTTCTCGAGCTGCAGCAGCCTCTGCTCGATCGCGTATCGCTCGACCTTCTTGTCGATCGTTGGATGCCAGTTGAGATTCGAGAGCAGCCGTCGCCAGGGCGGCAACGAGGCAAGGAATTCCTGCTTGCTGCGGTAGTGGGAGGGGAGGAAGCCCTCCGGGGAGGTCGACATGGTCGTAGCCGGTGAAGAGTGTGATCAGGGCCAGCAGGACCCCCGCCAGAACGGTGATCCAGCCTTGAAGATCCAATCCCGACATCAGCATAGGCAGCCCGCCAACCCTGCAGGCAGGTTGGACTGTGCGTACCGATGGCGCATCCGTGGAAACACGTAACCCTGTGGAGGGAGTGGCTCAG
>JAPLID010000065.1 GCA_026389285.1 Cyanobacteriota bacterium
TCATTGGCCAGGTTCTCCCAGGCCAGCAGCAACACCGCCGCCAGCAGGAACAGCAGCAGCTGGTCCAGGCGCAGCGGCAAACCCTTGAACACACTCCAGCCGGCCGCCAGCAGCACCGGCATCACCGCCACCGCGTACATCGGCCATTTGATCGCCGCCTTCCAGAGCTGCCGGCGCTCGGCGTAACGGCTTGCGACGACCTCGGGCTCGGACATGGGGGCTAGGGGCAACTGGCCGTCGAAGACCCATACATTTGAGCAGCCTTCGACGCTGGCCCCCAGACCCCTCCGGTGCAGGCCCCTTCGTCCTTCCCCGAGCTGCTGGCGATCGCCAGCGAAACGGCCCGCCGGCTGGAGGAAGCCGCCGGCCGCCGTGGCGAGGAGGAAGGGGTGCTGAGCCTGGCCCTGCCGCTGGCCGGTCTAGATCCCCTCGAACTGCTGCCCCAGCTCGCTGGCGACGGTGAAAGCGATGGCTTCCGCTTCCTCTGGGATGGGACCCCCGGGCTCTGCCTGGCCGCCCAGGGCCGCTGCAACAGCCTGGAGCTGAGCGGGCCGCGCCGCTTCGAACTGGCCCAGCGTTTCAGCAGCCTCAGCCTCAGCCGCCTGGCCGCCGCCCCCCGCGATTGCCCGCCCCTGGCCCGGCCGCGGGTGCTGCTGGCCTTCGCCTTCTTCGATAGCCCCCTGCGCCAGGGCACCGGCGCCTCCGGCGTGCAGGCGGTCTTACCCCACTGGCAACTCAGCCGCCAGGGGCGCCATTGCTGGCTGCGGCTGCA
Source organism: Cyanobacteriota bacterium (assembly GCA_026389285.1). Taxonomy (GTDB): domain Bacteria; phylum Cyanobacteriota; class Cyanobacteriia; order PCC-6307; family Cyanobiaceae; genus Cyanobium. Next base: position 773 of record JAPLID010000065.1, read on the forward strand.
GCGCAACCTCGGCGGTGGCATCACCGCCCGCAGCCTGGCCGAAGAGCTGTGGGAGAAGGCTCGCCATTTGGAACGGGCTGCTGCCGGCGGCACAGCGGGCGGCACAGCGGGCGACAGAGTGGGCAGCGCCCGCATCGCCCATGGCTCCAACTGGCAACCCGGCTACCGGGCCGCCCTGGAGCAGGCCCTGGAGCTGGTGGAAAGCGGCGAGCTGCGCAAACTGGTGCTGGCGGTGCGCCAGCAGCTGCAGCTCGATCGCCCCCTCGATCCCCTCAGCCTGCTGCGCCATCTGCGCCGCAGCCAGAGCGGCAGCTGCCGCTTTCTGTGGCAGCACTGCAGCGGCGAAGCGCTGCTGGGGGCCTCGCCCGAACGGCTGCTGACAGTCCGCCAGGGGCAGCTGCGCAGCGATGCCCTGGCCGGCACCGCCCCCCTGGGCGAGGCGGCGGCCGACCTGCTGCACTCCAGCAAGGACCGCCACGAACACGATCTGGTGGTCGAAACGATCACGGCCGTGCTGCAGCGCCAGGGGCTGATGCCGCGGCAGCCCCGCCATCCACGCTTGGCGCGCCACGGCTCCCTGGTGCATCTGCACACGCCGATCACCGCCTCCCTGGCAGATCACCAGCCCCTGGCCCTGGCCGAGGCCCTCCATCCCACCCCGGCGGTGGCCGGCCTGCCGCGAAGGGAGGCGATGGCCTGGCTGCGCAGCCTCGAACCGTTCGAGCGGGGCCACTACGCCGCCCCGATCGGCTGGATCGACAGCGAGGGCGACACGGACCTGCGGGTGGCGATCCGCAGTGGCATCCTGCGGGGCCAGCAGCTCGAACTCACCGCCGGCGCCGGCCTAGTGCGGGGCTCCCGGCCGGAGCGCGAGCTGCAGGAGGTGGCCCTCAAGCTGGGGGTGCTGCAGCAGCAGCTGAACCTGCCGGCACCGGCGCGATTCGGCTGACCCCCCCCGGGCAGCCCAGCGCACCACAGGCCTGCGCTACTCGCTTCCGCCAGCCCCGCTCAGACCGCCAGCCGTTCGATCGTCAGATCCGCAAGCGGAATACCGCCCAAGCGTTCCACCTCACGCACGCCGGTGGGGCTGGTGACATTGATCTCGCTGAGGCGGCCGTCAATGACATCGATGCCAACGAAGAACAAACCCTCCGCCCGCAGGGCCGGCGCCAGTTCGGCACAGATGGCCAACTCCGCCTTCGTCAGTCCCGCCGCTTCCGGGGCACCGCCCACCGCCAGGTTGCTGCGGAACTCGCCACCGCTGGGCACCCGGTTGACGGCACCGAGCGGCTCGCCATCCACCAGCAGGATGCGCTTGTCGCCGGCGCGCACCCCAGGCAGGAAGGCCTGCACCATCACCGGCAGCTGCTGCTGGGAGGTCACCAGCTCCAGCAGGGCCCGCAGGCCGGGGGTGGAGGTGGAGGCAAACACCACGCCCTGGCCGGCCCGACCGCCGAGGGGTTTGAGCACCACCTCGCCATGTTCGAGAGCAAAGGCCGACAACTGCTCCACCCGGCTGCTCACCATCGACGGTGCCATCAGATGGCTGAAGCGCAAGGAGCTCAGCTTTTCGTTCCAGGCCCGCAGCGCGGCCGGCCGATTGACCACCCGCACGCCACGCCGCTCGGCGATGTCCAACAGGTGGGTGGCATAGAGGTAGGCCTCATCCACCGGCGGATCCTTGCGCATCCAGACCACCTGGAACTGCTCCAGGGGCAGACAGGCCACCTCCCCCAGCTCGAACCAGGGGCTGGGCACCTGCCAGGCGCCGTCAGCGAGCTCGATCCGCCCCAGCTGTAGCGGCTGGGCCAGGGCCCAGGCACCGTGGCCGCCGCGCGCCGCACCATCGCGAGGGGCCACGGCCAACAGATCGGCGGGGGTGCACACCCACACCGCCTGGCCGGCCCGCTGCACCGCCTGCATCAACGCCACGCTGGAATCCTTGGCCGGATTGAGACGCGCGATCGGATCGATCACGAACAGCTGGGATGCGGTCACAGGCAGGGGGCAGGAGGACGGGAACCCGGGCGGTCCGAGCCGTCGCCCGGGCCGCAACGCTCGATCAGCGCGCAGCCATCATCAATTGCTGGGGCGGGGGCGGGGCATTTCCCTGGAGCCAGGGACTGATTGCGGTTGAGCCTTGGGGCGCGGCGGAGCCTGGGAGAGCAGCAGGTCGAACTGGCCGCCGATCTCCAGGGCATGCAGTTCGTCGTAGCCGCCGACCCCACGGCCATTGATGAAGATCTGGGGGACATTGGTGCGCCCACCGGACCGCGCAACCATCACCGTGCGGTTCTGTTCGTCGCGGTCGACAAAGAATTCATTATAACCAACTCCCTTGCCATCCAACAGCGCCTTGGCCTTCATGCACTCAGGCGAAAAGCGAGAGGTATAGACATCAACCTTGGCCTGCTGGGGGTGCTTCATATCTCACAGATAGCAGACTCGAGGGGGATAGCGGCGGTGCTTATCTGGGGCTTCTGGATGGAGGAGGATCAACGGAAGCTGTGGACGAGACTTAATCCGCCGATCCTTTCGTTTCGCGATGACCTAGCCGCGCAGCCATTGGATTGATGACTGACTCTAAGGGGCTGGCACCAAGCCGATGGCCTGTGGCGATAAGCTCCGAAATCACCCCGTCATGCTCCGTGCTCGACCTCACCGACTTCAAGCGCGACCTCTCCGAGCTCACTGACCGCCTGGGCCATGCCCAGGACTGTCTTTGACGTACCGGCTCTGAACGCCCGTCAGCGGGATCTCGCGCAACTGGCCTCCCAGAGCGACTTCTGGGACGACCAGAAGCAGGCCCAGGCCAGGATGCGGCAGCTCGATGAGGTCAAGGCCCAGCTGGAGCAGCTGCGGCGCTGGCAGAGCTGGGTCAACGACGGCCGCGCCACCCTGGAGCTCTACGAGCTGGAAGCCGACGAGGACCTGCTGGCCGAAGCCAACACCGGCCTGCAGTCGCTGAAAGCGGAACTGGACCGCTGGGAGCTGGAACGGCTGCTCAGTGGCCTCTACGACAAGGAGGGGGCGGTGATCTCGATCAACGCCGGCGCCGGCGGCACCGACGCCCAGGACTGGGCCGGCATGAAGGTGACCGTGGACGAACTCTCCGAAGGGGAGGAGGCGGGCATCAAGAGCTGCACGATCGAGATCGACGGCCGCTACGCCTACGGCTATCTGCGCAACGAGAAGGGCACCCACCGGCTGGTGCGGATCTCTCCGTTCAATGCCAACGACAAGCGCCAGACCAGCTTCGCCGGCGTGGAGGTGATGCCCAAGCTCGAAGAGGAGGTCAAGCTCAACATCCCCGAAAAGGATCTGGAGATCACCACCTCGCGTTCGGGCGGCGCCGGCGGCCAGAACGTCAACAAGGTGGAAACGGCCGTGCGCATCCTGCACGTGCCCACCGGCCTGGCGGTGCGCTGCACCCAGGAGCGCTCCCAGCTCCAGAACAAGGAGAAGGCGATGGCGCTGCTGATGGCCAAGCTGATGGTGATCGCCCAGGAACAGCGGGCCGCCGAGATCGCCGACATCCGCGGCGACATCGTCGAGGCGGCCTGGGGCAATCAGATCCGCAACTACGTGTTCCATCCGTACCAGATGGTCAAGGATCTGCGCACCCAGCACGAAACCACCGACGTGCAGGGCGTGATGGACGGCGACCTCGACCCCTTCATCCAGTTGCTGCTGCATCAGGGGGTTGAGGTGGGAGCGGACAGCGACGCCTGAGCGATCACCCCCCTTCAGATGCCAGTCTGAGCGTCTCCAAGCCCTTTGCGCGGCCCAGGCAGCCACCCACCCATGAGCCCGACTCCCTCCAGCCCGGGCCCCGGTCAACCGCCCGCACCAGCGGGAAGCAGCGACGGCGGGGCTGCACCCAGCTTCATCAAGCTCGCCATGCGCAACATGGTGCGCAAGGGCCGGCAGAGCCTGCTGCATTTCGGCCTCACCGCCCTGGGGCTCACCGGCTTCCTGCTGCTGATCGCCTGGCTGGGCCGTCCCAGCCTGCCCCAATGACCCCCAGCCCCCCCGAACCGGCCTCTCCCCGGACCCACACCGCCCCGGCCCTGGACCTGGACCTGGCCTTCGGCCTGGAGGCCGATCTCGAGGCAGCGCTGCTGCAGCGGGCCGGTCCCCTGGGGGATCCCCTGCAGGCCGAACCGTGCTGGCGGGAGCAACTGGTCAGCTGGCTGGAGCAGCTGGCGGACGAACTGCCGCCGCCCCTGCGGACTGGCGCCTACAGCCTGGGGCTGGAGACCTGCCGCGATACCGCCATCGCCGCACTCAACCAGGCCCGGCCGCACACGCCGGGAGCCACCGATGTGCTCGCCTTCGCCGCCCAGGACGACGGCCCGCCGCTGCCCAGCGGCGCCGGCGCTGAGGACGAACCGCTGGAGCTCGGCGACATCGTCATCTCCCTGGAAACCGCCGCTCGCCAGGCGGAGGAACACGGCCACGGACTGGAGCGCGAACTGCGATTCCTGGCCAGCCACGGCCTGCTGCACCTGCTGGGCTGGGACCATCCCGATCCGGCCAGCCTGGCCTTGATGCTGGAACGCCAGGAGCGCCTGCTGGCCTGAGGAAGGTTCAGCCAAGGGGTTTCTCTCCCAGGAAGGGGCGTTAAGGTGCGGACCCGAAGTGCTGGCGGCGGGTCGATGCTTGCTTCCGACAACCAGCCGCCGCCATTTCGGGATCTCAGTCGCGATCTCAGTGGGGATCACAGTCAGGACCTCCATCGGCGCGGACGTCGGATGCGGGTCGGGGCCTGGAAGGTTGCCGGCGATCTCCCCGCCAGCTTTCGCTATGCCGCCCAGGGGCTGGCCTACGGCTTCGCCAGCCAGCGCAATTTCCGCATCCACGTGTTCACTGGCCTGGTGGTCTTCGGCCTGGGGGTGTGGCTGCAACTGAGCCCGGACCGGCTGGCCGTGTTGGTGCTCACCGTGGCAGCGGTACTGGTGCTGGAGCTGCTCAACACCGCCACCGAAGCCGTGGTCGACCTGGCGATCGGCCGCCAGTTCCACCCCCTGGCCCGCATCGCCAAGGACTGCGCCGCTGCGGCGGTGCTGGTGGCGGCCCTGTCCTCGATGATGATCGCTCTGCTGCTGCTGATTCCACCGCTGCTGCAGCGTCTCGGCCTCTAGGCTCCGAGCCCCGACGGCCCGCCAGCCCCGCCTTCGCCGATGCTCCTGGTTCTCGACAACTACGACAGCTTCACCTTCAACCTGGTGCAGTATCTGGGCGAGCTGGCGGTTCAGCATCCGCTGGCGGCGGCGGTGAGGGTGGAGCGCAACGACGCCCTCGGTGTCGAGCAGATTCGCGACCTCGCACCGGCGGCGATCCTGATCTCCCCCGGCCCCGGCGACCCCGACCAGGCGGGGGTTTGCCTGGAGGTGCTGCACCAGCTGGGCCCCACCGTGCCGATCCTGGGGGTTTGCCTGGGCCACCAGTGCCTGGCCCAGGTGTTCGGCGGCCGAGTGGTGCGAGCGCGGGAGCTGATGCACGGCAAGACCTCACCGGTTCATCACAGCGGCCAGGGGGTGTTCGCCGGTCTGCCGGAGCCGCTCACCGCCACCCGCTATCACAGCCTGATCGCCGAGCGCGAGAGCCTGCCTGACTGCCTGGAGATCACCGCCTGGCTGGAGGACGGCACGATCATGGGCCTGCGCCACCGGGACCATCTCCACCTGCAGGGGGTGCAGTTCCACCCCGAGAGCGTGCTCACCCAGAGCGGCCACGCCCTGCTGGCCAATTTCCTGCGTGAGGCCACCGCCTTTCGGGCCGGGGCCGGTACAGCCCTGGCCCAGGCCTGAACCAGCGCCGGCGGCGCCGGGGATTTGGAGACCGCTGCTAACTTCGCGCCAACATCCAGCCTTCTGGGCCCGATCCGACGCCATGGCCACGCCTCCCGAGCCCGTCAGAGACGCTGACCAAACGGCCCACCACCAATCTGGCCATGGCCTCCAACGCGGAGCCCCGCGGGCCGTCAGCGCCCTCCTCTCCGCAGCCCTGATCAGCGGCGGCCTGGCCCTGTCGGCAGCCCCGGCGGCCCGGGCCGGTGGCGGTGGCGGTGGCGGGGTCACGATCACCAGCCTCGGCCACAGCGCCATCGTGGTGCGTGGCGGCGGGGCCACCGTTCTGCTCAATCCCTTCAAGGCGGTGGGCTGCGCCGCCGGCCTGCCGGAACCGCGGATGGCCGCCGACGTGATCCTGGCCAGCAGCCACCTCAAGGATGAGGGCGCCGCCGTGGCCAGCGGCCGGCTGCTGGTCAAGCCGGGTTCGTACAAGGTGGCGGGCCTGAAGATCGAAGGCATCGCCGCCCCCCACGACCGGGTGGGCGGCAAACGCTTCGGCCTCTCCACCCTCTGGCGCTGGAAGCAGGGGGGCCTGGACATCGCCCATCTGGGCGGCACCACCGCAACCCTCAAGCCGGAAGGCCGGGTCCTGCGGGGCCGCCCCGATGTGTTGATCATCGGCGTCGGTGGCGGTGCCAAGGTCTACAGCGGCCAGGAGGCCGCGGCCGTGGTGCGCGAGCTGCAACCCCGCCGGGTGATCCCCGTGCAATACCGCAACGCCGGCCCTTCCGCCAGCTGCGATCTGGGCTCCATTGAGCCCTTCCTGCAGGCCATGGCCCCCGCCAAGGTGGTGCGCAGCGGCAGCTCGATCAGCGTGGTGCCTCCCCTGAGCGAGGAGACGGTGGTCCAGGTGCTGCGCTGAGGTGGGGCTGGGCGAGCTCAGGGCTCCTGCCTATTTTGCTGCTCCGGAGAGTAATTTTCGCTGAGGGTCTCGAAATAATCCCCATCAACGGCATGTCCCGGCGGCCCACCGAGCAGCCGGTCAGGCCCGCCGCCGCGATCCCGCAGCAGCCCAGGCAGACCTCCCAGGAGACTGAAGGCGTAGATCAGGGCCAGAAGACAGGTCTGAAACAGGCGCCGCCACAGGGCGTCCGTGGCTGGATTGCTACGGCCCATGGCGGCGATGTCCGCGGCTGCGCTGCGTCGTTCCGCCAACGCCAGGGTTGCCAGCAGTCGACGCTTGAGTTCCGGCAGCGGCTGCCGGAGCAGTTCTGCCGGCAGCTCCGGGGCCTGCAGCGCCTGAAGGTTCCCCTGCAGGGCCGTCAGCGACGGGGCCGCCAGAATTGCGCGACGCATCTCACGCAGCCGATTGCCGACGCCGATCCCATCCTGATGCCGGGCCTCTCGCAACCTGTGGAGCTCCCCCCAACCGACCAGCAGCTGCAGCGGCACCAGAATCAACAGCACGCCAACGAGCAGTCGCGATTCCCGGTTACGGCGGCAACGCCTGTTCAGTGGCCCATCGGCGGGATAGAGCTGACGAGCCACCTGGAGTAAACCCACGGCCAGAACCGGCAGGAAGGCCAGATCCACCTGCCGTGCTGAGACTGCCGCCAGCGCAGCCCCCAGGGAGACGTGGGGCTCGAACAAGACGGCAGCGGCCTGGACGAGATAGGCCGCGAGCAGACCATTGGCAAGCCAGACCAGCCGTCGGGCTGCTCCGATCGTCGCTGGCGGTGGAGTGTTCCTGGAGGAGTCCAGCGAAGAGGCCTGGATCACGACACGTTTTCTCCAAGTGTTGCAGGATCGCCTTCAGCCTCGGGATGGATCAGGGCTGCACCCTTCTGCTCCAGAGCGACCGTGGGAGCAGGCGATCCGCCGCCGCAGCCTGCGGCTCCAAAGGAAGGCGGAACCCGCACCCAGCACCGGCACAGGGCCCGGCACAGACTCCAACTGCAGGGCCGCAATATAAGTGCCCCAGCTGTTGCTGGCGGGTGCATATTCACCGATTGCCCAGAAGCTACGTCCGTCGAGGGGATCGAGATTCACTGCTGAATAATCACCCCAGCGATAGCGACCCGAACCCAAGTCAAGATTGTAGGCACTGGTGTCACTACGACGCAACAGCAGGCTATCGCCATAGGCATCGAGACCACCGAGGCCATCGGTCCGAAAAGCCTGAGCCAGGAAGCTGATATTGCCAGTCACCCCACTGGCTACACCCCCAGAACGGTTGTATCCGATCACCGCCTCACCCCAGGCATTGACCGCAATGGAAGGCTGAAAATAATCAAAACCATCACCGCCGATCAGCCCCGTTTCGATCATGGCGCCGCTGGCGGCATTGAGCACAAACCACTGCAAGGCGCTGGAAGTCCCAGCCGTGCCAGTGGGGTTGTCAGGGGTGACTGTACGCACCCCATAGAGCTTGCCATTGGCCTGATAAACGTTGGCGCTCAAACGCGTATCGAGGGTATCGATCACCTGAGTACCATTGGGCTGGCGGGCCTTAGCATTGCTGAGGAGCTGCGTGGAGTAGGTCACAGCGTCATTCTGAATGCTCTGCACTGTGGGTGTCGCGGTGCCCACCCCGCTAATAACAGCCCTGCCAATCGAAGAAGCAGCTGGGCTTGTACGGTCCGTGAAAAGAATGTTCGCGGTGGCACCAGGGTTCCCCTGCCAGTTGACAGCACCCTGAAAAGTGGAGGTGGCCCCGCCATCGAAAATCGTCCCATTCACGACCGGCACGCTGGCGAAGAGATCCGACTTGGACAACACAATCAAGGACGACCCCGTAAAACCACCTGAACCGTTAAAATTATTGGTGCCAATATAAACACCTTTCTCGTCGATGCCCAGGGTCGGATAATCAGCCGTATTGCCATCAGCCAGCACATTGAGGTTGACCCCCTTCCAGGTACCGAGGGCATTGGCAGTGCTGGAAACAGCGATATTGATCGTGTTGCGGGTGGCGCCAAAACCGATGACGATCCAACGATTGGTGTAATGGTCAAACAACACACGCTGATCGCCGCCGCTGCCGGTGAGATTTGGGCTCACCGCCGACCAGAAACTCCCCAGGTTCTGGCGGTTGACCAGGCTGCCGTTGCTGCGGTCGTAGACGCTGATGCTGCCATTGCTGGTCTCCAGGAACTGGCTCAGGCCGATGGCCCCCATCGTGTCCGGCGGAATGCGCAGCACACCAGCGTTCAGCGCCGCGTCAGCGTTGATCGTCGTGCCTTGGAAGCCCAGGGAACTCTTCAGGCCAGCGGCCTGCCCGGCAAGGGGTAAAAGCAGAGCGCTCGCCAGAGCGAGGCCCAGTCCGATCCACGGCGCCCGGCTGTTTGCCCCCGCTCGCCCACTGACAGCCCTGAATGGGGGCGACGCCACCGCAACTGTCGGCGCGGCTGTAGTCCGTGGGTGCTGCTTCCGCATGTCCAGAGAGACAGAAAAGGGAGAAAGGCGATCCTCGAACTGATTCCAGTCACCGCCGCAAGCTTGGCAGGGTTGGGGCGGATTCGGATTTGAGAAGCCAGACCACACCGAGTCGATCTTTTTTACGGCAGACCCTACTGCTGGCCAGCCAAGGGGACTTCTTCGCTTGTCCAAGCGGAAAGGCCCGGGTCAGCACCGACAAGAACAGATCCCAGAAGAACACCAGACGGGGCACGCCTGGTCTCACTCAGGCTGCTCCCCCGGACCTTGCCGGCGGCGGGTAAACGTCGGATCAGGAGCTACCATCCCCCACCTTCTCGATGACCTGGTACGCCCGCCAGAACCGCTGCATCTGCTCGGTGGTGCCCAGGCTCAGCCGCAAGCTCCCATCAATCAGCGGCTTGCCAGCCATCGAGCGCACCAGGATGCCGGCCTCATCGCGCAGACGGGCCTCTACCAGCGCCGGATCGGTCTTGGGCCAGATCAACAGGTAGTTGCCGCCCGCTAGGTGATGACGCACACCAGCGGCCTGCAGCTGCTCCGCCAGCCAGTCGCGGGCGCGCAGCACCTCGGCCACGTAGCCATCCACATAGGCCTGATCCTCCAGGGCGGCGAAGGCGGCGGTCACCGCGAAGCTATTGATGTCGTAGGGGCCGGTGACCCGGCTGATCCGATCCACCAGCTCCGGCGAGCCGATGGCGAAGCCGATCCGCAGCCCCGCCAGGCCGGCGGTCTTGGCCAACGAGCGCAGCACCAGCAGATTGGGGACAGCGGCGAAGGGATCAGCGGCGAAGTGATCAGTGGCGCCAGCCGCCCTGGCCCGCTCAGCGAGCACTGGCAGCACGCTGTCACCGGTGAAGGCCTCATAGAGCTCATCCACCACCACCAGCGTCCTGGGTGCCGCGGCGGCCAGCGCCAGCACCTGCTCGGCTGCCAGGCGGGTGCCGGTGGGGTTGTTGGGGTTGCAGAGCAGCAGCAGCTTCGGCGGCTGGGGCGCGGCCAGGGCGGCCTGGATCGCCGCCAACGGGAAGCCGAAACCGGGCATCCCATAGGGAATCGCCTCGATCGTCATGCCCTGCATGCGGGCGCAGGGGTCGTAGTAGCCGAAGGTGGGACTGGTGGTCAGCAGCCGATCGCCCCGATCGCCATAGGCGTGGAACACCGCATGGATCGCGGCATCAACGCCGTTGAACAGACCGATGTGATCGGCCGTGAGGCCAGGGAACCCCCTGGATTCACCAGCGCCTGCGGTCGCCGCCAAGGCCGCGACCACGGCCTCGCGCAGTCCCTCGTATTCGGGATAGACGGCGTACTGCTCCGCCGGAATCGCCCGGATCGCCTCCACCACCCTGGGGCTCGGCCCCACGGTGTTCTCGTTGAAATCCAGCCGCAGCAAGCCGCGCCGCCCTTCCAGCGGAGCGCTGTAGGCGCGGAGGCTTTCCACCTCAGGGCGGGCCGGCGGGCCTCCGTCCAAGTTGGCCAAACCAGGGACTTGGTCGTGGAGCGAGGCGGTCAAGGCCAGCCTGAAACAACGGATGGATGCAGGCTAGACACAGCCCTGGCCCCACCAACCGCAGCGCAGCGGGTCTTGTTGAAGCCGCCCCCGTCACCCCCGATCAGCTCGCCCCCTCACATCCGCTCCAGCGTCGCAATCCCCAGCAGCCCCAGCCCCAGCTTGAGCGTGTCGGCGGTGAGGCGGCACAGGGCCAGGCGTGAGCGGCGGGCGGCGGGTTCGGCCTTGAGCACCGGCACCTGGTCGTAGAAGCGGTTGAACACCTGGCTGAGCTCGAACAGGTAGCTGCAGAGCCGGTTGGGCAGTAGCTCCTGCTCCACCTCGGCGATCACCGTGTCCAGCTTCAGCAGCTCCCGCACCAGCGCCCACTCCTGGGGTTCGCTGAACTGCAAGGCCTCGGGGGAGCCCGCCTGCGGCTCGGCAACGGCTGCTTGAGCGCCAGCCAGATCACCACCCCCCAGATCGCCACCCTTGCGGGCGATGCCGGCGATGCGCACGACGGCGTACAACAAATAAGGGGCCGTGTTGCCCTGCAGGGCCAACATGCGGTCAAAGCTGAACTGATAGTTGGTGATCCGATTGGTGCTGAGATCGGCGTACTTGACCGCCGCCAACCCCACGATGGTGGCCACCTGCCGCACAAACTCCTCGTCCTCCTGACGCTCTTCTTCCGCCAGCCGCCGGCGCAGGTCGGCCTCGCAGCGCTCGACCGCCTCATCCAGCAGATCCTTGAGCCGCACCGTGTCGCCGGAGCGGGTCTTGAGCTTCTTGCCGTCGTCGCCCTGCACTAATCCGAAGGGCACATGCTCCAGCCGGGCGCCGCCTGGGATCCAGCCGGCGCGGCGGGCCACCTGGAACACACCGGCGAAGTGGTTGGCCTGGCCGGCATCGGTCACGTAGATCAGCCAGCGGGCGCCATCGCCTGCGGGGGGCGCCGCAAAGCGATAGCGGATCGCCGCCAGATCGGTGGTGGCGTAGTTGAAGCCGCCGTCGCTCTTCTGCACGATCAACGGCAACGGCTTGCCGTCCTTGCCCTGCATGCCCTCGAGGAACACACATTTGGCCCCCGCATCCACCACCAGCAAGCCGGCGGCATCAAGATCGGCGACGACCGCTTCGAGATAGGGGTTGTAAAACGATTCGCCCCGTTCATTCAGGCGGATGTCGAGGCGTTCATACAGCTGCTGAAACTCGCGCCGCGACTGATCACACAGCAGCCCCCAGGCCTTGAGTGACACTGGATCGCCGGCCTGCAGCCGCACCACCTCCTGGCGGGCGGTGGTCTGGAAGTCCTCATCGGCATCAAAGCGCTGCTTGGCCTGGCGGTAGAAGGCCACCAGATCGCCCAGATCCACCGCATCGGCGGTGTCGAGCGCCGCCGGGGCCACCTGCTTGAGATGGGTGATTAGCATGCCGAACTGGGTGCCCCAATCGCCGACATGGTTGAGCCGCAGCACCGGCTGGCCGCGGAACTCCAGCACCCGCGCCATGGCGTCGCCGATGATCGTCGAGCGCAGATGGCCGACGTGCATCTCCTTGGCGATGTTGGGGCTGGAGAAGTCAACAATCACCGGCGCCGCCCCAGCTCCGCCAGCGACGGCCAGGGGTACCCCCAGCCGGGGATCGCCGAGCCGCCGTTGCACCTCCGCCGCCAGCACCTCGGGCCGCAGTGTCAGGTTCAGAAACCCCGGCCCGGCGATCTGGGGCGGCAGGCAGAGAGCGCCAAAGGCGGTATCGGCCTCCAGCTCCGCCAGCAACGCAGCAGCGATCTGGCGGGGAGCCTGCTGGAGGGGCTTGGCCAGGGCCAGGGCGCCATTGGCCTGAAAGTCGCCGAACTCGGGCTTACTCGCCGGCGCCAGCTGGGGATCGAGGGGCCGGCCGGCGGCGCTGGCCTCGGCGGCGGCCTCGGGGAAGGCCCGCTCCATCGCCGCGCGCAGCTGGGTGTCGAGGGCCTGGGCGAAGCGGAGCATGGGCGGTGTGCAGAACCGGGCGAGATCCCGCAAGGGCGGGACTGACATCGATCATCCCTCTTGGAGATCAGGTCGGATCGGTGGCGTATCCAGACCCGGATCCCGCCTGCCTCAGGCCGCCGCCAACCCCAGCTGCTGCTCCATGCCGGCCAGCACCACGTCGGCCACCAGCTGGATGCGATAGCGACAGTGCTGGGTAACGCTGCAATCGAAGGTGCCGTGCTCCCAGTATTTGTTGCTGCCGGCGCCGCCACCGCAGAGGCCGAAGTAGTCGCAGCTGCTGCGGCAGCGCTCCACCCCGGAGCTGATCTCCGCCAGCACCCGCTGAAACTTGGCGGTGTCGGCCAGCTCAGCCAGGCTGTGCTCCAGCACATTGCCGAAGGCGAAATCGCCGTACTCCGGCGTCTGCACCGACAGCAACTCAGGATCAAACGTGGAGACATTGCCGCGGGCGTCGACATTGACGATCGCGAACGGGGCGTTCATGTCCGTGTTCTGCATGCGCTCGTCGCTGCAGGCCAGGCTGGTGATGCCATCAAATTCCCGCAGCCGCAGCAGGCCGGGCTGCTGCGCCATGCGCTGCCAGAAGCGCTCCAGAAACACCTTGTAACGCCGCTCGCCATCGGGACGATCGAGGGTGGAGCGGGCGTTCTCCCCCTCGGTTTCCTCCATGTTGAAGCCGACGCAATTGATGCCGTGGCCGCTGAAGAAATCAAACAGCGTATCGGCGTGATCGAGGGCATCGGCGGTGAGCACGCAGATCACCTGGAACGAAATGCCGCGGCGGTTCAGCCACTCGATGCCCCGCATGCTGGCGGCGTGGCTGCCCAGGCCGGTGCGGGTGCGGCGATGGGCGTCGTGCAGGAAAGCCGGCCCATCCATCGACACGCCGATATGGATGTCATTGCGGATGAAGCAATCACACCAGGCCCCATCGATCACGGTGGCGTTGGTCTGCAGTGACTGGACGATCGTCTCGGGGGGAAGCCCGTGCCGCGCCAGCACCTGGCGGATGCAGGCCGTGGCGGCGTCATAGAAGGCGATCGGCACCGTCAGCGGCTCACCGGCATGCCAGAGCAGGGTGAAATCGCCGTCGAAATAGGGACTCTCCAGCACCCGCTCCAGGGCCGCCTCCAGAATCTCCAGCGACAGGCGGCTGCGATCATCCCGGTTGGGCAGATAGCAGTAGTCGCAGTCGAGGTTGCAGAAGGGGGTCGGTTGCACCACCAGCAACCGCACGGGCCCGAAGGGCATGGAGGCCACAGGCGTTACCAGGTGCGGAAGGAGCCGTTGCGGAAGCCACCGTTGGCGAAGCCGCCATTGCGGAAGCCACCGTTGCCGAAGCCACCGTTGCGGAAGCCACCATTGCCGAAGCCGCCGTTGGCGAAGCCACCGTTGCGGAAGCCTCCCCCATTGACCCAGCCCACGCCGCCGGGAGTGACGAACACGGCGGCCTGGGCATCGCTGCCGAGCCGCTCGGCTGCGGATGGATCCACCTCCTGCTCACGCACGGCCTCGGCAATCCGGCGCAGCCGGGCTTCGACGCTGCCGGCGGGGGGCTCGGCGCTCGGGGCATCGGCGCGAATCATGCCGGTGGCCAGGGCCACGCCGGGATCCATCGGCAGGGACGCCACGATCAGCAGGATGCCGAACAGGCGGGAACGGGAAAGAAACGCCATGGGAGCAGGGCTGGAGCGGTGAGAGGAGGACGGAAGCGGACGAAAGCGAACGGAGCGCCCAAAGGAGAGATCAGGTTCCCGGTTTTGGGGCGCCAGCGGGAGCTGCGGCAGGCGGCAGGGGGCGCAGGGCCTCGACCCCGAGGAGCACCGTTTCGAAATAGGTGCGGATCAGATCGGCTGGCAGGTTGATGCTGCTGCCCGGTCCGATCCAGGCATCGATCGCGGCCACCGATGCGGGGGTGCCATCGAGGTAGCCCTGCAGCAGGCGGGCGATGGCGAGGTTAACCAGATTGCGGAAAGCGGAGTCGTTCTCGGGCAGCAGGCAGGCAACCGCGAAGCGCTCGTATGGCTCCTGCGGCGTCAGGGCGAAGGCAGGACCAGCCTGAGCGCGCACCAAGCTGGCCAGCAACAGGGTGTCACCGATCACCCCCTGCACCGATCCAGCCCTGAGCGCCGCCACCGCCGCTGCCAGGCTGGGGAAGGGCACGGCGATCGCCTGGGGCTGCACGCCTTGGAGCTCGGTCGCGGCCAGGGAGTCGGCCACCACGCCGATGCGGCGGCCGCTCAATGAGGCGGGCGAGCCGTCCAGGCTGCCGGCGGGCGCCAGCAGCCGCAATCCCGACAGGCCGATCGGCAGGGAAAAGTCGAGCTGCTGATCCCACTCCCAGGTGAAGGGCACGCCGCAGGCCAGATCCGCCTTGCCGCTGGCGATGCTCTGGCCCAGGGCCGCCCCATCCTTGACAGGCACGAAACGCAGGGTCACCGGACGGCCGACGGCCGTGCTCAGCTCCGCACTGATCTGGCGGGCCACCGCCACGCCGTAGCCCTGCGGTTGTCCCTTGGCATCGAGGCTGAGCAGGGGCGGAACCTCGGGGATCCCGACCAGGACGAGTTCACCACTGCGGGCCACCCGATCGACCACGCCTTCGGCGCGGGCTTGGGCCATTGGCGCCAAGGCCGCCAGCAGGCTGAGGGTGGCCGGAAGCAGACGGGAAAGGGGGTATCGCGGCACGGAAAACAGCTCGCGGCAGTGAAAGACGCACTCTGACGACCCCGGGGCTGGCTGTCATGCCTTCGGGGGCAGCCGGAGCGATTCTTCACAGAACCTTCATGAAGCGCATGCTGATGTCCAGCCAGGGGCTGCGGGTGACCGGCGCACTGGTCGAGATCAGATCGACACCGCTGCCGGCACAGGCGGCCAGCTGGCTGGGCTCCACCCCTGAGGCCTCCAGCAGCACCGGCTGGCCCCGCTGCTCCGCCAGGGCGCGCAGAGCCGGCACCAGCGCCGCCAACACCTCGGGCTCGAAGCCATCGAGCAACACCGCATCAGCCCCGGCCACCAGGGCCGCCCGGGCTTCCGCCTCGGTTTCCGCCTCGACGATCAGCCGCGCCGGCCAGGGGGCGTTGGCCCGCACCGCCGCCACGGCCGCCGCCAGCCCACCCCCCCAGGCCAGGTGGTTTTCCTTGAGCATCGCCGCATCGTCGAGCCCGAAGCGATGGTTGAGGCCACCGCCGCAGCGCACGGCGTACTTTTCCAAGACCCGCAGGCCCGGGGTGGTCTTGCGGGTGTCGGCCAGGCGCACGCCGCTGCCCGCCAGGGCCGCCACCAGCTGGGCGGTGGCGGTGGCGATCCCCGAGAGCCGCATCGCCAGATTCAGGGCGGTGCGCTCCGCCGCCACCAGCGCCATGGCGGGGCCTTCCAGCTCCAGCAGCCGCTGGCCGGCGCGCACCGGCTGGCCGTCTTCCACCAAAAGGGCCACCTGGCAGCGCTCATCGAGCTGAACCAGCAACGGTTCGACCAGCACGCCACCGCAGAACAGACCATCGCGGCGGGCGAACCACCCGGCCCGGCCCCAGCGATCAACCAGGGCGGGGGCGGTGAGATCACCCCGCCCCAGGTCCTCCTCCAGCCAGCCGGCGAGCTGCCGCAGCAGCGCAGGGGTGAGGGCAAGCACGGGGGCCATGGGGCGCAATCGCAGACGGCACGCCCCATCCAACCAGCGACAGCGACCGGCTCCTTGCAGCATCAAGCCAAACCGGGTCCTTCACAGCGACCAGTCGTCGGGCTTTCCAATGCGGCAGAGAGAACCGGCCAGCGAGCCCGCCCTTGCCAAAGAAAACCCCAGGCAAGCTGAGGGCTCCGCTGACCCTGGCTTAAAGTAAGCGAAGAATCTCTGAGCGCTTGGACTGGGATCACCTCGTCTGTCCACAAAGCTGGTCCTGCTTGCAGAACGGCCACCCATCGGCACGGGGCCGAAAGGTGCCCCTCAGCGATCTGGGCCTGGGCTGCGGCACCGGCGTTTCTGGTCAACCCCAGAGCCCCTGGGTGCCCTGACCGATCACCGGACCCGATCAGTAAAATGAAACACGGTGGGGCATAGCCTTGGTGCCGCAGAGAAAGACGCATCCCAGATCCTTACTTTTACGCTGCCCGACCAAAATGACCAAGCACAGCCTGACAACCAAAACGCTTCTCGCCTTATTAACCCAACCAGGTCGCCATCGACCTCAACGTCAGGATCGTTTTCGCAAGCCGGCGCGATTCAACTCTGATGGATTCGCGTTGCCGGCGGCGATGTTCCTGGTCCTCGCGATCATCGTTGCCAGTTTGATCATGACGACGCGAAGCCTGGGCATCTCGACCCGCAGCATCGCCACCAGCGACTCCATGGCAGCGAAGGATGCTGCGGAATTCGGACATACCAAACTGATCAGCCAACTCAATCAAGACGATAAAGCCTATCTGCTGGTCACCAATTTTATCAACTGGAACAGCGTAAGCCAGAGCGACCTCAGCAGCTGCAAGATCTACGCATCGACACCACCCAGCACCACAACCGACGCAATAGCTGGCGTAAGCATTAACACCAAAAAAACAAAAATAGAACCCGTAGGCGATAGCACAACTCAGTCCTATTCCTTAACCAATTTCACCGCTCCTGGCTTTGCCACCGGCAATGCTGCCAGCAACAACCCCAGCATCTGCAGCAACAGCACCGCAAGCGCTGCCAAATTCGAAAACCTCCTCGGTGGCTCAGCCATGCTGACCGTCACCGGCACGGTTACCCGCAACGGCAAAGTGGCCGCCACCTATAAGCTAAATCGCTCAGTACACGTTAAGTCCCCCAATCAAGCCATCGCCAATCCCATCGCCCTGATTGGAGTTGGGACTGATTTGAAATACCTGAACGGGAGAATCTGCCAGGCGTCAACGCCCCCAGCCAGCGTTACCACATCCAACCCATGCGCAGGCCTGCAAACAACCATCGTCGCCTGCAGCGACGTAGAAGGCTGCCTCTTCAAGCATGTGCCAGACAGCGGACGTA
This sequence comes from Cyanobacteriota bacterium, assembly GCA_026389285.1. Taxonomy (GTDB): domain Bacteria; phylum Cyanobacteriota; class Cyanobacteriia; order PCC-6307; family Cyanobiaceae; genus Cyanobium. The sequence continues at coordinate 18,491 of JAPLID010000065.1, forward strand.
ACAAATACTGCAAGAACCCTCCTTACAATACTTACAAAGCAGGGAGAAGATACAAAAAAAACATTCCTTGCAACACATTTCAGCAACTGGCGGGGATGCCAGAATTTCCAGCATTGGGCTATGGGACGATTCCATTGACCATTCCAGGGCAAACCTCTGCTGGCCAACCGATCTACCAAGATCAACGCCCTAAGAGCTACGAATCAGCCCTCGGCTCTAGTCAAAGAACAGTCAGCATAGAACTGAACTGTGGAAACTCCATCACCTCCTGCAATGTTTATCGCTATGCTTATACATCTTCCAAAGCGCCAACGACGCTTTCCACTAAGGACGGCAGCACTAATTTTCAAGATTTTTCCAATTTCCCATATAAAACTTCCTTGAGTGACACAGATTTTGACAAGATTACCGACAAAGCCGGCCTAGCCAAGCTGGGGGCAAGTGGCACTGCAACCATTCTCAACGACGGCTGCCACGCCGACACGGGCTCAATCCAGACAGCAACCACCATCAATTGTGTCTTTGGCGATTTTACAGACTCAACACCTAATAGGGCCTCATTCAGCACAAAGCAAGCAGATCTGAAAGTCTGGCATACAGACATCATTCCGGTCAATCTTTGGATCATTGGAAACAACTATGGCAGCAAAAACGACCAACCTGCGCTAGATCTCGACAACGTCACCAGCCTGGAAAGTTTTTTTGGCATCACCCAAGGCGGGATCTACAACGCCGACGAGACTTCTGACGGATGGCGCAATCTCAAAATATTCGGCTACAACAGTTCCAGCAATATTTACCTAGCCGACGACATTCCCGATGGGAACAACGACTGCAAAAAACAGACTGCGAAGCTAGGTAAATCAGGCAGGGTCAGAAAAACTAGATCTCTTGATACAGAAGGTATTATTGATGGAGCCTTTATGTGGTTTCCCAATGCAAACTTTCAAATCAATAATCTGAATGCACGAACTACTCCCTATTTTGTCTTGTGGGCCTGCCAAATAACTGGCCCTAAATCTTTGAGCCGTGCCAGCGCCATCTTCACGCCCCTATCCCAGCTCGGTGTCAATGCTGGCATCTCCGGACTCTTCAACATCAATGGCGGCGCCATCGGGCGGACTTCCTATCGCGCCTACGGTTCTAAAGGCACCACGACAGAAGACAACTGAACCATGGGACCGATCCTGCCCAACCTTCGGAAGCTGCCCTTGCGCCCATCGCAATGTTCATCGCGGGCGAGGGCTTCAGCGAGCTGGCTTTGGTGCCTGCGATCGCCAGCAGCCGTTGGCAAGCAGGCCCATCGCCGCGATCGGGGCTTTTCGATCCTGGAGGTTCTGCTGGCCGCCTTGATCGTGACCAGTGCTCTGGGCATTCTCGCCAGCCAGCTCACCTCCCAGGTCAAGACCCCGCGCAAGGCGGCGGCTCAGGCAGCCATCGCAGCCGCCGCCGCCACGGACCTGAGCTGGATCCATCGCTATGCCCAGATCTGGCTGGCGGAATCCGGCCCCTTCAACATTTCAGAAAGCAGCTCCACTAACACCATCACCGGAGCCAGCAGTTTCACTCAGTCCAGCCAGCTCTCCTACGAGGCAGACCAACCCGACAAAATCAAAGATCCCACGGGCAGCCTCAATCTCATTTCCTGCGTTAGTGACTCTTTTACATCGGCCTTCCTGAAGGCTGCTGAAAGTGTCAGACTATCACCAAGCCTTCTGCCCAACAACAGCAATGTTATCGCGGACTCGACTCCCGTATCTGCCGCAGAAAAACAGATCACCTTGCCGAGTGACGCAGGCACAAGCACGCTGTGGCGAAAAATCAGCTTCACCGGTCTGTCAGATTACATCACGATCTCCTATTCCCTGAAAGTCGATCCCTATGGACTGGGTTTCAAGCGAACTGCGGCTGTGTTGCTCGATGCGGCAGCCTGGTGCTCATCATGATGCGGCATCAACCTTGCCGTAGGGGTGGGTTCACCTTGGTGGAGTTGATGTCAGCTGTCGCCATTCTTTCCATTCTGGCAGCGATCAGTTGGCAGGCCATGCAGGCCCCACTTCAGGAACAGCGCCTTCGCCAGACGGCCGTGGAGCTTGAGGATCTCCTCAACACAGCACGAACAACCGCCGTCAAAACTTCGTCCACCTGCACGATCAGCCAACTAACAGTATCCAGCATTACTAGCAACTGCGTTACTTCCAGACCACTGGCCCTCAATCTTTCCTTGATTGGTCCAGCCAATCTTAGAATCAACGATCCCACCACCAACCCCAACCTCCCCTTCACCAAAACCTTCATCTTCACCAAATACGGAACCCTGGATGGGGCCACTTCTATCACCGCTGTTCTGGGGGTATCAAGTGGCACATCCTGGCAGTGGTGCGTTGATGTGAGCGCTCCCGCAGCGATCGTCCGCGTGGGTACACGAGCGAACGCCACATCCACCTGCAACTACTTAAGGAAATAAACCCATGCCAGCTCGACTCCGGTCCCATCCGCAAAATGGCTTCAACCTGGTCGAGCTGCTGATCACCCTGGCGGTACTTTCGGTCGTGCTGGCCAGCTTCACCCGGATCATGGGTACAGAAGCCAAACTATCCACTCAGACAGGTCGTAATCTTGCGATCCAGGATTCGCTCAGCCAGGCCTCTGATCTCATGCGCAGGGAGATCGCCATGGCCAGTCGTGTCAGCACAAACGCCAGCGACCTCACACTCCCGAGCAACAGCACCTGCAAAACCCTCCCCGCGCCCAAACTAGTTCTGATCGGTCCCAACAATGCCTGGCAGATTTCCTATGGCCTTAATCTCAAGACTGATTCACCCTCAGATTTAGTCAACGATTGGTTCGGCCCGGGGCGGCTGATCCGTTGCGGCCCCCCTTATAGCGCCAGCGGCGGCCCAACAGGCAAAGGCGGCCTGAATACCGGTACCGGTGGCACCATCGCCAAAACAGTGGTGCTTGATCGCCTCATCGACAACAGCACCGCCTTCAGCGTCAGCACCGGTACTGGCCGCGGGGTCAATCAATCAACCAGCATCACCTTGAAACTACAGAATGATCAGGGCACTCAGATTTCCTCCAGCTTCCAGACCAGCATCACCGCTAATTCTATCTACGACACGCCAAACTATCCCGGGGTCTCCTGCCCTCCTACCGACAGCTACAAATGCAATGACGGCACGGATGAGCGCGACAACTACGTCATACCCTCCTCACTGACCACCGCTCTCACCATCACAGGCGACCAATCGAAAGAAGTGGCCGTCTACCTCCCATCGGTGTATTCACCCTCCGCCTTCAGCGGCACATGCACCACAACAACTTGCACGATTGGCAAGTTCACCCTGAAGGACGTCTCCCTACTCATCTTCACGGATAAAGAGATCAGGCCTACCCTAAAGAAATCAGGCTTCCCCTAAGTTGACACACTCAACTATCTGCTGAATTTGCCGGCATAGTTCAACCGCCCATACCCAGGATTCGCTTTGCTGTGGCCTCCAATTGGCGGCCACCTTGAGACATGAGCCAACCTGCTGCTGCAAGTCAGGGAGAAGCCTGGCCTTGCAATCCTTCCTAAGCCGTGACCCCGTGATATCTCGGCCAGCTCAGATGTTTCGTTTGTTTCGAGCTTCTCTTGTCGATCCCGAATCGGCAATCGAAGCCCCGGCCAGATCCCGGTCTCCGGCCTCTGTCTCCGACCTCTGTCTCCGGCCTCTGGCCCCGGCCTCTGGCCCCGGCCTCTGGCCCCGCTCACTTGCCAATGCAGAAGCGTGCAAACACCCGATCCAGCACCGCCTCACTCACCTCCTCGCCAGTGATTTCCCCCAGCTGACGCACGGCCGCCCGCAGGTCAATCGTCCAGAAGTCCCAGGGCAGCTGCTGCTCGGCCGCCTCCAGGCTGGCGGCCAGGGCGGCGGCGGCTTCGCCCGCCAGGTCCCGCTGGCGGGCATTGAGAGCCACCTGCAACCCGCTGACATCGCCCAGACCACAGCGCTGCAGCAGCATTGCCGCCAGTTCCTCCCTGCCTTCGCTGCGCAGGGCACTGATCACCACATCCGCCGGCCCGGCCCCGCCCTGGCCGGCGTCGGTGCCGATCTCGGGCGGCACGCCCCCCGGCTCCAGCAGATCCGCCTTGTTGCCCACCACCAGCAACGGCACGCCAGCGGGCACCAGAGCGCGTAGCTCCGCATCGGCGGCCGTCCAGCCGAGCGACAGATCAAACAGCAGCAGCACCGCATCGGCGGCGGCCAGGGCGCCGTGGCTGCGTTCGATCCCCAGCCGCTCCAGCGGATCCTCCGTGGCGCGGATGCCGGCGGTATCCACCAGCGTCAGCGGCACGCCAGCGAGCACCAGCTCGCTCTCCAGCAGATCGCGGGTGGTGCCCGGCAGATCGGTCACGATCGCCCGGTCGCGGCGGCTCAGCAGGTTGAGCAGGCTGCTCTTGCCCACATTGGGCCGGCCGATGATCGCCACCCGCAGCCCCTCGCTGAGCCGTTCGCCCTGGTGCCCCTCGGCCACCAGGGCCTCCAGCTCGGCGCGCACCGCCGCCAACTCAGCGCGCACCGCCTCCCCATCCAGCGGCGGCAGATCCTCCTCAAAGTCCACCCGCGCCTCCAGTTCGGCCAGCTGATCGAGCAGCCGCTCGCGCAAAGCGGTGCTGCGGCGCTGCACGCCACCGTCGATGCCGGCCATCGCCAGCTGGGCCGCCCGCCGGCCCCGGGCCGTGATCATCGCCACCACCGCCTCGGCCCGGGTGAGATCGAGGCGTCCGTTCAGAAAAGCCCGCTGGCTGAACTCACCGGCACCGGCCCGCTGCGCCCCCGCGGCCAGCACCAGCTCCAGCACCCGGCGCACCGCCTCCAGGCCGCCGTGGCAGTGGAGCTCCACCACGTCTTCACGGGTGAAGCTGCGCGGCGCCCGCATCAGCAACAGCAGCGCCTCATCAACCCGCTCACCGCTGAGCGGATCGACCACATGGCCGTAGAGCACCCGATGGCTATCCCACTCCTGCCGCCCCGCCGCCACGAACAGCCGGCGACCGATCGCCTCGGCCCGGGGCCCCGAAAGCCGCACGATCGCCACGCTGCCGGTTCCGGCCGCCACCGCTGTGGCAATGGCGGCAATGGTGCTGGTCAGGGGCTCAAAATCCGCCTGCGACCCCTCGGCTGACACTGGCGGCCATGCATCCGTTCGCTGTCCATTCTCGGTCCCAGGCGAACCGAGCCCCCAGGCAGCCTCTGGCGCCTCAGGAGTTGGTCAACCCGGGAAACACCATCAGATCAATTTGCCCGCCACTGGGATGACGCCATTCGCGGAATTCGGCCGCCAGGGCGCGATGGTCCTGGCTGAGGGCCTGCGCTTCCAGATCCTGGAGTCGCTGGTGCACCAGATCGAGGGTGTTGTCGATCAGCTGGGCGGCCTGTTCGGAGGTCATGGCACCAGTGCGGCGGTTGAGGGGGTTGTAACGGCGCCCGTCCCGGCTGGCTGTAGCGCCGCACACCGGCACCCAGGCCTGTCAGCTGGCTCGCACCGAAGCGCCGTGCCCAAGGCCTCAATGGCGGGTTCGCACGGACGCGACGTCCAGCCGAGAGGCTTCCAATGTTCAAACCGTCCAGGACGCCTGGCGGCCCTTGGCAAGCAAGAGTTTCCTCAGCCCAGCACTCACAGTAAAACGCATCTTGAGGGCTGCATTTTCTGCTCTGCCTTCGATGACCTTGCGCACCAGCCCCGGACCAGCTCGGCAATCCTCTGCGCAGGCCGGTAAGCGATCACGCCAAGCCGAGGGTGCCTTTGATCCCCGCGACGTGGGGATGGGCATCGTATTGGTGTTACTGGGCTGCGGGGTGCTGGGCGGATTGTTCCAGGCTGCTGAAACCCTGCGTTTCGACACCCTGCTGGTTGCCAGCAAGTCGATCTACAACGTCATTTCGGGCGTGCACGGTATCGGCCTGGGCATCGGCCAGATGCTGCTCGGCCTCACCCAGATGCTCGGTTTTGCGGCCCTCGCCGCCTTGTCTGTTGCGGCTGCACTCTCAATTTTCAGCGGTGCCGTCCGGATCGGAACCCACACCCTGCCCCGGCTGAGCTCGGTCTGGATCCTGCTGTCCCAGTCCCTGCACCTGATCCTGCAGTTCCTCGCCGTACCGCTCTCCGGTGGCCATGAATCGCAAAAACTGCGCAGCAAGAAGAGCGGAGCCACCAACCAGAAGCAACCCCAGCGCTCGAGCACGGCCAGCAACCGGCGGGCTGCCTGAATCAACCGATGCCCGTACGGCAGAGGTCGAGCACATCAGCCATCGAACGGATCTGATCGAGGGTGTCGCGCAGCTGGCTGGCACTCAGCAGCTCCACCCGCAGATCGATGCGGGCCGGCTTGCCGGGGTTGGTGCGCACCCGGGCATCGCTGACATTGATGCGGTGATCGGACAGCCTGGTGAGGATGTCCTTGAGCACCCCGACCCGGTCCAGCACCTCGATCCGCAGCCGCACCGGATAGCGGCGCTGTTGACCCTCAAAGCCCGGATTCCAGCGCACCGGCAGCCGGCGCTCAGTCGGGGTCTGGCCCACGTTGGTGCAGTCCTGGCGGTGAACGGTGATGCCGTGGTTGCCGAGGGCCACCGCGCCCACGATCGCCTCGCCCGGCAGTGGGCTGCAGCAGCCTCCCAGGCGGTACTCCAGCCCCTCCACGCCCAGAATCGGACTGCCGGAGCTCTGATGCAGCGGCGTGGAGGGAGCCGGCTGGGCCGCCACCACACTGGCCGCCACCTGCTCGTTGGTGGGAACCGGTGCCGCCGCCTCGCTGGCCAGGCGAATCTCCTCCCGCAGCCTGTTCACGGCCTGCTGCAGGGTCACCCCACCGAAGCCAAGACTGGCCAGCAGGTCTTCGGTGCTGATCAGGTTGCAGCGCCGGGCCACCCGGGCGATGGCCTCGCCGTGGAGCAGGGTATCGAAGCCTTCACGACCCAGCTCCCGCTCCAGCAGGTCGGTGCCGCGCTGAATGTTCTCCTGCCGGTGGCTGCGTTTATACCAGGCCCGGATGCGATTGCGAGCCGTGGGTGTGGAGACGAAATTGAGCCAATCAAGGCTTGGGTGAGCATTCTTACCGGTGATCACCTGCACGAAGTCGCCGTTCTGGAGCGGTGTGGCTAAAGGACAGAGGCGATCATTGATGCGCGCGCCCTGGCAGTGATTGCCCACTTCGGAGTGAATGCGGTAAGCGAAATCCACCGCTGTGGAGCCCTTGCGCAACCCCAGCACATCACCCTTGGGGGTGAACACGAACACCTCTTCATCAAAGAGATCTTCCTTGATGGAGGCCAGAAAGTCGTTGCTGTCGGTGCCACCGTCGTCCTTCTGCCAGTCCACCAGCTGCCGCAGCCAGTTGAAACGCTCGGTGTCACTGTCCGCGGGGGAGCCACCCTCCTTGTACTTCCAGTGAGCAGCGATGCCGTACTCCGCCACCTGGTGCATTTCGCCGGTGCGGATCTGCACCTCGATCGGCCGATGCCGGCCGATCACCGCCGTATGCAACGACTGATAACCATTGGGCTTGGGCAGGCCGATGTAATCCTTGAAACGACCGGGAATCGGCCGGAAGGTGTCATGCACCACCGCCAGAGCGCGATAGCAGCCTTCCACTGAAGGGCAGAGAATGCGCACCGCTGCCACGTCATAGATCTCGTGGAACGCCTTCTGCTGGCGCTGCATCTTGCTCCAGATGCCATAGAGATGCTTGGGCCGGCCGGTGACTTCGCAGCTCTGCAGCCCCACCGCCGCCAGCCGGTCGCGCAGCAGCTGCACCGTGACCCCGAGCCGATCCTCCCGGTCGCTGCGCTTGCTCGCCACCTGCTGCTGGATCTCGCGGAAGGCCTCCGGCTCAAGGATCTTGAAGGCGAGATCTTCCAGCTCCCACTTGAAGCGGCCGATGCCGAGGCGGTTGGCCAGGGGGGCGTAGATATCGCGGGTTTCGCGGGCGATGCGCTGCTGTTTCTCGGCTTTCAGGGCCCCGAGGGTGCGCATGTTGTGCAGCCGGTCGGCCAGCTTGACCAGCACCACCCGGATGTCACTGGCCATGGCCAGGAACATGCGCCGCAGGTTCTCGGCCTGGGCCTCGGTCTGGTTGGTGAAATGAATGCCGCCCAGCTTGGTGACTCCCTCCACCAGAGCCCGCACCTCCGGGCCGAAATGCTGCTCGATCTCCTCCGGGGTGACCTGGGTGTCCTCGACTACATCGTGCAGGAAGCCGGCGGCGATCACCGCGGCGCTGGCGCCGATGTCGCGCAGGAGATCCGACACCGCCACCGGATGAATGATGTAGGGCTCGCCGCTGGCCCTGAACTGGCCCTCATGCAGCTGATAGGCGAAATCAAAGGCCGAAGACAGCAGCGCCTCGGTGTCGGTGGGACAGCAGCTGACCCCAGCTCCCGGGTGCACCTGGCGCACGCACTCCTGCAGCCAGGCGGGCAGGGGGATGCCGTAGTCGGCGGGGCCGTGGATCGGGCGGCGGCGGCGGGAGCCAGCTGCCTCGCCAGAGCTGGTCGGCTGGATGGCGGAAGGCTGGGATGGCGCCACGCCGATCGACTCGCGTTCAACGGGCGAACTGCCCCGGATGACGCTCGGATCGGGTATGGCCTTCAGCATCCCTTGCCCTGGACTTGAGCCAATGGTATGCAGCCGCCGTCACAAACTTGAGGATGTGCGCGTCTGGCCATCCAAGCTGGGGGCAACTCGCCGCCGACCATGGCCCCTGCAGCCTGCTCTCCAGCCCCCGGTGACCCGGTGCTGCAGATCGACGGACTGATGGTGCGCTACCCAGGAGCGGAGCGCCCCACCCTCGATGGCCTCGACCTGAGGCTGGCGGCCGGCGAACGACTGGCCCTGGTGGGCCCCTCCGGTTGCGGCAAGAGCACGGTCGCCCGGGCCATCCTCCATCTACTGCCTCCCGGCAGCGCCTGCAGCGGAGAGCTGAAGCTGGCCGGGCAGGATCCCCGCCGTCTCGATCGCGACGCCCTGCGCCGGCTGCGCGGTGAGGCGGTGGGGCTGGTCTTCCAGGACCCGATGGCCCGGCTCAATCCGCTGATGCCGGTCGGCGCCCATCTCGGCGACACCCTGGCCGCCCACCGGCCAGCCTGGAAACGCCGCCAGGTGCGCCAGCGCGCCGAGGAACTGCTGGCGCGGGTCGGCATCGATCCGGGCCGTTACGGCAGCTATCCCCATGAGTTCAGCGGCGGCATGCGCCAGCGGCTGGCGATCGCCCTGGCCATGGCCCTCAGCCCGCCGCTGGTGATCGCCGACGAGCCCACCACCAGCCTGGATGTGGCCGTCACGGTCCAGGTGATGGCGGAGCTGCGCGATCTCTGTGCCGAGGCCGGCAGTGCCCTGTTGCTGATCAGCCACGACCTGGCCATGGCCGGCCGCTGGTGCGAGCGGATCGGCGTGCTCGATGCCGGCCGCCTGCTGGAGGAGGCCCCCGCCGACCAGCTGCTCACCACCCCCAGCTCGGATGTGGGCCGGCGGCTGGTGCAGGCGGCGCGCGAACGGGAGGGCAGCCGCAGCCAGGCCTCCCCCGATTCGCCACTGCTGCTGGAACTCGACAATCTGCGCAGCTGGTATTCCCTGCCCTCGCCCCCCTGGCAGCAGCGCTGGCTCAAGGCCGTCGATGGCATCAGCCTGCAGCTGCATGAAGGTGAAACCGTCGGCCTGGTGGGGGCTTCCGGCTGCGGCAAGAGCAGCCTCTGTCGGGCCTTGATCGGCCTGGCGCCGGTGCGGGGCGGCGCCGTGCGGCTCGAAGGCCAGGATCTGCGCCAACTGCGCGGTCAACAGCTGGAGCGGGCCCGCCGCCGCATCCAGATGGTGTTCCAGGACCCGCTGGCCTGCCTCAATCCCCAGATGACCGTGGGCGAAGCGGTGGCCGACCCGCTGCTGATCCATGGGCTGGCCAGCCACAGCCAGGCCCGCGAACGGGCCCGCGAGCAGCTGGCGGCTGTAGGTCTGGAACCGCCCGAAGGCTTCGAGAACCGCCTGCCCCGCCAGCTCTCGGGCGGCCAGCAGCAACGGGTGGCGATCGCCCGGGCGCTGATCCTGCGGCCGCGGGTGCTGCTGTGTGACGAGAGCGTCAGCATGCTCGACGCCGAGGTGCAAGCGGAGGTGCTGGGGCTGCTGCGGCGCCTGCAGCGGGAGCTGGGGCTGGGCCTGCTGTTCGTCACCCACGACCTCAGCGTCGCCAGCGGCTTCTGCCATCGGGTGATCGTGCTCGAAGGTGGCCGCATCGTTGAGGAGGGCCCCGGCGCCGACCTGCTCGACCATCCCAGAGCCGCCATCACCCGCACGCTGGTGGAGGCCTGCCCCAGGCTGCCCGTGCTCAGCTGATCTGTTCCATCGTCCAACCGTCGAGCCAGCTCCCGCTCCCCATGACCTGCGTCTTCACCAAGGATCAGCTGATCCGCATGCGCAAGCGCCATCGGGGCTATTGCTATCTGCTGATCGTGATTTCCCTGGTGCTTGTGCTGCAGCCCCTGGCTGTGACCTGGCCCCTGCTCACCTCGATCAACGCGATCGTCGTGGCGCTGGTGATGATGCTGTTTCTGACCCGCTACTCACCGCTGCGGGCTCGCAAACGCTGGCTGTACGGACTCGGCATCGGCGCCATCGTCTTCGAGCTGATCTGGCTGGCCGCCATGGCCCACTCCCCTGCTCTGGCCAAGCATCTGACGCTGCCCCATCTGCTGATCTGGGCTCTGTTCATCGCTTTATTTCTGGTGCGCAAGGTGCGGGCGCTGATGATGGAGCCCTATGTGACGCTGGGCGTGCTGCTGGGGGCGGCGACCGGCTATCTGCTGATCGGCTACCTCGGCGCCTATCTGTTGCACAGCCTGCTGATCTTTCAGCCTCTGGCCTTCAACCTCGCCTACCTTCCAGCGGGGATCAATCCGGTGACAGAACCGCTGCGGGCTTTCCCCTCCATGGTCACGGGCTCCTTCGAGGCGCTGACCGCCATGGGCAACGCGATCACCAGCCCCGGTCATCTCCAGAGCCACATCGGCACCCTAATAATCACAATCATCGGACAGCTCTACGTGGCGGTTTTGATTGGCCTGGTCCTGGGTCGCTTCCACCAGCGCACGCCGAAGTGAGCCATCCGGATCAATCGGCTGGCCAGGCCTGAACCCAGCCAGCCTCAATCCAAGACAGCCCTCCTTCAGAGCAGCGAGCTCAGCAGATCAGCGATCACCAGGTTGTCGAGGGAGAACAGGCCGCCACCGGAGGTGATCAGCACCAGGCACATCACCACATACATGGACGCTTTTTCCCAACTGGGCGGATCACCCACGCCCATCGGACCGGCGTAGTCCCCCTGGGGAATCTGGAACGGATCGGGGGCGATGAACGGGAATCCGGAGCTGATCTCCAGCACCATCGCGTAGGCCATCGACACCAGGATCGCCAGAGCTGCCAGGGGGGTCAGCAGCCCGGGGATCAGGGCGATCCCGCCGCCCCACATCGAGGCAGCCGACAGAAAACACAGCCATTCCGGCGTCTTCATCGCCGTGGACCAGGTCTTGAGGTTGCGCAGCTTGGGCCAGCCGTGACGGATGAAAGCCACCCCCACGAACAGGCGCAGCACCAGTAAGCCCAGCCCCGCAGCCAGGGAAGGCCCCGTGGGCACGAGCAGGGTGACGATCTCGAGATCCATCGGGGAACCGCACGGCAGTAGGGAGGCCAGCTCAACGTAAGCGGGGTTTCCGGTCGGCGCAGCCCGCTGTTCACAAGCCCGCAGCTGGCGGAACTGACGCTTCCCGGCACCACAGCAACGGGCAAGCGGCACGCTGGGCAGGGCCCGCTCCAGCGGCCAGCCCAGGTTGACCACTTCGCGGACGAAACCCCGGCTGGCGTCCATCATTCAGGGAAGGGGCCAGCCGCCCCATCACCAGAGCCGACGCAATGACCTCCAGCGCTGCCGCCCTGCCATCCCCGGGAAGCAGTGCCCCGCTGGGGGCCACGATCCGGGATGGTGGCGTCAATTTCAGCCTCTATGCCCGCCAGGCCACAGCGGTGGAGCTGTGCCTGTTCAGTGGCGTCAGCGATGCCGTGCCGGTCCGTCGCGTCAGCCTTGATCCCCAACAGCAACACTCCGGCGACTACTGGCATTGCCGCGTGGAGGGAATCGGCCCCGGTCAGCACTATGGCTGGCGGGTGGAGGGGCCCTGGCAGCCGCAACTGGGCCAGCGCTTTGATCCAGCCAACCTGCTGCTCGATCCCCATGGGCTGGCCCTGGCGATGCCGCCCGGCTACAGCCGCGCCCCGGGCCGCAGCAGCGCCGGCGACTGGGGCACAGCGATGAAAAGTGTGGTGGCCGATCCGCTGGCCTACGACTGGGAGGGGGATCGCCCCCTGCGCCGCCCCTCACGCGAATCGGTGATCTACGAGCTGCACGTGCGCGGCTTCACGGCCCACCCCAGCGCCGGCCTGCCACCGGAGCAGGCCGGCACCTACCGGGGCCTGATCAGCAAAATCCCCTACCTGCAGGATCTGGGCATCACGGCGGTGGAGCTGCTGCCGGTGTTCGCCTTCGACCCCCTGGCGGCCCCCAGCGGCCACCGCAATTACTGGGGCTACCAGCCGGTCTCCTTTTTCGCGCCCCATCCGGGCTACGCCTGCAGCGACGATCCGCTGGAAGTGATCGATGAGTTCCGCGATCTGGTCAAGGCCCTGCACCGCGCCGACATCGAGGTGATCCTCGATGTGGTGTTCAACCACACCGCCGAAGGCGACGCCGAGGGGCCGGCATTTTGCTTCCGGGGGCTGGCAGACGGTGACTACTACCTGAAGAACAGCGACGGCACCTACCTCGACTACACCGGCTGCGGCAACACCTTCAACGCCAACCATCCGGTGGTACGGCGCCTGATTCGCGAAAGCCTGCGCCACTGGGTGGAGCATCTGCACGTGGATGGCTTCCGCTTCGATCTGGCCTCGGTGCTGGACCGGGATCAGAACGGCAAGCCCACACCCCTCTCGCCGATCCTCTGGGACATCGACACCGAGCCGGTGCTGGCCGGCACCAAGCTGATCGCCGAGGCCTGGGATGCCGCCGGCCTCTATCAAGTGGGCAGCTTCGTCGGCGACAACTGGCAGGAATGGAACGGCCGCTTCCGCGATGACGTGCGCCACTTCCTCAAAGGCGATGCCGGCCTGGCCCGCAGCGTCAGCCAGCGCATAATCGGCAGCCCCGACATCTACGGCCACAAGCAGCGTGAGGCCGAGGCCAGCGTCAACTTCATCACCTGCCACGACGGCTTCACCCTGGCCGATCTGGTCAGCTACGACAGCAAGCACAACGAGGCCAACGGTGAGGACAATCGCGATGGCAGCGACGACAACGCCAGCTGGAACTGCGGCGTTGAAGGAGCCACCGATGATGCCAATGTCCTGGCCCTGCGGGCCCGCCAGAGCCGCAACCTGCTGGCCTTCCTGTTGCTTTCGATCGGCACGCCGATGCTCACCATGGGAGATGAAATCGGGCGCAGCCAGCAGGGCAACAACAACGCCTATGCCCAGGACAACCCCCTCAGCTGGCTGGACTGGACGCTGCTGGAGCGCAACGGCGATCTGCATCGCTTTGTGCGTGAGCTGATCGCCTACCGCCGCCGCCGCGACGTGGTGATCAACAAACGCAGCCTCAGCCTCCACGACCTGATGCAGCGCCATCAGCTGAGCTGGCATGGGGTGGAGCTGCACCAGCCCGACATGAGCGAAAGCTCTCGCTCCTTCGCCGTGACGATCACCAGCATCGACCACCGGTTCCGCTGGCACGCCATGGTCAACGCCTGGTGGGAACCGCTGACCTTCAGGCTGCCCGCCGCCGATGGTGGCCAGCAGTCCTGGCATCGCTGGATCGACACCTCACGCACCAGCCCGGAGGACATCGTGCCCTGGGTGGATGCCCCGACCATAGATGCGGACACCTACACCGTGGGGCCGCGTTCGATCGTGGTGCTGATCGTGGGGCTCAGTCCTGCAACAGTTGCAGCTGATGGCCATCCGGGTCCGCCAGCTGCAGGGCCCGCGTAGCCCCGATCCAGCCAGCCTGATCCCCCAGCTCAACGATCCCCGGCGAGATCAGGCGCCCACCGAAGGCCTCGACCCGGTCGGCGATGGACTGCAGATCCGCCACCCGCAGGCGCAGCTGCCAGTGGGCCAGATCCTGGATGCCCTGATCGGCGGGCATCGGCCGGCCCCCGGTGGGTTCGCGGTAGTCGAGGCACTCCACACCGGCGCCGGTAGGGCAGCGATGGCCGGTGATGTGAACCCGCGTGCCCGCCAGTCCATCAAGCCCATCTTGTTCCGGCCCGCTGTTGACGCCATCGCCACCGGCGGCGAGGCCCAGGAGCTCGCGGTAGAAGCGGCAGCTTGCGGCGGTGTCGGCGATGCCGATGGCGCTGTGGTCGATGCCCAGCAAGGGCCCGGGCGCTTCGACGTGCCAGCGGGCCTCGCCCTTATCGGGCGGGAACTGCAGCAGCTCCAGCGGATGGCCTTCCGGATCGCGGAACTTGTAGGCGACGATGCCGGCGGCATCAGTGTTCCAATCCGGCAGCCGCTGGGGCGCCGAGGAAATCGACTTGATCCGGCCGGCCGCAAACGCTGGCTGCAGAGCGGCCACGGCCGCCTCCATCGAGTTCACCACCAGGCAGCTGTGCTGAAACCAGCGGTCGTTGCTGCCGGAATCGGCCGGGATCGACCGGCCGGGCCGAGCGCCGGGACCGGGATCGAGCACCTCGGTGAGCTCCAGCACCTGGGCGCCGATTGTCAGCTGCACCAGCTTGAAGCGACCCCCCGGCAGGCCCACCAGGTCGGCGTAGGGATCACCTTCCACGAGCAGCGGCTCTCCAGAGCGCTGAAATCCCAGACACTCCGCAAAGAAGCCGGCGCTGGCTTCGGCGTCAGCGGTCGTGAAGCCGATGCTGTCGATGTGAGGTTGGGTCATGGCTGATCGCGACATCAGAGGTGGGGAAAGAAAAGGCTCACGGCAGGGCCGCGGCGCCAGCGGCGGCAATCGCACCGTCCAGATCGGGAGTCATGCCAGAAACACCGACAGCGCCGAGGCAGACGCCCAGAGCCAACAGGGGCAGGCCACCGGCCATGGCCAAGGAGGGCTCACCCATGGCTCCGGAGAGCTGCATCAGGGCAGGCCTCTCGCCATTGATCGCCGCCTCCATCGCCTCGGTGGGTTTGCCGTTGAAGGCGGCGAGGCGGGCCTTGGCCAGGGCCGCGATCACAATCGCCCGACAATCGGCGAGCTCCAGCTGGGGAATCTGGCGCATAGGAGGTTCCGGGCTGACGACCAGCCTGGCTCAAGCCCAGACGATGTGGATCAACCAAAGATGTCCCTGGAGTTGGACATCGGCCGCAACAGCGGCCAGATCCTCTTCGCCCAGGCGCAGCGTGGCCTCCGCCTGATGGCGTACAAGATCGACGTTGCTGAAGCTGTAGCCGAGCCCAAGCCCTAGAGCAGCGACCGCATCAAGGTTGGGGCAGGCCTGCAAACTTTGCAGCAGGGCCGGGTCGGCTTTCGCTTTGACCAGGAAGGATTCGAGCTGGGGATTGCCCATGGAGGGAGGGAGCGAAGCTGAGGGGCAGGTTAAGAGCAGAATCCTGAAGGCAGAGGAAGGCCAACGACGCCGTTGGAGCAGACCAGGGGCGGAAACAGTGACGCCATCGGAAACGAAGCCTCAGGGACGTTGAGCACCGCGGGTGTTGGTGAACAGGGAGTAGAGACAGGTCGAAGCGCAGATGAACAGGCGGCTGTTGAAGCGGTCGCCGAAACAGAGATTCGAAACCCGCCTCGGCACCAGCACCTTGCCCAGCAGGGTGCCATCGGGCCCCACACAATGCACACCATCGGTGGCACCACACCAGAGATTGCCGAACTCATCGACCGCGAACCCATCGGCCCAGCCGGAGTTGATCTTGTGGAACATCTCACCACCGGAGATGGAGAGGCCGTCCTCGCTGACATCGAAGGCACGGACGTACTGGCGGGGATCGGCTGCACCAGGGGCCCCGGATTCAGCCACATAGAGCTTGCGTTCATCCGGCGAAAAGGCCAGGCCGTTGGGACCATCGAAATCCGAGGCCATGCGCCGCAGTTCCCTCGTGGTGGGATCCAAGCGGTAGAGAGCCGGCGGTTGCTCACCTTCCTGGCGGCCGCCCTCAAAATCGTTCATCAGCCCATAGAGCGGGTCACTGAACCAGATCGAGCCGTCGCTCTTCACCACCACGTCATTAGGGGCATTGAGCCGTTTGCCATCGGCCGTGGTCACCAAGGTGGTGATGTCGCCGTTGTATTCCAGGCGCGTCAACGAGCGATGGCGGTGATGGCAGGTGATCAGGCGGCCCTGGAGATCACGGGTCTGGCCGTTGGCATAGTTTGCCGATTCCCGGAAGACACTGACCCCATGGCGCTCGCTCCAGCGCATGATGCGGTTGTTGGGAATGTCGGTGAACAACAGACACTCATGATCGCCGAACCAGACCGGTCCTTCCAGCCAGCGGAAGCCCTCACCGAGCAATTCCAGCTCAGCGTTGAATAGGATCAGTCCATCAAAGCGTGGATCAAAGCTTTCAGAAACTACAGGGAATGAGGGCATGAGAATAAAAAGAGATCGTTCAGAACTGCCTCGAAGCCTCGAAGAGCCTGGCTATGACTCCATTTTGCTTGAGTGTAGCGATAGCACGATTAAGCTTAGCCATAAAGATCGGATTACCCTTCTTGATGCAGACCCCAAAGGGCTTGGGATCAAAGGCTGAGGCCACATCAATCTCCCGCATTCTCTGCGAATCGGATTTGGGCAATGAGGCCAGCAGGCCTTCCAGATTGACGTTGTCATTGGCCATGCCATCAACATCTCCCGCCAGAAGCAGATAGATCCCATCTGACTCCTTGGTCGTGATCACCAGGTTGATTTCCGGGTGCAGCTTGGAATAGCGGTGAAAGGAGGCCGTGTCCTCAGCAACCGCCACGGTTTTGCCGCGCAGATCATCCAGGCTTTGAGTGCTGCTGCTGGCCGGCACCAGCACGGCTTCGTAGGCCACAAGGTAGGGGTCGGAAAAATCAACAAGCTCGAGCCGTTCCGCGTTGATCGTCAGCTGAGAGAGCACCATATCCAATTCACCCTTGACGATTCGCGGCAGCCTTTCTCCTGGAGCGACGGCACTCCAGATGTGGCGAATCTGTTCCCCGGTGGGCACGGAGCTGTACTCCGCCATGTCCGGACTACCAAGCAGCTCCTCCGTCAGGCAGCGAGCCAGGTCAGCCTCAAAACCTTCAAAGCGATGCTTCTCACGATTCCAACATCCCATACCAGGGAGATCAGGGCAGAGTCCGATGATCAGATGTTGGCGACGTTCGATCTCAAACCAACGGTCCTCCGACGAGGATGCCATTGTCTCATCTACAAGTGTCATGGGATGGGATAAGAATTTGGGGATTCAGCTCAGCAAGGCATTGAGGCCGGGGTCGTCGCGACCGCAAGGCGTCGAGCAATCGCGGCGGCGTGCCTCCGAAGGGCGAACAGGCTGTTAAGAGCTTAAGAACGGACACTTGGGGCGAGCACTCAACATTTCAGATGCAGGATCCTCTCTGCATTCTGATGCGCTATTTTGGCCTTGTCAATTTCACT
This sequence comes from Cyanobacteriota bacterium, assembly GCA_026389285.1. Taxonomy (GTDB): domain Bacteria; phylum Cyanobacteriota; class Cyanobacteriia; order PCC-6307; family Cyanobiaceae; genus Cyanobium. The sequence goes on from JAPLID010000065.1 coordinate 36,172, forward strand.
GATCGGCGCACCCCTCAAAAACTCCGTTGCCACACTGATGCCTTCAAACGGGTAGTCAGTACCGATCAGAATGTGATCAGCGCCCATTGCTAGAAGGGCGCAGAGCAGAGGCTGGGCCGAAGCAACGCCACTGGTCGTGATATAGATATTACGACGCACATAGTCAGAAGGCCTGCCAAGGCCTAGCTCAATCCCGTGCCGATTATCTCGCTCCCATCGCGAGTCCATGCGCCACAAAGAATAGGGCAGCAGTTCTCCCATGTGACCAAGGATCAGTTTCGCCGTGGGATGCCTGTCGAAGACTTTGCCAAGGATGATGCGCATCGCCTGAGTTCCCGTATCAACTCCCCAGCTCCAGATTGGTCCGACCAGTTCTTCATGACCTTGATAGACATGTGCAACATCGACAGCCGGTGCTGGATGGAGATAGATCGGCACATCCAAAGCCGCAGCCCTCTCCCAGACCACGTCAAAATCAGGATGATCCAGATATTTCCCTTGACAATGCCCATTGATCAAGGCACCGCAAAAACCGAATTGTGTCACCGTGCGCTCCAACTCGTCGGCTGCAGCCTTGGGATCCTGGAGAGGCAATGCTGCCCACCCGGCAAATCGACCCGGATGCTGCGCAATCAGCGACATCAGAAAATCGTTGACCAACATTGAGTTGCTGATGGCAACCTGGCGATCGCTCTCGGCCTGAATGCCCGGCGAATTCAGTGAAAGGACCTGCATATCGAGCCCTCCCTTATCCATCTCAGGAATCCTTTTTTCAAGGAAGTCGCTGAGCAGCCCGACCATCTTCTGCCATGCGGCGGGAGTCTGGGTGGCCGCCGTGCTTGCGCCGTAGCCCACCAGTTCCGGAATGACGAAATGCTCTTCTAGGGCAACAATTTTCATATTAAGTGGGTGAGTAAGCGTGCTCATGGCTTGAAATCTTGAAAGCCGGCAATACCGGAGCGAATAAAAGGCTCAATCCAACGGCTCAGCGCCGCCGGCATGCCAAATGCCACCCTGGCCTCTGCTGACCCAGCCTAGTCAGGGAAATGGATGTTGGCCACAAGGCAAAACCTGGTCGCCGAATCAAAGCGCGTAGAACCAAGACGACAGGTTCCTGGCTTAGATCGGCGCGCCGAGCCTGTTAAAGCGTTGCACCAAGCCGCACCGGCACCAACCCCCGCGTGTTGAGCTTGATCGCCCAGAGCGTATCAGTGGATCCAATGAACAGAATATTGTTATCGCGGCCACCGAAGCTGAGATTAGCCGTCTGCTTAGCCATCAGAAACTTGCCAATTAGTTTGCCTTGGGGATTGAACACCTGAATCCCATCAAGGGCACCCACATACACATTGCCTTTCTCGTCGAGGCGCATGCCATCGGGGAAGCCGGGGCTCACATCAGCAAACAGCCGTTTGTTGCCGATCTGGTGACCATCTGCGGAGACGTCATAAACGTAGATCCGATGGGGCAGATAGGCGAAATCGGTGTGCGGTCCCTGGATCGCGGCACTGTCGATGAGGTAGAGCTGTTTCTCCCCCGGACCAAAGGCAATGCCATTCGGCATCATCAGCGACGACTCCACCACGGAGAGCTTTGCCGTGGCGGGCTCATAGCGATAGACGTTATTGGGCAATTCTGCCGTTTGCGGGAACTGAAGTGAGCCATAGCTGGGATCGGTGAACCAGACGCTGCCATCGCTTTTCACCACCAGATCGTTGGGCGAGTTGAGGCGCTTGCCCTGGTAGCGATCCACCAGGGATGGTGCCTGGGGTTCGGGGCTGCGCAGATTCGCCTGCAGATCCTGGGTGATCGAGACGCGGCGTCCGGTGGTTTCCGTAATCAGCAGATGGCCCTGCGGATCCAGGGTCTGTCCATCAGCCACCCCGGAGGGATTGCGGAAGAGCCGGGGCTTCTCCCAGGAGGCCGGGGTGATGGCGCCACGGGCATCGAGGCCATTCCAGCGCATCACAAAGACGCTGTTGTGAATCTGATCGGTGATGAACAACAAGCCACCAGCCCCCTGCCGGTCCTGGAGATAGGCCGGCCCTTCGAGGAAACCGAAACCTGTGGCCAGGGGAACCAGATTCGGAATCCGCCCGACGATCTCGGTGAAGGCCGGATCAAACGATTGAACCGGCAGCTGGGGCGATTGGGATCCGGGATAGGGCGGGTTGTTGGTGATCACCAACTCGCGGCACAGCGGCGCCACAGCACTGGTGGGCAGGCAGGCAACACCGGTCGGCACCTCCAGAGCCAGGGCTGATGTGGTCAGAGCCAGGCTCGCCGTCGCCAGGCCCCAGACCAGTCCGCCCCGGCCGAGTCCCACTGCACGGGCCCGTTGGGCGCTTCCAGCCTGGCTTTCAGATCGCATGATCGTCCGCGATTGCGTGTGCATCAGTGTGCCAAGCAGCAGCCGAAGGCTCCCGGACCGCCGGACGTTCCCTGCGGGGGAACACCCTGTTCGCTGGGAGATGACCAAGGCGCGATCGAACGGCTTCTACAAAGCTCACCGTAGGCACGATCCAATCGATCGGCACATCACCATGCGACGACCCGTCGCCAATCAGCGGGGGCATGCTGACAGCGCAGGGCCGCATCAACCTCCCTGCCCCCTGTCACTAGGGTGCAGCGGTTTGCATTCCATCGTCACACCCCCGCTACCCACCAACCCCATGACCAGCTCCAACCCCCTGGCCGGCAAGGCCATGTCCACCCTGCTGCAAGGCAAGGTCGCCATCGTCACCGGTGGCAACAGCGGTATCGGCAAATCGATCGTCGAGTATCTGGCCGAACTCGGCGCCAAGGTGGTGATCGACTACCGCTCCCACCCCGAGGCCACCGAAGAGCTGGAGCGGGAGATCGGCGCCTATGGCGGCAGTAGCTACGGCGTGCAGGCCGATGTCGCCAAGCTCGACGACCTGCAGCGCCTGGTGGACGCCGCCGTGGCCAAATACGGCCGCCTCGATGTGATGGTCAACAACGCCGGCATCGAAACGCGCACCTCAATCCTCACCACCACCCCGGACAACTTCGACAAGGTGCTCGACGTCAATCTGCGCGGCGTCTTCTTCGCCACTCAGTTCGCAGCCAAGCAGATGATCGCCCAGGGCGGTGGCGGCCGCGTCATCAACATCTCGTCGGTGCACGAGGACTGGCCCATGCCCGACAACACCCCCTACTGCTGCGCCAAGGGAGGCGTGCGCATGCTCACCCGCACCGCCGCCCTGGAGCTTGCCCCCCATGGCATCACGATCGTCAATGTCGGCCCGGGCGCCGTGGCCACGCCGATCAACGACTCCACCATGAACAACCCCGAGCTGCTGGCCAAGCTCAACGCCGCCATTCCCATGGGCCGCATGGCCCAACCCGAGGAGATCGCCAAGGTGGTGGGCTTCCTGGCCAGCGATGCCGCCAGCTACATCACCGCCACCACGATCTTTGTCGACGGGGGCCTGATGCACAGCAGCCCCGGCCTCTGAAGCCAGGAGGAGCGGCGGCCCTGAAACTCAGGCCGCCGCCTGCTCCTTCTGCGGCTCGGGCTGCGGCTCCGGCTCCGGGGCTGCAGCCCGTTCAGCAATCTCCAGGCCCACTTCCACACCGATGTGCTGATCGGGCCGGCCGGTGATTAACAGGTTGGCCCGCTGACCGGTGGCGATCACCCACAGCCACTTGGTCAGCAGGGTGAGGCGGTTCTCGTTGGCCGGCATGAAGGCCAGGTGGGCCAGCGCCCAGAGCAGCCAGCCCAGGGCACCGCTCACCTTCACCCCGCGCAGATCGGCCACGGCGCAGAGGGGACCGATCACGGCCATGCTGCCGAAATCGAACCAGCGGAACGGGTTCTGCCGTTCACCCGTCAACTGGGCCAGCAGATCGAGAGCCACCCAGCCACCCATCTGCACCGCCGGGCCGGCCATGCCAGGCAGGGGCTTGCCATTGTCGGTGTGGGCATAGGAGCAGAGATCCCCCACAACCCGGATTTCTGGATGGCCGGCGATCGAGAAGTCCGCTTCGACCACCACCCGTCCGCCGCGATCGACCGTGCAACCGGTGCGATCCGCCAGCAGCTTGCCGAGGTGGGACGGGCGCACCCCCGCACTCCAACAGATGGTGGCGGCCTCCAGCACCCGCTGTTCTGGCGTGCCTGGCGCCGGGTTCTTGAAGGCCACGGTGAGGCTGCCCGCCTCAATGCTCTGCACGCGACCGCCGAGCACCAGTTCGACGCCTCGGGAGGTCAGATAATCAGACGCCGCCGCCGACAGTTCGGGAGCCATCGCCCGCAGCACCCGATCACCGGGATCGACGAGAATCACCTGGGCATGCGAAGGATCCAGCTGGCGGAAGTCACGCTCCAGCGAATGGCGCATCAGCCCATTGATCGATCCGGCCAGTTCACAACCGGAGGGGCCGCCGCCCACCACCACCACGGACTGAAGGAAGCGGCGACGATCGGGATCAGGGGTCTGCTCGGCCTCCTCCAGGGCTGAAAGCAAGCGCCGCCGGATCTCATCGGCGTGCTCGACGATCGTTGAAGACCACCTCGCGGGCATCGGTGTCGAGATCGAGCACCTCCCCGAGCAGCACCTGCACATTGGCCGCCTTGGCCAGCAGCAGCCGCAGCGGCGTGGCCACATCGGCCTCGGACACCAGGCCGGAGGCCACCTGATACAGCAGAGGCTGGAAGAGGTTGAAGTTGCGCTTGTCCACCAAAGTCACCCGTACCGGCTTGCCGGCAAGCCGGTGGGCCGCTTTGAGCCCGGCAAAGCCCCCGCCCACGATCACCACATGGGGCCAGCTCTTCATCACGGCTTCGCTGGGCTCCAGCTCCAAGAAGAAGCGTTCCTTCGCCATCGATGCGCTTAGCGGGATACCTGCAAGGTAATGGCAATCTGACGCCGGCCGAACCCTCTCCTGTAAGGATGCAGAGTCCCTCACATGTACTCTGCCCGTGTCGCTCTCCGCCCTGCAGGACTTCGTCAGCAGCGCCGCCGCCGATGAGCAGCTGCGCCAGAAACTCCATGCTGCCTCCGGTCCCGACGATGTCGTCGACCTGGCCAGCAACCATGGTCACGACTTCAGCAAGGCCACCCTGCTCAAAGCCCACGCGGTAGCGATCAGCAAGGCCCCCGACCACGCCCTGGAGGCGATCAATAGCTGGGGCGACGCCCTTATGCACGCCTTCGGCGCCAGTGACAAAGACTGAAGCGGACTCCCGCCAGGTCATGGTATCACCACAGCCTGTAGCAAAAGATCACAGATCCTGGGCTTAGGCCCGCGGCTGGCCAGGCTGAAGGCGCACACCGTGACCAGGCCCGATGCAGCAACTGCTGCCACGCCTCAACGATCACAACCTGCCCTGGATGGACACGCTTCATCCAATCGTGGTCCACTTCGTCATCGCCATGGCGGTGATCAGCGTGATCTTCGATCTGATCGGCGTTGTGATGCGGCGACCCAATCTGTTTGAGGTCAGCTTCTGGAATCTGCTGTTCGCTACGGCGGCGATCTTTGTGGCGATCATCTTCGGCCAGGTGGAGGCGGGCCTGGCGGACCCCTACGGGGCCTCCCGCTCAATCCTCAATCTGCACAGCACCCTGGGCTGGTCCTTGTCTGGGGTGCTTTCGTTGCTGACGGGCTGGCGCTATGTGCTGCGCAACCGGGATCCAGAGAGCCTGCCGCTGCCGTACCTGGCTGCCGATGGGGTTCTGGCTCTGCTGGTGGTAGTCCAGGTCACCCTGGGTAATCAGCTGATCTGGGTCTACGGCCTGCACACCGTGCCAGTCGTCGCCGCCGGTCGCGCCGGATTGATCTGATGACTGACCTGCTGCTCGCCGCTCCGGCGTTGACCTCGCTGCGGCTCGGGACCACCAGCCCCGCCGACGTTTCGCCGATCAGCCAGCTATCCGGCATGCTCGGCCCCAACGGCCTGCCGTACAGCCTGCCGATCCATCCGACCCTGGTCCATTTCACGATCGGCCTGTTCGTGATCGCCATCGCCTTCGACATCGCTGGCGCCCTCTATCCGATCGAGAAGCGGGTGTTCCGTTTTCTGGCCCTGCCGATCACCCGGGCCGGCTTTCACGACGTGGGCTGGTACAACCTGCTGGCCTGCGCCGTCATCAGCTTCTTCACCGTGGCAGCCGGCTTCTACGAGATGCTGCTAGCGGTGCCGATCCCCGGAGTCACCAGCACCATCGGCCTACAGAGCATGACGACCATGCTCTGGCACGGCGTCGGTGGCGTTGCCATTCTCTTGTCGATCATCGCCATGACCGTCTGGCGCGGCTTTCAGCGCTTTGTCTGGCGGCGTGATATGGGCCGTCAGGTGCAGTGGCTCTACCTGCTGGTGGGGCTGGGACTGTTCTTGGTGATCGGACTGCACGGCACCCTGGGCGCTGAACTGGCCGGGGAGTTCGGTGTCCATGTCACCGCCGACCAACTTCTGGCCTCCGGGGCCGATCTCCGCGTCGCCCTCCGCTAGGGATTTTCCCCCATGACCTCCTCCTCCCCACGCCGCCCCGGCCCGATTGCCCTGGCAGCGCTGGCCCTCTGGATCGGCCTGCTGGCCCTGATCAGCTACTGGATGGCTGGCCAGGCCTATCACTGGCTGCCGGTGCAGGCGTCGAATGCCGCCCCCCTGGTTGATGGTCTGTTCAGCTTTGAGACTGGGCTGGGCTCCTTCGTCTTCCTCGGCGTTCTCTCGGTGATCGCCTGGGTGGTGCTGATGCATCGCGCCGAGAAATACGACATCAGCGATGCCGAGCCGATTGAAGGCAACACCCGGCTTGAGGTGATCTGGACCCTGATTCCCCTGGCCATCGTCATGGCGATCGCCGTTTATGCGATGCGGGTCAACCATGAACTGGGGGTCCTCGGCCCGATGGAACACATCCATCCCAACAACCCCGTTGAGGCGCAAGGCGGCTATCCGGGCGATCGGCTGCCGGCTGAATCGATCGAAGTGATCGCACGTCAATGGTCCTGGGAGTTCCGCTATCCCGAGTCCCATGTCTCGGCGACCGAGCTGCATCTGCCGGTCGATCAAACCGTCACGTTCCGGCTCACCTCCGATGATGTGATCCATGGCTTCTACATCCCGGCGTTCCGGCTGAAGCAGGATGTGATTCCTGGTCGGGCGATTGACTTCACCCTCACCCCCACCCGCGAGGGTCGCTATCGGCTCAGGGACTCCATGTTCAGCGGCACCTGGTTTGCCACCAACCAAGCCGATGTCGTCGTTGAGAGTGCAGACGCCTACCAGTCCTGGCTCAAACAGGCTGCATCCGAACCGCTCCAGAGTGGCCTGAGTGATGCGGTTGGTGAATATGAACAGCGACAGAAACTGAGCAATCCTGGCTGGGCCACCGTGCGACCCGCTCCCGCTCCTCAGGTGAACGTTCCCGGTTCCAACACCCTCCCCCACGACTCCTGAGGCCAATGACCAGCACGATCCCCCTCGCCGATTCCGAAGCAAGTCCAAGCTGGACCCGCTACTTCGGCTTTAACACCGATGCCAAAGTGATTGGCATCCAGTACATCGTCCTTGCCTTCTTCTTTTTTCTGATCGGTGGCTTCCTGGCCATGATCATCCGGGGCGAACTGATCACGCCAGCCTCCGACCTCGTGGACCGCACCGTCTACAACGGGCTCTACACGATGCACGGAACAATCATGTTGTTCCTCTTTATCTTCCCCGTGCTCAACGGGCTCAACAATCTGCTGATCCCCACCATGATCGGCGCCCCCGACATGGCTTTTCCGCGGCTGAATGCGGTTGCCTTCTGGCTGGTACCGATCTTCGGCAGCCTGTTGATTGCCAGCTTCTTTGTGCCGGGTGGCCCAGCCTATTCGGGTTGGTGGTCCTATCCGCCTGTGAGCATCCAGAATCCACTCGGCAATCTGATCAGCGGCCAGGGGCTTTGGCTGGTAGCTGTGGCCCTTTCAGGCGTGTCGTCGATCATGGGGGCCGTCAATTTCGTGACCACCATCCTGCGGATGCGAGCTCCGGGCATGGGCTTCTTCCGCATGCCCGTGTTCTGCTGGACCGCCCTGGCGGCCCAGAGCCTGCAATTGATCGGCCTGCCAGCCCTAACTGGCGGGGCGATTATGCTGTTGATGGATTTAAATTTTGGCACCTCATTTTACAAACCCGAAGGCGGCGGCGACCCAGTGCTCTATCAGCACTTCTTCTGGTTCTACTCCCATCCAGCCGTTTACGTGATCATCCTGCCGGCCTTCGGCATCTTTTCGGAATTATTTCCCGTCTATTCCCGCAAGCCATTGTTTGGCTACGTCTACGTGTCCTTGGCTTCATTTATCATCGTGATCTTGGGCTTGATTGTTTGGGTTCACCACTTCTTCCCCAGTGGTGTTCCGGAGTGGATGCGCAACTTGTTCATGTTCAACACGATGTTGATTGCCGTACCTACAGGGGTCAAGGTCTTCGCTTGGTTGGGCACCATCTGGCGCGGCAAGCTCCAGCTGACGACCCCCATGTTGTTTTGCCTGGGCGGCTTGATTAACTTCGTGTTTGCAGGCATCACTGGCGTCATGCTGGCCACCGTGCCGATTGACATCCACGTCAACAACACCTATTTCGTCGTCGGTCATTTCCACTACGTCATCTACGGTGCCGCCGTGATGTGCATCTTCGCGGCCATCTACCACTGGTTCCCGAAGTTCACCGGCCGCATGCCTTATGAAGGGCTGGGCAAGTTGCATTTTCTGCTCACCTTCGTCGGCGCCAATCTCAACTTCCTGCCCATGCATCCCCTTGGCCTGATGGGCATGCCGCGCCGGGTCTCCTCCTACGACCCGGAGTTCGCCTTCTGGAACGTGCTCGCCAGTCTGGGAGCCTTTCTGCTGGGTGTGTCGATCATCCCTTTCCTACTCAATATGATCAGCTCCTGGGCCCGTGGTCCGCGCGCCACCCACAACCCCTGGAATGCCATCGGCCTGGAATGGTTCCTGCCATCACCGCCTCCGGAGGACAACTTCGGCGATCATGTGCCCACTGTGATCAGCCGCCCCTACGGCTACGGCAGTGGTGAGCCGCTGGTGGAACACCAGGCCGAGATCGAGCGAGCACTCACCCTTGCGGAGGCGAACCGATGACCAGCACCCCGATCCCAGCGACCGAGCAGGCCGCCAACCATGGCGAAGGCCAGCACGCCAGCCACAACCTCACCGGCTTCATCATCTTTCTGTGCTCCGAGAGCGTCATCTTCCTGGCGTTCTTCAGCGGCTACGCCGTCCTGCGCCTCTCCGCCCTCGACTGGCTGCCCGCCGGTGTCGACGGCCTCGAATGGCGCACGCCCCTGATCAACACCGTGGTGCTGGTCTCCAGCTCAATGACGATGGTGGTGGCCGAGCACTTCAAGGGCAAGGAGAAGATCTGGCTGTTCCGGGCCTTCTGGTTGCTGACCATGGCCATGGGGGCGTACTTCCTCTACGGCCAGGCCGTGGAGTGGAGTGGCCTCAAGTTCGGCTTCACCTCCGGCACTTTCGGCGGCACCTTCTATCTGCTCACCGGCTTCCATGGCCTGCATGTGGCCACCGGCATCCTGCTGATGGGCCTGATGCTGGTCAAATCCTTCATCCCCGGCATCTACAACGCTGGCGAAGAAGGCGTGAAAGCCACCTCCCTGTTCTGGCACTTCGTGGATGTGATCTGGATCATCCTGTTCGTGCTGCTCTATGCCTGGAGAGCCTGATCCATGATCATCGATGACAATCACTACGACGTGATCCTGGTTGGCAGCGGTGCCGGCGGCGGCAGTCTGCTCGCTTCCCTCACCTCTGCCGGCCATTCGGTCCTGCTGCTCGAGCGCGGTGGCGCCCTTCCCGAGTCCGATCAAAACCTGGCCGAGGCGGATCTATTCCGCAAAGAGCGCTACCACCCGGCCGAGAAATGGTTCGGCACGGATGGGGATCCCTTTTCGCCGCAGATGGTGCATGCGATTGGCGGCAACACCAAGATCTGGGGAGGCGTGCTTGAGCGCATGCGTGAACAGGAATTCAGCGGCGTCAAGCTGCAGGAAGGCCTCACCCCGGACTGGGAACTCCGCTACGCCGACCTAGCTCCCTGGTACGAGCAGGCCGAAAAGCTCTATCACGTTCACGGCGTGGCCGGCGCCGATCCCACCGCCCCAGCCCGTGAGGGCCCTTATACCGCCGCTCCAAGGCCGGTGGAACTCTTTCTGATCGAGCTGCGCGCCGCCCTTGAGCGCCAGGGCCTCCATCCCTATGACCTGCCCCTGAGCTGGTCCGATTCGGCGGTCGACCCCACCGGTGATGCCGAACTATTCGGCGTCAATCCAGGCCGGGCCTACCCCCGCGTGACGGTCAAAGAGAACGCCCGGGTGGTGCAACTGCATGTCAACCCCTCCGGCCAGGAGGTGAGGGGCGTTGAGGTGGACATCGCCGGCCAGCGCTGGCTGTTCCGCGGCCATCAGGTGGTGCTGGCAGCCGGGGCGATCGGCACACCGGAGATCCTGCTGCGCTCAGCCACCGAGCACCACGCCCGTGGCCTGGCCAATGGCTCCGACCAGGTGGGCCGCAACCTGATGAAGCCCCAGCTCACCACGATCCTGCAACTGGCGGCGGCGCCCAACTCGGGCCGCTACCCGCGCAGCCATGGCATCACCGACTTCTACTGGGGCGACAAGAACGTCGACTTTCCACTCGGTTCGATTCAGAGCGGTGGTGGCGTTCTCCAGGACGCCCTGTTCGCCGAGTCACCGCCGGTGCTCTCCTTGGTGGCCAAACTGCTGCCCGATTTCGGGATTGAGCAGCTGGCATCCCGCTCGATCACCTGGTGGGCGATAAGCGCCGTACGGCCCGACCCCCACAACCGTGTGCTGCTGCGCGGTAACCAGCTGCAGGTCCACTACACGCCCAACAACCGCGAGGCCCACGACCGTCTCGTCTACCGCTGGATTGACTGCCTCAAGGCCGTCGAAGCCGATCCGCTGACCCTGGTCACCAAAGCAGCTCCAACCCATCCCCGCGGGGAGGCGCCCCTGTCGGTGATCGGCGGTGCCTCTGGCACCTGCCGTATGGGCTCGGATCCAGCCACCTCGGTGGTGAACCTCGAGGGCCGCTGCCATGAGGTGCACAACCTCTGGATCGTCGATGCCAGCGCCCTGCCCTCCTGTCCGTCGGTGGGCATCGGCCTGACGGTGATCGCCAACGCCCTGCGCATCGGCGAAGTTCTGAAGGCATCCCTGTGACATTCACCTCTCCCTCTCTCTCTCCCTCTGCTGATGGGATCGACGCGATCAGCCCCTCGGAAACCCGGCGGATCGCCGAGCGTGACCACGACGTGGTGCCCTGGAGCCTCTGGGGCAGCTACCTGAGCGAGCGCCAGTGGGGCACCGTGCGGGAGGACTACTCCGCCGACGGCGATGCCTGGACCTCCTTCCCCCACGACCACGCCCGCTCCCGCGTCTACCGCTGGGGTGAGGACGGCCTGCTGGGAATCTGCGACGAGCAGTGTCGCCTCTGTTTTTCGGTGGCCCTCTGGAACGGCGCCGATCCGATCCTCAAGGAGCGGCCCTTCGGGCTCGGTAACCCCGAGGGCAACCACGGCGAAGACCTGAAGGACTACTTCTTCCATCTCGCCAATACGCCCACCCACAGCTTCATGCGGGCGCTCTACAAGTACCCACAACGGGCTTTTCCCTACGGGGATCTGCTGGCCGAGAACGGCCGGCGCGGCCGCGATCAGCCCGAATACGAACTGGTCGACACCGGCATCTTCAACGAGAACCGCTACTTCGATGTCGTCATTGAATACGCCAAGGCGGGGCCGGAAGATCTACTGATCCGGATCAGGGCCACCAACCGCGGCCCCGATGCGGCACCCCTCACCCTGCTGCCCAGCCTGTGGCTGCGCAACACCTGGCGCTGGGGCTATCCCGATGAAGTGGAGCACCAGATCAGCCTGGCCGCCGCCGCGGCGCACGATCCCGGCAGTCCGGCGGTGGTCACCGATGCAATCCCCCATCTAGGGGTGTATCAGCTGGACTGCCAGGAACCCGGCAGCTGGATCTTCACCGATAACGAAACCAACAGCGAAAGGCTCTGGGGCCAGCCCAACGCCACGCCATTCCAGAAAGACGGCTTCCACCGGCACGTGGTCAACGGCGAGACCGGCGCCGTGAACCCGGCCCTGTGCGGCAGCAAGGCGGCCCGAGTGTTGCAGCACACCCTGGCCCCCGGCGAGGAGTGGGTGGTGGAGCTGCGCCTGCACCGGATCGCTGGCACACCGGAGATACCGGCAGCGACCGGAACGGCCGCAGGCAGCGCAGCGAGCGCCACGGCCCCTTTATCCAATGCCTTCGCAGCGACCTTCGTCGCCCGCGAGCAGGAGTGGTTGGCCTACTTCGAGCAGCACATCCCGGGCCTCTCCGAGGACGACCGCCGCATCCATCTGGCCGGCGCCGCCGGCCTGCTCTGGTGCAAGAAGTACTACGGCTGGAGTGTGCTGCGCTGGCTGGAAGGGGACCCTACCGGCAGCCCTCCCCCAGCAGGTCGCCGACATACCCAGAACGCCTACTGGAAACGGCTGCACGCCCACGACGTGATCTCAATGCCGGACTGCTGGGAGTACCCCTACTTCTGTCAGTGGGATCTGATGTTCCACTCCGTGGCCTTCGCGGTCTTCGATCCGGCGACCGCCAAGGAGCAGTGCATGCTGCTGCGCAAATCCCAATACACCGCCCCCAGCGCCCAGACCCCGGCCTATGAGTGGGCTCTCTCCGATCCCAATCCGCCGATCGGCGCCTGGGCGGCGATGCGCATCTATCAGATCGATCGCAAGCAGACCGACGTCGCCGACCTGGGCTTCCTGCGCGCAGCCCTGCGCAAGCTGATCCTGGAATACGGCTGGTGGGCCAACCGCAACGACCGCACCGGCGACAACGTCTTCGAGGGGGGGTTCCTTGGGCTCGACAACATCGCCGTCTTCGATCGACGCTTCCCGTTGGCTGACGGCAGCATCATCGAGCAGTGCGACGGCACGGCCTGGATGGCCTCGCTCAGCCTGAATCTGCTGCAGATCGCCGTGGAGCTGAGCCACGAGGAGCCGGAATACGCCGACATCTGCGAGCGTTTCGTCGTTGATTTCGTGCAGCTGGCGATCGGCCTCAACAATCCGGCCGGCCGCGACTATGTCAACTGGGACGAGGAGGACGGCTTCTATTACGACGTCATCAAACGGCCCGACGGCAGCACCGACTACCTACGCACCCGCTCGCTCTCGGGCCTGGTGCCACTGCTGGCGGTCCAGAGCTTCGACATCGACACCGTGCAACGGCTACCGATGCTCGACGTGACCAACACCCTGGCCTGGTTCACCCATGAACGCACCACCCCCTCCTGGACGGTGCACAACCTGGGGATCTGGAACAACGATCGGGTGCTGTTCACCCTGGTGCCCAGGGAACGCCTGCAACGCATCTGCGAGCGCCTGTTCGACGAGGAGGAGTTTCTCTCTCCCAACGGCATCCGCTCCCTGTCCAAGGTGTACGAAAAGCATCCGTACACCTACACCGAGGGCAGCCAGAGCCAGACCCTCACCTACAGCCCGGCCGACAGCCCGGTGGCGATGTTCGGGGGCAACTCCAACTGGCGTGGTCCGGTGTGGATGCCGATGAACTTCCTGCTGATCGAATCGCTCCAGAAGTTCTCCCATTTCTACGGCGACAGCTTCAAGGTGGAGTTCCCCACCCGCTCCGGCAACTGGATCACGCTCTGGCAGGCCTCCCTGGAGCTGGAGAAGCGGCTGGTGGGCATCTTCCGCCGCGACAGCGAAGGCCGCCGCCCGTTCAACGGTGACGTGGAGATGTTCCAGAACGATCCCCACTGGTGCGATCTGATTCTGTTCAACGAATACTTCCACGGCGACAACGGCAGCGGCGTCGGTGCCTCCCACCAGACGGGCTGGAGCGCCATGGTCTGCAAGATGCTCAATCAGCTCTCCCGCTACCCCAAAAGCTGAGCCCATCTCGCCAGCCAACCTGTTCATCGCTACGCCACTCCGGCGCTCCGGCGCTCCGCACCTTCCCAACCATCCGGCTCAACCTCCCCACCTCACCATGAGCTCCCCTTCCTCCAGCACTGCCGCCCTCTCCGCCGCGATCGCCGGTCCGAGCCTTCACAGCTCAGCTCTACCAGAAGCAGGCCAGCTGCAGGTCGCGAGCGGTGCACACTTTGACGTGGTGATCATCGGCAGTGGCGCCGGTGGCGGCACCCTGGCGCGCCACCTGGCCTCCACGGGCCTGAAGGTGCTGGTGCTGGAACGGGGCGACTGGCTGCCCCAGGAACCCCAGAACTGGGATGCCGCAGCGGTGTTCCAGGAGAACCGCTACGTCTCGAAGGATCCCTGGCTCGACAAGCACGGCAAGGTCTTCCAGCCCGGCAGCCATTACTTCGTCGGTGGCGCCACCAAGATGTACGGCGCCGCCCACTTCCGCCTGCGCCAGCAGGACTTCGAGGAGCTCGCCCACTTCGATGGCACCTCGCCGGCCTGGCCGCTGCGCTACGCCGATTTCGAGCCCTGGTATCAGAAGGCCGAGGAGATGTATCACGTGCACGGCCAGCGCGGTGAGGATCCCACCGAGCCGCCCTGCAGCGGCCCCTATCCCCATCCACCGGTGGCCCACGAGCCGCGGATGCAGAAGCTGGTCGACGACCTGCGCTCCGCCGGACTCCATCCCTTCCATGCCCCCAGCGGCGTGCAGCTCGATGAGGCCAACATGGCCTTCAGCCGCTGCCGCAAATGCAACTGCTGCGATGGCTTCCCCTGCCTGGTGCACGCCAAGTCGGACGCCGAGGTGCTGGGTATGCGCCCGGCGCTGGCGGAGCCGAACGTATCGCTGCTGACCCGGGCCCAGGTGAAACGGCTGATCACCGATGAATCCGGCCGCACGGTGAAAGCCGTGGAACTGGAACGGGACGGCGAACCGCTCACCATCAGCGGCGATGTGGTGGTGGTCAGCTGTGGCGCCGCCAACAGTGCCCGCCTGCTGCTGATGTCGGCCAACGACAAGCATCCCCGCGGGCTGGCCAACGGCTCCGACCAGGTGGGACGGAACTACATGTTCCACAACAGCAAGGCGATGGTGGCCCTGGCCCATGAGCCGAACCTGACCGTGTTCCAGAAAACGGTCTGCGTCAACGACTGGTATCTCGGCGATGCCGACTTCGACTACCCGATGGGCAACATCCAGATGACGGGCAAGACCAACGGCACGATCATGAAGGGCTATGCCCCGCTGGAAACCTTCCTGATGCCGGGCTGGAGCATGGACAAGATCGCCGAGCACGCGGTCGACTTCTGGATCTCCAGCGAGGACCTGCCCGATCCCGACAACCGGGTGACCGTGACCAGCTCCGGACAGATCCAGCTCAGCTACACCCCCAACAACCTCACCGCCTCGGCACGGCTGGTGAGCCGGCTGGAGGGCATGCTCGATCGCCTCTATCTGCGCAACCATCTGGTGGAGCGCCAGATCTACATCGCCAACAGCATGGGCATCGCCGCCGTCGGACACCAGGCCGGCACCTGTCGCTTCGGCCGTGATGCCGCCAGCTCGGTGCTCGATCTCAACTGCAAGGCCCACGAACTCGACAACCTCTATATCGTCGACACCAGCTTCATGCCGACGATCGGCGCCGTGAATCCATCCCTCACCGCCATCGCCAACGCCCTGCGGGTGGGCACCCATCTGGTGGAGCGCCTGAAGGGGTGAGCCAGGCTGGGCGCCAGATCGTGATCGGACCTGCCGCCAGGGAGCGGGCCAGGCGGCGGCCGGATGTTCCAGCGGCATCTCCGGGAAAGCCCTGCCACGATCGTGCGGCAGTGTGGGTCAGCGGGACTGCGCCACCCTGCGCGCTCTGGACCTGGGCTCTGTGGATCTGCGTTCCTTGAACCTGCACTCTCTGACTCGGCAGACCGGCGCCTCTCCTGCCGCCAGAGTGCTGCGCCACCCCGAGCAGGGGGTGCTGGTGGCTCTAGCCGGCGCCTGGGCCTTCACGGCCGGCTGGTTTCTATTCTGGCCGGTGCCCACCGAGGTGATCGGCCGGGGCGTGGTGATCGTGCCCGGTGGCGCCACGGTGATCGATTCCCGGGCCGAGGGCCAGATTCTCGCCCTGCCGGTGCGGGTGGGGGAGAAGGTCAAGCGGGGTCAGATCCTGATCCGCCTCTACCTGCCCACCCTGGAGCAGCAGCTACGCCGTCAGGAGAAGGATCTGGCCGAACTGATCCGCATCAACGCCGATCTTGACCTTCCGGCTGGCTTCAGCCGGGCGACTGCGGGACACCGCCCTCGCCAAATTAGAGGCGGACCGCCGCCGCTTTGAGGAGCTGCAGAGCATCTACGACCAGAAGGTGGCCGATTTCCGCCATCTGGCCCGCCGCGAAGTGGTGGCCCCCCTGGCCGAGGAGGTGGTAGCTAGCGAAGACCGGGCCATCCAGCTGGGTAACAGTGTCGCCGACGTGGGAATCCGCGAACGGGAAGCCGTAGACATCTGGGAGAAAGTGAAACTGGACATCGACACGGCAGCCCAGAAGCGGCGCTACGCGATCGACGATGCTCGCCGCACCGTACGAGTCACCCGCTCCCGCCTGGACTACGACGGCGTCCTGCTTGCCGATCGCGATGGGCGCATCCTTGATCTCCAGGTGGTGCGCGGCCAGACCGTCAAGCCCGGTGAACGCCTGGGCACCCTCGGCAGCCGCAACGGTGAAACCCTACGCGCCGTGGCCTATTTCGCCCCAGCCGATGCGCGGCGGCTGCGGCCGGGCCTGGCGATGGAGGTGGTCCCGGACTGGAACGAGCGGGGTCGCTTCGGCGGCATCCGCGGTCAGGTCAACCGGGTCAGCCTCCTTCCCGCCACCCGCGAGGACGTCAACACCACCATGGGCAATCCCCAGCTGGCGGAGGCCCTGGTTCGCAACGGCCCGGTGATGCGAACCGAAATCGATCTGCTGCCAGCGGCCCCCGAAGGCCAGCCCGGCGGCGGCAGGCGTTCCAGCCTGGATGGCTATCGCTGGACCCTCAGCCGGGGCAGCAGCGTCTTTCCGATCCATGAGGGGCTGACGCTCAAGGCCCATGGCTACGTGGAATGGCGAACGCCGGTGAGCTATCTGCTGCCGATGCTGCGGGATCTCACCGGCACCTACCGCACCCTGCGCCAGCAGGAGCGCCAGGATGACTCCCAGCTGCGGCAACGGGGAACACTGCCATGAGTATGGACAGGCAGAACCCTGGCGAAGGGCTGGCTCCATCCGGCAGCCTGCGCAGCGAACTCCCCTGGCTCGCCCTGCAAATGGCTTTTCTGGTGGTGCTGCTGCACGCCAACTCTCCGGAGGTGTGGTTCTGGTTCGCGGCCCTGCTGGTGCTGCTGATCTGGCGGACCATGGCCTGGCAGAACCGCCGCTGGCAGCGGCTCCAGAACCGGGATCAGGAGCCTCCCAGCACCAGCGGCAGCGCCACCGGCTCACCGGGCTGATTCGGCACCGGCAGCAGTTCGCGCAGCAGCTGGGCATAGCTGACATTGGCCAGAGTGGTGGATTCGGCCACCCCCTCCATCGCACCGGTGAGCGTGGCCACAGTGTCAGCCACATCGCTGTAATCGGCCAGACCCAGCTGATAACGGGCCCGCACGTCGCGGAAGGCTTCTCGGGAGGCGCTGTAGGAAGCGCGGGCCGCCACGATCTGGCCGAGGGCGGCCCTGTGATCGAAGAAGGCCGCCTCCAGGCGCTGGCGGATGGCATTACGTTCCCGCGCCAGGCTCTGGTCGGTGCGGGCGGCAGCGGCGCGACTGGCGGCCACCGCCCCGGCCGTGACACCACCATCAAAGAAGCGCCAGTGCAACTGCAGGCCCGCTGCCCAGTCAGAACTCTGATTGAGCAGCTGGGGGATGTGGGTCGCGCCGCAGCAGCCCTCCAGCTGGATCAGCGGCTGGGTGATCACCCCCTGGCCGTAGCCGCCGGAGGCCAACAGCCGCAGGCTGGGCAGCAGCTCAGCAGCACGGCGATCGGCCTGGCGCAGCAGGGCATCGCGGGCGGCCTGCAGGGCGCGGAGTTGGGGGTTGTCGCTCCAGCCGCGCACGATCGTCTGCTCCAGATCAAGGGGCCAGGGAGGCTGCAGCCGCACCGCATCGCTGGCCCGCAGGCTGACATCAAAGGGCACGTTGATCAGGTTGCTGAGCTGGCGCTGGCGGCTCAGGCGCAGGGCCTCGGCCTGTTCGAAGCGATAGCGGGCCTGCTGCAGGGAGGCCTCGGCGCGGAGCAGATCCAGCCGCGGCACCAGGCCCACCTGCTTGAGCGCCGCCACCTGATCGCGCACCACCGTGTCGCTATCGACGACGGCCTGGCGGATGCGCTGCAACTGGTCGGCCAGCTGCAGGCCGTAATACGCGACGCTCACATCCAGCTGCAGCTGGCGCAGCCGATCGCCATAGCGCTGGCGGGACGCCTTGAGGCTGTCGTCCGCTTCGGCGATGGCGGCGGTCCGGCCCGGGCTGATCAGCTCCCAGCCCAGCTCCATGCGAGCGGCGGCGGCACCGACATTCGTCTGCACCACATTCCAGCCCTGATTCTTGACCAGAAACGGCGATCCAGCCGGGTAATAGCCGACGTTGTCGGTCCAGACGGTGCTGTACGAGCGCTCCTGGCGGTAGCCCCCCGCCAGATTCAGACCCAGCTCGGGCCACCAGCGCCCCCGGGCCGAACCGACCAGATCCTGTTGCTCCCGCACACTGAGGACGGCGGCGGCCAGATCGGGGTCATTGCGCACCGCCACCGCCAGGGCTTCAGCCAAGCTGAGCCGCTGACGCCGTTCGATCCGCACCAGTTCAGGCGTGGTCGGCAGGGCCGTCGCGGCCGGGGCCGGCAGGGCCGGGGCCGACTGGGCTGACGCCTCTTCGCCGGCATCGGCAGCCGGACCGCCAGGCAACAGGCTGCGATCAAGGCCTTCTAGATCATGCTGGAAACCCTGGAGGCTGCGCAGCAGCGCCGAGGAGGGGGGAGGCAGGCGGCGCGGACTGGGGCCCGGGATCAGCGTCTGCGCCATCGCGGGGGCGAGGTCCAACGTCAGAGCCAGAGCCAGCCCTGGAGCCAGCGGCAACCAGCGACAGCGGCTCACGGCTGGGCGTTCCCTGGGGGCTCAGGCGCCGGAGGCCTGGGTGAGGCAACCCGCGAATCGGGGGGAGCCGCATGGGGAGGAGCGCCATGGGAGGCCTGCATCAGATCATGGAGGCCCAGGCTGGTGCGAGCCAAGCAGCCGATCGAAAAGCAGATCGCGGCACTGCCAAACAGGTCCATCTTGGCCTGCTGGGTCTCGCCTTCAATGCGGGTCATGGCCAGCAGCACCACCCCCGCAGCCAACCAGGGCAGGGTGACGACCATGGCGATCTGGGAGCGGGTCATCGCCATCAGCGCAGGCCCAGCTCCTGGCGCAGCTGCAGCTCCAGCTGGCGTACGGCGTTGATGCGCGCCATCGCCCAGGAGAGCTTGCAGACGCAGCCGATCGAGAAGCAGATCGCCGCATTGCCGAGGAGGCCCCAGGCATTACTGCGAAGGGCGAAATCCTCCTCCATCAGCAGCCTCAGGGCCAGAATCACCAGCAGGCTGGCCACCACCCAGGGGCCGTAGACCCAGCCGACGAAGAACTGATCGACGAACAGCCGACGCGAAGGCGTGGCCATGAAATCGGCGCATTAAGGCCCCTAAGTCTGCCGGCCATCGGCAGCAATCCAGGCCAGGCGCGGCCGCCGGCCCAGCTGGCCATCTGACCGGATGGGCAGCGCGGCGAGGGCTGCCCCCTCCTGAGCAGCCTCCTGAGAAACGCCCCCTGCATCGCCGGACCGCGGACTGGGGCATCTGAAAAGCAGCGGCGCCCAAGGGTTCGGCCGGATAAGGAAGTAGCAGATGGGGGCTGGGGAAAGGTTATTCAGGGAGCGCTTAGAGCCTGATGATCGGCTCACCGTTGGCATAGCGATTTAGGATATTCGCCTACGCAGGGTCAGCAGCAGCTTCTCGAACACCGGCGGCAGCGGTGCCTCGAACAGCATCCGCTCGCCGCTGATCGGATGGTCGAGCCCGAGGGCGGCGGCATGCAAGGCCTGACCCGTGAGCTTCATCGGCAGATGGCGGCAGTGGCTGTAGGTGGGATCTCCAATGATCGGATGTCCGACATGGGAGGAGTGCACTCGGATCTGATGGGTGCGGCCGGTATCGAGCTTGAAGCGCAGCAGGGAGTAATCACCGAGCCGCTCGATCAGCTGCCAATGGGTGCAGGCATGCCGCCCGGAGCTGTCATGCACCACGGCATATTTCTTGCGATCGACCGGATGGCGACCGATGTCGCCGATGATCGTGCCGCTGTCGCCTTCGGGGACGCCATGCACCACCGCCAGATATTCACGCGAAGCAATCCTCTTCTGGATCTGCACCTGCAACTTGACCAGAGCCTCCTGGCTCTTGGCGACAACAATGCAGCCCGTCGTGTCCTTATCGAGCCGGTGCACGATGCCGGGGCGCATCTCGCCGCCGATGCCGGGCAGGTCGGGGCAGTGATGCAGCAGACCATTGACCAGGGTGCCGTCTTTGTTACCGGGTGCCGGATGCACCGTGAGGCCGGCCGGCTTGTTGAGCACGATTAGATGGTCGTCCTCGTACAGCACATCCAACGGAATCGGCTGGGCCAGCAGATAGGGAAGGGGCTCCGGCGGCGGCATCCACAGCTCCACCGTGTCGTTGGTGCGCAGGGGCGTCTTGGCTCGTCCGGTGACACCGTTGACCCGCACATAGCCGGCTTCGATGAACTTCTGAATGCGGGCCCGGCTCTGCTCTGGTCGCTGGGCCACCAGCCAGCGATCCAGCCGCATCGGCAGCGGTCTGGGGTACTCCAGCGTCAGCAATTCACCATCTCCCTCGCCGAAATTACTCATGGACCGGGGGGAAAGGCGCTGGGGCGGCAGGCAGGGGGCTCAGGCAGCGGCAACGACGGAATCCAGAGCCATGGGAGCTGAAGCAATCTTAGGCAAGGCAGCTCCTGCGGCCGGGCCAGCTCGCCTGCGGCGCGACTCGAACCAACCGCTTGGCCTCAGCCGCCAGTGCCCTGGGCGCAACCGTCCAGAGCCCACTCCCCCGAACGACCCAGCAACGGACAACACCGTGAAACAGCCAGCCAGGCCCTGTAAACTCTCCCCAACCAAAATCGCCACCGTTGCGAACCAGTTCAGCTGATCGGCAACAAGCGGCGGCCGCTCTGATCAGCCTGACCCTGATCTCAGCCGGGGCCAGCGGCTGCAGACCCGCAGCCGTCGCCCCAGTGCCGCTGAAACAGGTGCAGCTGACGGTGGCGCAGCGTCAGATTCTGCGGCATGAGATCACCTATCAATCGACGGTGACGGCGATCCATGAGATCCCGATGAGCCCGGAGATTGATGGGCGGATCGTGGCGATGCCGATGCAGGAAGGACAGCGCGTCAAAGGGGGGACTCTTCTGTACGTCCTGGACCAGCTGCCGCTGGAATCCCAGGCCAGGGCGGACCAGGCGGTGGCCGAGAATGCCCGACGCAATGCCCTGCGCTTCATCGGCGCCAACTTTTCGGGAGCGGTTTCCAACAAAGAAAGCGCAGATTACGTGACTACGGCAAAGCAGACCCAGGAAATATTCCGCTCCAAAAAAGCATTACTTGCCTATAAATACGTCCGAGCGCCGATTGATGGACAACTGGGAGCCATCAACAACAAGCTGGGCGATTACGTCACGGCGGGCACGGCCGTGACCAAGCTGGTGGACAACCGGCGGCTCTGGATCTCGATCGACATCCCAGCCGCCATGGCCCACCGGCTGAAGCTGGGGCAGCGGGTGCGGGTGCAGGCCCCGGGCCTGCCGACGAGCCAGGGCCTGGCCCTGGTCACCTTCATTGCACCCGAGCTGGATGTGCAGCGCCAGACCCTGCTGGTGCGGGCCACGATCGACAACCCCACCGGCGTGCTTCGCCACAACCAGAGGGTGGAAGCCAGCCTGGAACTGGCCACTGCAACCCAGACCACCATTCCGGCAACGGCCACCCAAGTGCAGGCCGGGCAGAGCTTCGTCTTCGTGGCCCAGCCCCAGGGCCAGGGTCGCTACCGGCTGGAGCAGCAGCCCGTGCGGCTGGGCCTGCCCCAGAGCGGACGTTTTCCGGTGCTCTCGGGCCTCAAAGAGGGCGAAACGGTGGTGATCGGCAATCTGGCCGAACTCAACAATGGAGCCACCGTGACGGCCGGGAGACCTGGACCTTGAGCCTGTCCGATGCCTTCATCCGCCGGCCGGTGCTCAGTTCGGTCTGCAGCATCCTGATCCTGCTGATGGGCGCCATCTCGCTGATGAGCCTGCCGATCGAGGCCCTGCCCAACATCGGGCCGCCCACCGTGCTGGTAACCACCACCTTTCCCGGTGCCGATGCCATCACCATCGAAAAGACGGTGACAGCGCCGCTGGAGGAGCAGATCAACGGCGTGCCGGGGATGGACTACATCTCCTCCAACAGTGACAACGATGGTAATTGTGTCATTGATGTCTTCTTCAAACCCGGAACAGACATCAATGGAGCCGAAACCAATGTGCTGAACCGGGTCCAGACCGCCCTCGCCCAGCTCCCTGACTCCGTCAACAAACAGGGGGTGACCGTTCAGGCGACATCGAGCACCTATCTGCTGATCTATGCCATCACCTCGGCCGATGGCAACTACTCCACCAGCTATCTCAATGGCCTGGCCCAGGACAAACTTGTCTATCCCCTGAGTCGTGCTGACGGGGTGGGCCAGGTGGTGGTGCTGGGCAGTGCGCCGCCGGCGTATCGGCTCTGGCTCAACCCCTTCCGGCTGGCGCGCTACAACCTTTCGCCCCAGAAAGTGATCCAGGCCCTTCGGGAGAACAACACGGTTCAGGTCGGCGGATCGCTCGGCAACCTGCCAGCGCTTCAGCCCGCGGCGACGGGCTATCCGATCGTCATCAAAGGAAATCTGGAGAATGTTGATGACCTCAACCGCCTACCGATCGCCCGCGCCCCAGATGGCACACTGATTCACCTCAGCGATGTTGGCCATGCCGAATATGGCATGGCCAACTACAACACCTACGCCTTGAATGTCACCAACGGCAAACCCTCGGTGGCCTTTGGCGTGGTGCCGCTGCCTTCAGCCAATGCACTCACCACCTCAGCCGCCGCCGAGGCGGTGATCAACCAGTTCCAGAAGACCCTCCCCCAGGGCATTGAGCTGAAAAAGGTCTACAACACGGCCGACTATGTGAATGCATCGATTGACAACACCAAGATCGCTCTCGCTGATGCGCTGGTGCTGGTGCTGCTGATCATCTTCCTGTTTCTGCAGGATTGGCGCGCCACCCTGGTGCCCACCCTGGCGATGCCGATTTCGCTGCTGGGGGCGATGACCTTTCTCAGCCTGGCCGGCTTTTCGCTCAACGAACTGACCCTGCTGGGCATCATTCTGGCCACCGGCCTGGTGGTGGATGACGCCATTGTGGTGGTCGAGGCCGTCTCGGAACGGATCGAATCGGGGCGACCTCCCTTGAGTGCCGCCTCCGAGGCGATGCAGGGACTGGCCGGGCCGATCATCGCCACCGCCCTGGTGTTGCTGGCCATCTTCCTGCCGGTGACCTTCTTCCCGGGGCCAACCGGCGTGATCTACCGGCAATTCGCCCTGACGATCGTCTTTGCCCTGGTGATCTCCACCTTCAATGCCATCACCGGCAAACCCCTGCAGGCAGCTTCGCTGCTTTCCGGCCATCCACCCCAGATTTCCGCCCGCACCTACAGCCTGGTCCTGCCGCTACTGCTAGGCGGCTACGGCTTCTGGCGCAGCGGTTGGCCCACGGGGCTGGGCTTTGCCCTGGTTGCCTGTCTGGTCGGCGCCCGACTACCCCAGATCTTTGCCGCCTTCAACCGGCTCCTAGCTCGCACCTCCCGCGGTCATCAGGCCCTGCTGGAGCGCCTGCTACGCAGGCACCGACTGATCTCCGCCAGCCTGGTGCTGGCCACCCTGCTGACGGGTGTGCTGTTCACGGTGGTGCCCTCAGGTTTTGTACCAACCGAAGATCAGGACTACATCATGGGCATCATCCAGCTCCCTGCCCGGGCCTCACTGCAGGCCACCCGTGATGTCAGCCAGCAGGTTCAGAAAATTCTGAGCAAGTATCCAATCATCACGTCCGGACAGCTGATTTCAGGCGTTGGTTTCAATGGCTCAACCCCCTATCAGGCCACCTTCCATGCGGGCCTGCTGCCGATCGAGCAACGGCCCGGCCAAAAACGTTCTGCTCAATTTCTGGTCGCAGAACTAAACAAGGAATTCGCCAAGATCACCAGCGCCAAAGTCAATGCCCAGATGCCGCCTGCGGTGAATGGCTACAGCGCCCAGGGCGGTCTCCAGTTTCAGTTCAATGACCTCAGCGGTGGCCAGATCTCCTTCAGCAATCTGCTGGGGCTGGCGCAGCAGCTGATCAACAAGGCCAAGACCTCGGGCCTGTACTCCAGCCTCTACACCCAGTTCATCAGCGATGCCCCAGTCTGGCGGCTGGAGATGGACCGGGAACGCCTCGCCTCGCTGGATATCGACTACAGCCAGGCTGCCGAAACAGTCGGCACTCTCTTGGGCGGCAGTTTTGTCAATCCCACCTATGAGGGCATTCAATACCGTCAGGTTTATGTGCAGGCCGAAGGGGACACCCGCAGGGAACCCACGGACCTCTCGGGCTATTACGTCACCAATCGCGCCGGCCAGCAGATCCCTCTGGGCAACATTGCCAGCCTCAAACTGGACAGTGCCCCCCCGGTGATCAATCACTTCAATCTCAACCGCTCGATTCTGATCCAGGGCGATACCGCACCGGGCAAAAGCAGCAGCGCCGGCCTGCAGAAGCTCAGCTCCGCGTTCCAGCAACTCCAGACACCCCAGGTGGGCATGGCCTTCTCCGGCCTGTCCCGGGCCCAGGCCGCGATCGGCTCCCAGACGGCCCTGGTCTTCCTGCTGGGGGTGGTGGTGGCCTTCCTGGTGCTGGCGGCCCAGTACGGCAGCTACATCGATCCGGTGATCACCCTGGCGACGGTGCCCCTGGGGATCCTTGGAGGAATCCTGTTCCTGCTCGCTCGGGGACTGGACAACAACATTTTCGCCCAGGTGGGCCTGCTGACCCTGGTGGGCCTCGCGGCCAAGAACGGCATCCTGATCGTCAGCCTGGCCAACGATCATCTGCAGCAGGGCCTGGACCCCCGCCAGGCCGCAATGACCGCCACCCGATCCCGCTTCCGGCCGATCCTGATGACGAGCTCCGCCGCCCTGTCGGGCTTCTTTCCGCTGGTGATCGCCACCGGCGCCGGCCAGATCAGTCAGCGCTCGCTGGGGGCAGTGATCTTCGGCGGACTGCTGGTCTCCACCCTGACCAGCCTGTTGGTCGTGCCCGCCGTTTACACCACCATCAAGACCTTCACGGAGCGGCGCCGGCTGGCCCGGGCAGCGAGCCAGGCAACGATCCAGACAACGAGCCAGGCAACGAGCCAGACAGAGGGCCTGACAGAGACGCCGGCAGGGTGATCGGCAGCTCGACGGCCTGTCCGGGGTTGGTGGGCACGGGCAGCAGCTCCCTGAGCATCCTGGAGTAGCTGATGTTTGCCGTGGTGATGGCCATGGCCTTGTCCTCCATCGCCCGCGTGAGGCTGACGATCGTGTCACTGACATCGGTGTAGTCGGCCAGGCCCAGTTGGTAGCGGGCGCGCATATCGCGGAACGCCTCGCGGGCCGCCTTCAGCGAAGCCCGGGCGGCAATCACCTGGACCAGCGAGGCCTGGTGGTGGAAGAACGCCTGCTCGAGCCGCTGGCGGATGCCATTGCGTTCCTGTGCCTGTTGCTGGGCATAGCCGCTGGCGGCGGCCAGGCTGGCCTCGGCCTGAGAGTGGCTGACACCGCCATCCATCAACATCCAGTTGAACCGCAATCCGGCAGCCCAGCCGTAATTATTCCTGTAAGTTTCGGGGATCACCGCAACACCACAGCAGCCCGTGTTGCGTCGGTTCGTATCAGCCTGGCTCGTCTGGCCCAGCCCGACGGAGACAAACACACTGAGGCTGGGCAACAGGGCCGCCGCCTGCTCATCGGCCTGCCTCACCAAAGCCGAACGGGCCGCTTCGATCGCCTTGAGCTGGGGATTGTCCTGGAAGCCCGCCGCCAGGGTGCGGGCCAGATCCAGGGGCCACGGAGGCTGCAGCTGCACCGGCTCCGTCGCCAGCAGGGTGACATCAAAAGGCACGTTCACCTGATTGCTGAGCTGGCGCTCCTGGCTGAGCAGATCGGCCTCCACTTGGACCAGCTGGAAGCGGCCCTGCTGCAGAGCCGCTTCGGCGCGGAGTACATCCACGCGTGGCACCAGACCGTTGGCCAGAAGAGCCCTGGCCTGGTCGCGCACGGCCCGATCGTTGAACAGCTCGGCCTCCCGGATGCGCTTGCGCAGCTGGGAGAGCTGGATGGCGTAGTAGGTCTCGCTGATCTCAAGCTGCAGCTGCCTCAGGCGATCGGCATAGCTCTGCCGGCTGGCTTCCAGCTTGTCGCGGGCCTTGGCAAGTGCCGGCCCCCTTGCATAATCAATCAACACATAATTTTCGCTCAGGTTGATCAGGCCACCGAAATTGGAGTAAAGATCCGATTTCCAGCTGCCGGAATCAACAAAGAACGGCGAAGAAGGGGCATAGATCGATTGATTCCCCACCAAAGCCTTTTCATAGGACTGGCTCTGGCCGCCAAAGCCGCTCGCCGCCAGGCTCAGGGTGGGTGCATAGCGGCCCCAGGCGGCGCGCAGCAAGGCCTGCTGCTGGGCCACATCAGCCTCGCTCCGGGCCAGGGTGGGGTCATTGCTGACGGCCAGGGCCAGGGCCTGCGACAGGCTGAGACGAACCCGCTGACGCACCGCCAGGGCCGCCGCGTCCTGGGGGATCGCCAAGGCCGCCGGAGCCGGCAGCTGCAGCGCTGCGGCCCCCTCCGGCTGGTCCGCCGGAGCCTCCAGCAGGGTGTCAAAGCGCTCCAGATCCTGAAGGATGCCGCTCAGATCCCCGAGCAGACCGCCATACAGCGGATCCCTCGGAGCCTTCAACGGTGGCGCCGCCCAGGCCGGTAGCGACTGGGCCAGCACCAGGGTCAAGGCAACGGCAGCCCGCAGGGACCGTGATTGCCGACTCTGAACCATGCAGCCTGGGCGAGCCATCGCAGGATTCATTGCAGCACAGATCGCTTTGCTTTCGTGGCTTACGGAACGGAACCCTGATCCGCATGAGTCCGGGGCCGATGGAGACGGCCGGGTGATCAAGTGGTGAGAGGAAACTGCCTGGGTAGAACCCCCCTCGCCCATCTCCTTAATCTGGGGTGCATTGCCAGCCGCCGGATGCACCTGGTCGCCAATTTCTGGCCTGGGGCCACTGCCTCACTATTTCAGCAAGAAATAGCCGCGTTTGGCAACGATCAACTGCTGGCCCAGGGATACCTGTTCCGCTCTGTGGCGACGGTGGAGGGCGGCCTGCTGATTGTCGGCGTCTGGAGTGACAAAGCAGCCTAAGACCTCTACGCCAGCCAGCAGATGCTGGTGCAGATTGATCAACCTGGCGGTATGGAAGGGCGCCCCATTCAACAATCGAGCGCGATTGTGGCCTTGCAGACAAGCCTGCCACTCACCCGAAGCAGCCAGCCCCCAAGGGACAGCCCTGACCTCAGTCGTCAACAGCGCTCCGGGGCCTTTGAGGAACCAGCCCGACCCAGACGCAGGAAAGGCCAAGCTGCTCAGCACCTAACATTGAGATTCAGGGCAAGGTTTTCCCATGCAGATCAGCCAACTGGATCCAACCCAGGCCGATCGATTCGGATCAACTCACACCCTCCACTATGCCCTCAACGATGGCAGGCAGATCGTCCTGCTCTCAGGTGTTGTCAATGTTGAGATGCAATCTCCCGGCTGGATGAATGAAAATGCTGGCACCAACCTGTTCGAGGATGATCTGACCATTGAACTCGCCCTTCCCGGCGATCTGGTCCCAAATGCCCAGAGGTTCCGCATTATCGAGGCCGTGCCTTATCTGAGCCTCAATGCCATAACCGGGTTCAGCAATGTCGGCTGGGGCGTGACCGAATTCCAGGTCGCCAAGCAGGAGGCAGGCGTGAGGGCGGTGCGGCTGGAGGCCAGGGTTGCGGTCTCGCGCAGCGGCGAGATTCTGCGTTCTGTGGCTTATTACATCACCCTGGTTGGCGAGGTGGTCGGCTGAGCCCCGCCGCAGACCCCTTGGGGCCCTGAACCAGCAGCCGCTCAGGGCAGCTCGAGGGCAATCGGTCCGAGCAGACCACGGCGGTAATCGTCGAGCAGGCGCTGGGACATGCGCAGGCTGTCGCCGCTGGTGTGGCGGCTGGCGGCGGCCAGCAGCCAGTTGGCGGCATCCGGGGTGGCCAGAAGCTCGCCCATCGGAGCAGCGGCCGTGGCCGCGGGCAGCACGGGCATGGGCAACCCATAGCGGCGCTCCAGCAGACCCGGCGCCACCCCGGCCGCCGCCACCGGCTCCAGCAGGGCAAGCAGACGCACGAAGGCCAGGGCCACCTGCTCGACGTCGTAGGCCGCCTGGCCGATGTCGTCGCAGAGGGCCAGCCGCAGGGCGGCCAGCTGGTCATCCAGCCGGGGCGGCAGCACCCCGGGCGCATCGAGCAGGTCCAGATCCTGGCCGACCCGCACCCAGCGCAGGCTGCGGGTGACGCCGGCCCGACGGGCGCTGTCCACCACCTTCTGGCGCACCAGCCGGTTGATCAGCGCCGACTTGCCGACGTTGGGGAAACCCAGCATCAGAGCCCGCACCGCCCTGGGCTTCATGCCCCGCCCCGCCCGCCGGGCATTGAGCGCAATGCCGGAGCGGATCGCGGCCTGCTGCAGCTGCTTGACGCCGGTGCCCACCTTGGCGTCACACCACCAAGGGGTCTGTCCCCGCAACCGGAACCAGCCATCCCAGGCCAGGCGCGCCGCCTCATTGACCATGTCGCGGCGGTTGATCACCAGCAGATGCTGTTTGTTGCGCATCCAGCGCTGCAGCCGCGGATGGCCGGTGGCCATCGGGATGCGGGCATCCCGCACCTCGATCACTAGATCCACCTTCTCCAGATTGGCGGCCAGGGCCCTCTCGGCCTTGGCGATGTGGCCCGGGTACCACTGGATCGTCGGGGCGGCGGCACTGAGCCGCACCGAGGCACCGAAAACGTCGCCGCCCCCCTCGCTGCCAGGCAATGTTCCAGCCTCCGGCTCCTCCAGTGCACCGGCCTCGGCGCGATCGCGATCCGGGCCAAGCGGCATCAGGGCACCACCAACACCGGACAGGGCGCCAGCTGAATCACCCGGGCGGCGGTGCTGTGCTCGTCATCCTCCAGGGCCAGGCCACGGGTACCCATCACGATCACATCGGCATTGATCTCATCGGCCACATCGCCGATCACGAAGGCCGGCTTGCCCTCCCGTTCAAGCACGTCACAGCTGATGCCGGCCTGCTCAAAACTGCTGCGCACCTGCTCCAGCAACTGGGCCACGGCGACAGGGTCGTGCATGGCGCCACCAACCTCCTCAGCTTCCACCACCGAGAGGATCACCAGTCGGCTGCCATGGCGCTGGGCCAGCTTCAGGGCCACCGCGGCGGTGTCAAGGGTCTGACGGCTGTTGTCTACGGGAAAGAGGACGGTGTCGAACATGGCGAGGGGCTATTGAACCTCGATCTCAACTCCTGTCTAGACGGGCAGCCAACCCCTGTGCCACCGCCGGGGCAGCGGAAAACCGGCAGAGCGGCCGGTCAACCGAGGTCTGGACGCCTCCCTTGAGGATGGGTTCAGGCAGGGGCCTGGGGCTAAGCTCCGGCCGTTTTCCCCCTTACCCCATAAAGAAATCATGGCGAAGCGATCCCTGGCCAGCCTCGGCGCCGAAGACCTCCGCGGCAAGCGCGTTCTGGTGCGGGTCGACTTCAACGTGCCCCTCGATGACGCCGGCGCCATCACCGATGACACCCGCATCCGCGCCGCCCTGCCCACCATCGCCCACCTCCGTGGTCACGGCGCCAAGGTGATCCTGGCGGCCCACTTCGGCCGGCCCAAGGGCCAGGTCAACGAGAGCATGCGGCTCACCGCCGTCGCCGCCCGCCTCGGCGATCTGCTGGGCGCACCGGTCGTCAAGACCGACAGCTGCATCGGCCCCGATGCCGAAGCCAAGGTGGCGGCCCTCGTGGAAGGCGGCGTGGTGCTGCTCGAAAACGTGCGCTTCTTCGCCGAGGAAGAGAAGCATGAGGCCGCGTTCGCCAAGCAGCTCGCCGCCCTGGCTGAGGTGTATGTGAACGACGCCTTTGGTGCGGCCCACCGCGCCCACGCCTCC
>JAPLID010000172.1 GCA_026389285.1 Cyanobacteriota bacterium
CTAAGTGGATCGTTCATCTTGGTTTTCGTTGCGAGAAGAAGATTTTCATCTGGCTCACCTTCCGAAGGCTCGTCGTAAGAGCAATCTCTTCGGCCATCAGTTGAGTCCATTATTGGCTTGATTGACCATGAACACGTTGGTAGTTAGATGATGGCAGTTAATTAGTGCGAATCTCATTCTATTGTGCTCCAGTACTCAGCATGGTAACTGCAATCCAGAGCACGAGTCCCGTGATTACGAAACCACCTGTTGCCACTGTATTCAGCCAGAGCTTTTGAGCCCATGGTGCGGGGGCGTTTGCGAGCCAGGCTGGTCTTTGGCCGATGGCGTACTGCCAGTCCACCTTGGCGGGAGCTCGCATGGCGGCTTTGTCCCTCCAGGCGCTGTCATAGCGGGGGGCCTGCTGGTTGAAGGGCATGGTGCCCAAAGCTTGGCCCGCTAAAGTCCGTGATCTTTGATAGGGAATGGTATTGTATCCAAATGTATCCATGTATTCTTCTGAATTGAGCAGTGTATCAATAAACGTTTGGAGACCATGTTGGGCGATCACGATTGAGTAGGCAAGTCGCTCACGGTTGCCATGTACAGGACGTCCCAAGACCCGGTTAACCACCTGCTCAACCATGCGGTAGTTGCTATTGCAGCGGTAGAAATCGTCGCGGAATTTGCGAGACAGTAGCAAACCACGAATGAAATCCCGCATCGTGATCTGTCCGTTCCGCAGCTGCGACTCAAGCGCTGGATCACGATCCACTTTGAAGGCGTGAAAGAAGATCTGTTTGTAAGCCTCTTCAATTTGGCTCTCTAAGTTTCCGCTGCTACTGAGCTGACCGCTTCCTGACTGGACTTCACGGCTGTCTTGTCCCTCGCCTACGAGAAAGCTGTTCACCCGCGCGTTCATGGTAAGCAGCTGTGTAGCAAGAAGCGGAAGGGCCATCGGCGCACGAAATTTCTACTATTATCCAACTTTTTCAACCCGCATCAGATTTGACAAGATGAATCTACATTAAGCTTCACCTCTGTTGATCTTTTCAGCCTACAGCCTCCTTAATTGTGGCTGCGTCTCGAAGGCTCGGGAGTCTGGGTGCAGCCACAACGACGCAGCTGGGCAGCCCTTCAGCGGGCCCAGATTCGTGAGATGGTGTTTTCTTTGCTGGCCTGATCCAGTGCCTGGCCCAGCCTTGCTTGAGGGAATGGTCTCTCAAACAGTGAAAGGCACCAAAAAAAAGAGCCCCGAAAGGGGCTCAAGGAAAGATCGATGCCGATAATAAAACGGCTGGTTTGGGATCAGATGAGAGTATTGATAGCGTAATCGATGTAGTTATTGGCGATGTTGCCGGGGTCTCCCGAAATACCGTGGTTGGCCTTGATGTAGTTGAGGGCCTCAACGTACCAAGAGGGTGAGAGTTCAAATGCGCGGTTGATCTCGTCGAGACCGGCGATCAGATACTCATCCATGGGGCCGGTGCCACCAGCGACGAGGCAGTAGGTGACCATGCGCAGGTAGTAACCGATGTCACGGGCGCACTTGTCTTTCCCACGCTGATCGGCAGCGTAGTTGTTGCCCTTCATCTGGGTGGTGTAGGGGAACTTGCTGTACACAGCTTGGGCAGCACCGTTTACCAGCGCATCAGCTTTGGCGTTGAGTGATTTCGCGGCCTCAAGAGCATTCTTGGCGCGCTCGAAGCGACCAAAGGCTGCGTTGTACTCAGTTTGGGACAGGAAGCGGCCCTGGGAATCAGCGGCGGCAACTGCCTCGGTGAGGGGGGTCTTCATTATAGGGTGGCAGGGAGAAGTTGAACTGAATTAGAAACTGAAAGACCGAAAGCTAATTTCAGTGATTTAGCTGACTGCAGCTGCTGCGCGGTCGAAGTAGGTTCCCACTTCGGACATTAGGGCTGAGCAATCGCCGGAAGTGATGCCGTTGCGATCATTGGCGATCGAAATTGCAGCATCTTTCATGCTACGCACTCCTACAGCGACGGAAGCGCCAGGTACGCCGAGAGCGAGATATGTTTCACGTAAGCCATTAAGGCAACGGTCTTCAAGCACGGAAGCGTCGCCTGCAAAGATCGCGTACGTGATGTAGCGAAGGATAATTTCCATATCGCGCAGGCAGGCAGCCATGCGGCGACTGGTGTAGGCGTTGCCGCCTGGGGAGGTCAAGGCAGGTTGCTGCTCGAATAAAGTGCGAGCAGCGTTAGTGACAATGGCGGATGCATTAGATGTGATCCGATTAACAGTGTCTAGTCGCTTGTTGCTCTCAGCCACCATCGATGCCAGAGCATCGATCTGGCCAGAACTGATGAATTCGCCGCGGGCATCAGCCTGGGCAACGACCTTGGTGAAGGCGTCGAACATTGAGGTAGCTCCTGTTCTCGACCGGAGTCGGGAGGGTGGGTAAGGGGGTGAGGCGACCGGAGTGAAGAGCTTGCGCCCAATCGTCTGGGATCCTCGTGGCCAAACTGGAGCAACGGGGCGTGACCGAGGTCGTTGGTGAAGCGAAGGACGCTCGCATCACGTCGGCCGGAACGCTTTGTTGTATCCCGTTTGACCCTGCCATTGTTGATCGTGCCAGCGGCTGGATGTGGCTGGTGTAACAAATGGTCATCGGCTTGGTAAAGCTCAGTGTTAGTAGCATCCTTTTTAGCCGGCGGACACGTCCTGGTCTCGCTACGGAAAAGGGCACTCTCTGGTCCCCTGGGTGCGGTTGGCTGTTGACACGCCAGGCGTAGGCCGACCTTTGGGTTCAGCCTTTGCCTTTGCCCTTGGCTTGCTTTGGTGCGGTGGTTGCCGCCGGGTTTTCGCCACCGCTCACGGCCATCTGCGTGAGCTTGCCACCCATGCGTAGGACCAGCCGCACGGTCTCTTCATCCGGTTGTAGTTGGAGCTGCGTGAATCTTTTGGCACTTTGCACGAAGGGTTGGGGGGAAGGGGAGCGAGGGCGCCCTGTTGATGGGGGTGAGGCTATCGGGCGGCCGCTGCACCTGCTGCTGCAGCTCCAGCAGTTTGTTGAAGGGCACGAGCAGCACCTGGTGGCTGCGTTTTGCAGGCGGTAGTTGTTCAAGCCGTTGATCTCCTCCCGGAGGGTGTGCCCTTCTTCGCCGGAGCCCACGTCCTGACGGGTGAAACTGTCGCTGGAGACGGCACGGAAGACACTGCCCTTGGCGTTGGGGCTCACCACAGCCATCGGCTTTTCGGCGTGCGCCGAGGGGTTCAGGAGCGACTGGGTCTTGAGGGCATCGCCTCGTACCGAAGCACCGACGCCGCGGGCGAGTTGCAGCATGCAGGAGAACAGCAGGCCTTGCTGGCCGGCGGAATAATCCCAGCCGTGCAATCAAGGAACCATCTCATCGACAAAGCGATTCTAGTATTCGGCACTCTCGAGACAGGAAGCAATCTCGGCGTTGTAGTCCTGTTCCTGCAGGATCGTGAAGAGGTCCAGCATCTCCGCCTTCTTCTTGGGAGCGCGACCGTGCAGATGTTTGAAGTTCAGCTTGATCAAGCGATAGGAGTTGCAGTTCTCGAAGTACTTTCCCTTGTACAGACTGCTCTTGGCCACCTGACGCACCTACTCACTCACGCTCAGGTAGCCACGCTTGAAGAGAGACTCCGGCTCTACCAGCCGCTTGCTGGCCCTGAGGTTTATTGGTCGACGAGCATCTGCCTGTAGACCGCACGGATCAGGGCTGTCTTGTCGTTTTCAGCTGCGTTGGACCAGTTTTCCTTACTGCGGTCGCTTGCGAACCGTTCGTTGCCCAGATAGGCAGCGTTGGCGAGCGTCATGGGCGTGGGCCCGGGGAGATGGCGTTGGAGACAAGGCGATTCAGCAGCCTGCATGTCTCATCCTGAGGCTGATAACCCGATCCGATGGGGCTGCCTTGGCCTCAGGACAAAGCTTCCGCAATCATTACAAAGCCTAGTCCGCCCGGCCCCTCCCCCTAGTCGTCGCCGGGCTGTGCCGATACCATCCCGCCAGAACCCTGGCGCCGTCTTGCCATGACGTCTCAGCTCCAGCCTCCTGCCTGGTCCAATCGCCTGGCCGACCAGCTGCAGGTGCTTTCGGAGGTGGCTGAAAGCCTGGTTTATCGCTTGCTGGATCTCGAAGAACGGCTGGTGGCTCAGGAGCGGCGGTTGCAGGAGCAGGAGGCGGATGCGGTGGATCCCCTGGTGGCCGAAGAGATGGAGCTTCGCCTGCTCGACACCGAGCAGCGCCTGGCCCGCATCGAGGGCCTGTTGGCACCTGGCGAGTGCGCCAGTGAAGGCCGCCAGCACCAGCCTCTGCACTTAGCGAGCCCCCATGTCCAAGCGCTGGTGGGGGCTCGCCAGATGTCAGCACCTCGACCCATGGAGGAGGAGCCCTTCCTCGAAGAGGGCGAGCAACCCTTCATGGACGAACTGACCGCCTAGGAGCCGGCCGTGCTCAGCATGGTGGCCGCTATGTAGATCACCATGCCGGTGAGCACGAAGCTGCCGGTGGTCTCCAGTCCCCGCCAGAGCCTGCGGGCCATCGCCTCGCGCCAGTAGCGGTCGTAGCGTGGGGCCTGCT
This sequence comes from Cyanobacteriota bacterium, assembly GCA_026389285.1. Classification (GTDB taxonomy): domain Bacteria; phylum Cyanobacteriota; class Cyanobacteriia; order PCC-6307; family Cyanobiaceae; genus Cyanobium. Next base: position 4,550 of record JAPLID010000172.1, read on the forward strand.
GGTTGAAGGGCAGTGTGCTCCCTGGGTCTGGCCGGCCAGCACCCTGGAGTGCTGGTAAGCCACGGTGTCGTAGCCGAAGTTGTTGAGATATTTGTCCGCATTAAGCAGATGGTCGATCAGGCCGCCGAGGCCCTGCTGGGCGATCAGGATCGAGAGGGCAATCCGCTCCTGGCTGCCATGCACCGGCCGACCCAGAGCCTGGGTCAGCTTGCGGACTCTTCAAGGGTGTCGAGCCAGGGGGCTGGGATCTCCTGGCTGTAGTCGTCGGTGCGCTCGAACTCAAAGGGGCCAGCCAGGGACCCCCAGAGCCGTTCATGGGTCTGGGGGTCGTGGCCGCGATCGATGGTTCGCATGCCGCGGTGATCGAGCTCGAAGCTGCTGACCAGGTAGGCCGTGGCCCCTTTGCGCTCGACCAGGCAGCGGCAGCCGGGCTCCACCTCGCCGATGAAGCCGTCGCCCTGTTCGCGCACCACATAGGTGCAACCCTCCAGGGGGCGCAGGTCGTTGGAGTGGATGGTGTCCCGCTTGGCGGGATCGTCCACGGCGCCCCAGAAGCGCTGATCGCCTTGCAGGGACTGGTTGTGGATGATCAGGCCACCATCGCGCCGTTCGGCCCGCAGCACCCGGATGCGATAGGGCGCCGCCGGGTTGATCGCGTACGACTGCTCCAGCAGCAACGATCCCGGTGGTAGCTGCGGCAGGGGCCGGAACTTCACCAGGATGTGGGCGTAGAGGGGGGGATTCTCAAAGGCTTGGGCCTGGTTGCTGAAGCCGGAACTCAGCATCCGGACCAGGCGGGTGAGGGAGCTGCTCATGGCCAGAAATCAGAGACCGAGAAGTCGCAGGCGGAACTCCGCCACCTGGCGTGCCTGGCCTGGGTCATCCAGGCAAAAGGGATGGTCCGCCACACAGGTGAGGATCAGCTCGAGTTTGTCAGCGGAACTGAGCCCATGGCCGGGCTCACGGCGTGCATGCTCTTGCCAGGCCTTATCAAAGGCCTGAGCAAAGCTGTCGGCGTTGTTGAAGGTGCGATCGGTGAACGGTTGCGGCTGTTGCATGGGGATGAATGCCGCTTGTCTAATGCCAGGACCCAGATTTGAACTGGGGACACGGCGATTTTCAATCGCCTGCTCTACCAACTGAGCTATCCCGGCTTGTCGCCGTGGCAGTACCTCTGCCACCACTTGATCTTAGATCACGGACCCCTGGCTTCCCGTGCGAGGCGGCGTGCGGGCCAGGCAGATGATGCCCAGCACCGGCCAGCCCGCCGCCTTCAGGCAAAGGGCGCCGTTGAGGGCGGTGGCGCCCGTGGTGAGGATGTCGTCGACGATCAGCACAGGCCGCCGCCGCCGGCGCTCGCCCGCAGGCGGGCAGCGGAAGGCACCCTCCTGGTTGGCCAGTCTCAGCCGGCGATCGAGATGGTGCTGGCCCAGTACCGGATGGGAGCGCTCCAGCAGTGCGACATGCCGCAGCCCCAGCTGCCTGGCCAGGCCGTTGCAGATCTGCGGCGGAAGGGGGTTGCCGCGCCGTTTCCAGCTGGGAATCGGCACCAGTAGCGGCGCGGGGCCGGTGCGGGGCGCCGCCACGGCCTCCAGGCTGGGTTGCAGAGGCCTGAGCAGGGCCGCGATCAGCTCCGGCCGTGGACGGTGCTTCAACTCGAGCAGCACGTCCCGCAGGCCGCCGCCATAACTGCCGCTGCTCCACCAGGTCAGGGGCTGCTGGCCCTTGAGGCCTTCGGGCGGCAGCTGCAGACGCTGCTCACAGGCCAGGCAGAAGGCCGTGCCGGTGGTTTCCGACAGGGGAGGCAACTTGCGGCAGAGCGGGCAGGGCGTACCCAGCAGCCAGGCCAGCGGCCATGCCGACAGGCCGCGTTCCAGCACCGCAGGGAGGGGGAATGGCTTCAGAGCGGGATCCGCCGGTGGCGGCTGAGAGCGACTCCCTCAAGGGTTCCCGGGCAGCGACCGGAGCATGCTCACCAGGGTGCGATGGGCATCCTCGCTGTCGCAGAGGGTGTGGTCGAAGGGCACTTCCACGGCGGCGCCATCCACTTCGATCCGCATCGCTTCGGGGGCCACGGTGAGCATGCGGGCGTTCTGGGCGCCGCTCAGGCCGCCGTAGTGGCGGGCGAAGGCGAGCACCGCGGCGGCGTGGTCGTCGTTCATGTGTTTGCAGATCCGATCGCTTACGGCAGGGGTCAGGGGATCGGCGCTCATGAGGGCAGGGCGTGTTTGGGTGATTCTGAACTCAGGCGGCGCCGAACCGTTGCCATAGCAACAGGCCCAGGCGGATGGCGCTGAAACTGACGTAGCCCGCCAGCACCACGAACAGCGCCATCGAGAGGATGGTCTGGAGACGTTGATTCATCCGAGGGTTGCGGCTGATGGCTCCATCCTGGCCTGGGCCCGCAGGGCCAGCTGGGCCATGCCCATGGCGGCCGTGAGGTGAGGGCGGTTGAGCACCGGTACGCCGAGAGCTCTCTGGCGCAGCTGGCGCCACTGCGGATTGTGGGCGCCGCCGCCCAGGGTGATCACCCGGCGCAGAGCTGGGGCGCCCAAGGACCGCAGACGACGCCAGCCCTGCACCTCGATGGCGGTTAGACCCTCCAGCAGGGCCTGCAGGTAGAGCGCATCGCTGACCGGCCGCGGCTCCAGTCGCGGCTCCAGGGCCGGGTCATCCACCGGAAAGCGCTCGCCGGCGGCAGGCAGCGGCAGCAGATCGAGGCCGGTGGGCCGTTCGGGGTCGATCTGGCGGCTCAGCTCCGTGATCTGGGCATCGCTGAAGAAACGGCTCAGCACCCCCGCACCGGCGTTGGACGCTCCCCCTGCGAGCCAGCGGCCGTCGATTCGATGGCAACTGATGCCGGAAGCGTTGATCGGCGCTGCTGTGAATTGTTTCAACACCACAGTGGTACCCAGCACGGTGACGCCATCCCCCTCCTGGGGATCGGCGGCCAGGAAGGCCGCGTTGGCATCGGTGCTGCCGGTCACCACCAGGCAGTCACGGGGGAGGCCCAGGGCCGCGGCGCTGTTTGCAGCTAGCGGGCCCAGCACCGTGCCGCTGGCCCGGATCGCGGGCAATGCCTGCGCCCACGGCTGGTCGGCCAGGCTGCCGGCCCACCGGCTGCGCTCCAGATTCCAGCCGAGCCTGAGATTGTTGCCCTCTTCTCCCCAGCGCCAGTCCGCCAGCAGCCAGCCCATCAGCCAGTCGGCCTGGTGGCGCAGCAGCAGTTCCGGACCCTCACTGCACTGGGTCGCCTGGTGCAGCAGTTGCAGGGCCCTTGCCAGGCTGCCGGAGGCACTGGCCGCCGGGCTGGTGTGATCGCCGCAGATCTGGTGGGCTCTTTCTCGCTGCTCCGGGCAGGCCCGCTGGTAGGGCAGGGACTGTCCAAGAGCTCCGGGCAGCAGGCTGCCGTCGGGGCGGCAGAGCAGCAGCGTGCCCGAGGTGCCATCGATCGCGATGGCACCCACGCGCTGGCGCAGCTCGGCTGGCAGCTGCTGGGCCAGGGCGATCAGGCCCAGGCGCCAGGCCTCGGGATCGTTGAACGATCCGGGGTAGGGGCCGCTGGTCTCGATCAGCAGCCTGGCTTGTCCATCGCCGCCGGCTTCCGCCAGGGCAAGGCGCAGGCCGCTGGTGCCGAGATCAAGCCCCAGCGCCAGCGGTGACACGGCCGGCCGTGGCCTGCTGCAGGGTGGCGGCGATGGCCGCCACGTTTTCCCAGGGAAGATCCAGGTCCCGGCGGCCGCAGTGGCCGTAGGCGGCCACATCCTGATAGAAGCGCCCGCCCCGTTGCTGGGGCAGCTGGCGCAGGCCGAAGATTTCGATGATCGCGCCGGGGCGCAGATCGAAGTGCTCCTGGACCAGGGCGGTAAGGTCGGAGTTGTCCAGGCTGCCGGTGCCGAAACTCTCTACCAGGATGCTGATGGGCCTGGCCACACCGATCGCGTAGCTCAGCTGCACCTCGACCTTGCGGGCCAGCCCGGCGGCGACCAGGGCCTTGGCCACGAAGCGGGCGGCATAGGCGGCCGAGCGATCCACCTTGGTGGGATCTTTGCCGGAGAAAGCACCCCCGCCATGGCGGGCGTAGCCGCCGTAGGTGTCGACGATGATCTTGCGGCCGGTCAGGCCCGCATCCCCCTGGGGACCGCCGACGACGAACTTGCCGGTGGGATTGACCAGGAAGCGGGTGGTGCCGCGATCCGGCTTGAGGTTGAGATCGGCGGTGGAGGGTTCGACCACGTGGCTCCAGAGGTCGGTGGCAATGCGTTCCCGCAGTCCTTTCTCGTCGCTGATGCCGTCGATCTCGGCGATGTGCTGGGTGGAGATCAGAATCGTGTCGATCGCCACGGGCACGTCGTTTTCGTAGACGACGCTGACCTGGGTCTTGCCATCGGGCAGCAGGTAGGGGAGGGTGCCCTCGTGGCGCACCTGGGCCAGTCGACGTGCCAGGCGGTGGGCCAGGCTGATCGGCAGGGGCATCAATTCTGGGGTCTCATTGCAGGCGTAGCCGAACATGATCCCCTGGTCGCCGGCGCCGATCTTGTCGAGGGGATCGCCGTCGTGGTCATCTGCTTCATCGACGCCCTGGGCGATGTCGGGAGACTGCTGGTCGAGGGCGATTAGCACGGCGCAACTCCGGGCATCAAAGCCGCCAGCGCGGGCGCCGCTGTAGCCGATTTCTTCGATCACGCCCCGCACCAGCGTGTTGAAGTCGACCCGTGCCGTGGTGGTCACCTCACCGGTGATCAGGCACAGGCCCGTGTTGACCAAGGTCTCGCAGGCCACGCGGCTGGAGGGATCCTGGGCGAGCAGGGCATCGAGTACGGCATCACTCACCTGATCGCAAATCTTGTCGGGATGCCCTTCTGTGACCGATTCCGAGGTGAAGACGTAACGGCTCATGCCTGTTAACACTCTAAAACTGCTGCTGAGCTTAGGTGCTGGTGTCGGTGCTGATCGTGACCATGGACACGACCCCTTCCGGGTGCCCCTGGCTGACGGTCAATTCACTCCAGTGGTGGAGCTGGGGCACGTCGGGATCCAGCGGCGGGGGCTGCCGCCAGCCGGCCCGGTATCCCAGGACCACGGGGACCCCGGCGCTGCGGGCCATGCGCAGGTCGCTATTGGCGTCGCCGATCAGGGCGCAACGGCCGGGATCGATGCCCAGCTCCCGGCAGACGCCGCGCACGGCATCCGGATGGGGTTTGCAGGGCCAGTGCTCGGCGCTCCAGATCGCCTGGAAGTGGTGCTGCATGCCATGGATCGCCAGGAATTCGTGAATCCCCCTTTCGTGATCGTTGCTGATCACGGCGCAGCGCAGACCGGCCTCACTGAAGCGCTGCAGCAGATCGGCGAGCCCCTCGGTGGGCTGGGGACGATGCTGGCTGCCCTGGCCGTGCAGGGCATCGGTGCGGGCAAACACCTGTTCACTGAGGGCCTGGGCTTCAGGCCAGCCCAGGCCCACCATGGCGAAGGCGCTGGCGGTGGCGATCAGGTTGTGGGCGCGGGACGCTACGGCCGTGATGCTGGCCGGATGGATGCCGGCGGGGCTGAAGCCGTAGGCGCGGTGAAGCAGGTCCGCCAGCAACGTGCGGCTTTCGAGCTGCTGGTCGGGGAGGGACTCCAGACACTGAAAAATCCTTGCCGCCGCAAGGCTTTCCAGCATCGGTTCGCTGTGGCTCATGGTGCCGTCCTTGTCGAACAGCACGGCTTCGATCGCTGCGGGCGCGAAAGCCGTGGCCTCGGGAGGCTCACTGCCGTTCACGCCGCTCAGCCGCCAGTCCCTGAGGGGCTCTCTACCCAGATTGAGATGGATCACGGTGCTGAGAGCCCCAGGGGAGGTCAATCCAGGGTGACGTCCAGGGGCTCGCCATCCTCTGCCTGCTCCAGCAGCATTTGCTTGTAACGGGCGGCCATTTCCTCGGCCTTGTCGAACACCTTCTGGGGATCGGTGAGCATGTCGCCCGGTTCGGGCTCAAGGGCTTTGGTGGACAGGGAGATCCGGCCCCGCTCGGCGTCGAGATCGATGATCATCACCTTCATCTGATCGTTGACATTGAGCACCGTGTGGGGAGTTTCAATGTGCTCGTGGCTAATCTCGGAAATGTGCAGCAGGCCACTGACACCACCGATGTCGATGAAGGCGCCGTAGGGCTTGATGCCACGCACGGTGCCGAGGACCACTTCGCCCACTTCGAGGCGATTCATCTTGCGCTCCACCAGGGCGCGGCGATGGCTGAGCACCAGGCGGTTGCGCTCCTCGTCCACTTCCAGGAACTTGAGGGGCAGGAAATCGGCGACCAGCTCCTCCTTGGCCTTGCGTGTGCTGATGTGGCTGCCGGGGATGAAGCCGCGCAGACCCTCGACCCGCACCAGGGCACCACCGCGGTTGGTGGCGAATACTTCGCTGTAGATGGTGGCGTCTTCCTTTTGCAGCTGGCGCACGCGCTCCCAGGCCCGCTGGTATTCGATGCGTCGCACCGACAGGGTGAGCTGACCGTCTTCGTTCTCCTCGCTGAGGATGAAGAACTCGCGCACCTCGCCGGGTTCGAGTACGTCAGAGAGATGCTCAACCCGGTTGATCGACACCTCCTGCAGCGGCATGAAGGCGGCGGTCTTGGCGCCGATATCAATCATGGCGCCCTTTGATTCCAGGGCGAACACGGTGCCGTTGACGACGTCGCCGGGTTTGAAGTTGTAGTCGTACTTGCTGAGCAGGGCAGCGAAGTCATCGAGCGTGAAGCCCGCCCCTTCGCCATCACGGGCTACGACCCGGCTGCTGGAATCATCGGCGGAGGGCACATCTTCCGGTATGGCGAGATCCAGGGAGAGGCTGTCCTCCTGCAGATCGACAGCCACCTCTTCGGTGGCCAGGGCCTTGGTTTCGGAAGAAGGGGTCACGGTCATGGAACAGTGGCGGTCTGCCCGGGGGCAGTGTGAAGGGAAGGGCCTCACTGCCCGCCAGCAGCGGAGGCGCAATCCGAGATTCTATCAACCAGGGCGTCGATGCTTTGAGCCCTCTCCCGCGGGGGCCAGCAAAGGCGGGTCTGGCGCCGCGATGGTGTGGTTGGTGAGCTTGCCGAGCCCCGGCTTTCAGCCCACGATGGCCAGTCGGCCTTTGCCCTTGCCGCTGCGAGCCTGATTGGGGTGGCTCAGGCCCTCCAGGGTGGCGACGAAATCACTGACGCTCTGGAACTGTCGATAGACCGAAGCGAAGCGCACGTAGGCCACCTCACTGATGTCGCGCAATTGCTGCAGAACAAGCTCGCCGATCTCGCTGCTGGTGACCTCGCGGCCGTTGCGCTGTTGCAAGGCCAGCTCGATGTCATCAACCACGGCCTCCAGCTGGGCTGGTTCCACTCCGGTTTTTTCGCAGGCCCTGAACAGCCCGTGCAGCAGCTTGGAGCGGTTGAAGGTCTCACGGCCGCCAAGGCGCTTGATCACCGTGATCGGCACGGTTTCGACCCGTTCGTAGGTGGTGAAGCGAAAGTCGCAGTTCAGGCATTCACGCCGCCGCCGCACATTGCGACCACCATCTGCCGCCCGGGATTCAAGCACCCGGCTGTCGGTGTGTTGGCAGGTGGGACATTGCATCCCCGGACTCGCTCCGTGTTCGGTTAATGCAAGTGTAGACAGAAGTTGAGCGAAAGAAAAGGTTTGCGCTGCTCCAGTGTTCGCTGCCATCAAAAAACCCTCGCCGAGGCGAGGGTTGCGTGAACAGTGCTTGTCCCTGGTAGGGCAGCGCGGCCGGGTCATTTGCCGATCTTCGGGGGATCGCGGAAGGCGATGGCGAAAAACAGGGTTGAAATGGCCAGGGCCAGAATCAGGATGTAGGCGAAGCTCTCCATGGGGAGTTCTCGGGAGAAGAGGGTTGGAGCCGGCGATCAGCTGAGCGGGGAGCCAGCCGGAGGCACGTAGCCCTCGGGCAGGCGTCGAGTCGACCTGTCACCCAGTTTTTGGAACAGGCCGAACTCGACCTGTTCGCCGAGATCAGGATCAATGCCGGCGAACACATCACGGTAGAGGGTGCGGGCACCGTGCCAGATGTGGCCGAAGAAGAAGAGCAGAGCGAAGGTGGCGTGGCCGAAGGTGAACCAGCCACGGGGCGAACTGCGGAACACACCATCGGAGTGGTAGGTCTCGCGGTCGAACTCGAAGCCTTCGCCCAGCTGAGCCTTGCGGGCCAGTCGCTTGACGTCGGCGGGGTCTTTGAAGACCTGGCCGTTGAGGGCTCCACCGAAAATGGTAGCGGTCACACCCTGCTGCTCAAAGGAGTACTTGGCCTCAGCCCGGCGGAATGGGATGTCCGCGCGCACCACACCCTCTTCGTCCTGGAGGACGATGGGAAAGTTCTCGAAGAAGTTGGGCAGCCGACGAACCTGGAGGTCGTGGCCCTCCTTATCGGTGAAGGAGATGTGGCCGATCCAACCCGTAGGCAGGCCATCGCCATTGACCATCGGACCGACCCGGAACAAGCCCCCTTTGGCAGGACTGTTGCCGACGTAGTCGAAGAAGGCGAGCTTCTCGGGAATCGCTGACCAGGCCTGTTCCTTGGTGGCGCCGTTATCGATGGCAGTCTGAACCCGCCGGTTGATTTCAGTCTTGAAGTAGCTCTGATCCCACTGATAGCGGGTAGGCCCGAACAGCTCGATCGGAGTGGCGGCGGCTCCGTACCACATCGTTCCGGCGACGATGAAGGCAGCAAAGAAAACAGCGGCAATGGCGCTGGCCAGGACCGTCTCGATGTTGCCCATGCGCAGGGCCTTGTAGAGGCGCTCAGGCGGACGGGTGGTGATGTGGAAGATACCAGCAATGATGCCAACGATGCCGGCGGCAATGTGGTGAGCCACGATCCCGCCTGGATTGAAGGGGTTGAAGCCTTCCGGTCCCCAGGAGGGTTGCACCGCCTCAATGTGACCGTTCAGTCCGTAGGCGTCGGTGACCCACATCCCCGGACCGAACACACCGGTGAGGTGGAACGCGCCGAAGCCGAAGCAACCGAGGCCGGCGAGCAGCAGGTGGATGCCGAAGATCTTGGGAAGGTCGAGGGCGGGTTCGCCGGTGCGAGGGTCCTGCCAGATCTCAAGATCCCAGTAGGTCCAGTGCCAGATGGCGGCAAGAAACAGCAGACCGCTGAAGACAATGTGGGCAGCTGCAACGCCCTCAAAGCTCCAGAAGCCGGGGTCGACACCGGTGGCACCGGTGATGCTCCAGCCACCCCAGCTGTCTGTGACACCCAGGCGGGCCATGAAGGGCATGACGAACATGCCCTGGCGCCACATGGGGTTGAGCACCGGGTCGGATGGATCAAAAATGGCTAGCTCATAGAGCGCCATGGAGCCGGCCCAGCCGGCGACCAAGGCAGTGTGCATGAGGTGCACGGCGAGCAAGCGGCCCGGGTCGTTGATGACGACCGTGTGCACCCTGTACCAGGGCAATCCCATGGGGGGTCAGATCTGGGTTGGGTTGGCGATCGGCCAGGCCGATCCGTTTGGCGATGGTAGAGGGTGTGGATGGCCGCACGGGGCGCCAGGTAACGGACCGCAACTGCCGGACTGCGCCTGCGGTCGCAAAATGGAGATTCCAACCTTGGTGGACCCATGCCCGTGATTCGGTTCGTTCGCGAGGGCAGGGATGTCGAGTGCTATCCCGGCGAGAACCTGCGTGAGGTTGCTCTGCGGGAGGGCATCGAGCTTTACGGCCTTAAGGGAAAACTGGGCAATTGCGGAGGGTGCGGCCAGTGCATCACCTGTTTTGTCGATACGGAGGGTGCCAGTGCCAGTGCCCTCACCCCGCCCACGGCCGTTGAGGAGCAGAAGCTTCGGCGCCGTCCCGAGGGGTGGCGACTGGCTTGCCAGGCCCTGGTGCAGCAGTCGCTGGTGGTGGTGACCCGGCCCCAGGTTGGTCTGGCCGATCGCGATGCTCTGTTGGCGGAGGCTCTCTCCAGGCCCTTGCCCGCCGGCCCGATCGCCTGGCCCAGTCCGGTGGAACCGGAGCCTGATCAGGAGGACGCCCCAGGGGATGACGCCGGTACAAGGGGAGCCACCCCAACCACAACGAGCGATGAAGCGAACGCTGATGCCCCTCAGGGGCGGTGATACGTTCTCTGCATCTTTCCGACAGCCATGGAAACCAACGACCTCGGCTTCGTAGCCAGCCTGCTGTTCGTCCTGGTGCCGGCGGTCTTTCTGATCATCCTCTACATCCAGACCAACAGCCGTCAGGGGGGCTGACCCGGGCAGTCGCTCTCACTGAGCGATCTGGCCTTTGTTCTTCTTGAGCCGGGGTGCTCCCACCCGTCGAGATCGGCTGTCATGACCAAGGCTCGCGCTTAGGTGTTCGTCTGGCTGTCCTCGGCTGAGAGCACCTGGTAAGGATGTACGAGCCGATTGCCAAGCCTTCACCATCCCAGTATTCAGGAGCTCGGAAGTCTCGTGGCTTTCGGGTATTCAGCCTGAAGATCCCGGACTGCACAGCCCTTCCGGCGACCTGCTGATACCGAAAGCTCCGCGCCGATCGCGGAGCGGTTCAGGGGTGGAGGGTCCTTTCAGCGACGGCTCTCCGGTTCGCGCACGAGCAGCACCGGCGCCGGGGCATGCACCCGGATGTAGTCGCTGACCGAACTGCCCAGCAGCCGATCCAGATCCACCAGCGCCTTCGCCACCAGGGGGCGTCGGTCCTGGGAGGCGATCACCAGCAGGTCGGCCCTGAGCTCCTCGGCCAGCTGGCAGACCGTGCGGCTGACGTCGCCGGTGCGATGAACCGGCTTCATCTCCACGCCCAGGGAGCGGGCCCGCTGCACCGCCTTGCCCAGAATCTCATCGGCGGGGCTTTTGCCACCGCGGGAGGGGATGATGTCCTGGCGGGTCACGTGCACGCCCGTGAGGCTGCCGCCGGGGATGCCGCTGACCAGTTCACAGGCCAGGCGAATGGCGTCATCGCCGACGCCGGTGCCGTCAACCGTGACCATGACCCGGTTGATCGCTCGCACGTAGAGGTCATCGCGCACCAGCAGCATCGGCCGGGTCGAAAGCTGGAAAACGTACTGGCTGGTGCTGTTGGCCAGGATCGACTGCAGCCTGCCGAGGCCCCTCGATCCGATCACGATCAGGTCGGCGTCGATCTCATCCGCCACCTTGAGCACGGTCTGCTTGGTGTCGCCCTGGCGCACGATCGAGTTGACCTCAGACGCGGTCAGGCCAAGGCGCTCGATCGCTTCGTTCATCAGGACGGCGCTGCGGTCCCGGTGTTCCTGCAGGTCGGTGCCTCCCTGCTCCGGGATCACATGCAGAAGGTTGATCCGGGCCTGCCGGCAGGGGGGGATCTCCCGCAACATGCGGACCATCTCTTCCACCTGGCTCTTGCCGGAGTTGGCGATTAGGAGATTGCGGAACACGGGATGCCTGGAAGCTGGAGAACAGCCTATGGCCGATAGCCGGCCAGGATCCCTGGAGCCGCAAAACAGTGATGCACTCGCCCCCACCTTTCGCCGCCACCACTGCTGCTGATACCACTGCTGCTACAGCTGCCACTGCCGAAGCGGGGCCGGGATGGTGCCTGCGGCGGCGGGTGCTGCCCCAGCACACCGATCATGCCGGGGTGATGTGGCATGGGGCCTACGTGGGCTGGCTGGAGGAGGCCCGCATCGAGGCTCTGGGGGCCGTTGGTCTGCCTTACAGCGACCTGTCGGCAAGGGGCTTTGAGCTGCCGATCGTGTCCCTGGCGATCGACTACCGGCAGGCCCTGCTCCATGGCGACACGGTGGAACTGCGCAGCCTGGTGCTGGCGCGCCGGGGGGTGAAGCTCCCCTGGCAGACCTCCCTGTACGGCCCGGGGGGCGTGCTGGCGGCGACGGCCCGGGTGGAGCTGGTGCTGCTGGATCTCCGTGAGGGCCAGGCCCGGCGCCGGTTGGTGCGCCACTGGCCCACGGATCTGGAGCAAGCCGTGGAGGCCCTGGCACGCGGGCCGATGATTTAGTACATTTGAACTATTGCGAGAGGCGTGATGGGGGACTTGGTGCAGGGCTTGTTCCCGATGGAGGGGGTGTCGGGGGGCGGTTTGCCCCATGCCCCGGCCCGTTGGGATGCCCGCCAGCGACTGTGGTGGTTGCTCTGGAGCCAGTGTCCCGGCATCGGGGTCCGGCGGCTGCGGCGGCTGGAGCTGATCCCCGGGGGCCTGGAGGCGACCTGGACCCTCCCTGTTGAACTGTTGGCGGACCGCCTGGGCTGGCCCCGCACCCTGGGATCGGCGGTGGATCAGTTCCGTGCCCGCTGGGGGGGGGATCCCCTGCCTCGGCTGGCCAGGGCCGAGCAGGGCGGGCGCTGTGTTCTGCTGCCTGGAGATCGGCGCTGGCCTGAGGCGCTGGAGGCCCTCGACCGGCCTCCCCCTGCGCTCTATTGGCGCGGGCGCGGCAGCCTCTGGGCGCCATTGGCCAGGCGCCGGGCCGTGGCGGTGGTCGGTACCCGCCGTCCTTCCAGCCATGGATTGCTGATGGCCAGCCGCATCGGTGCCGCCCTGGCCGCCGCCGGTTGGCCGGTGGTCAGTGGGCTGGCGGAGGGCATCGATGGCGCTGCTCATGAGGGCTGTCTGGCGGCCGGCGGGCAGCCGGTGGGGGTGCTCGGCACCCCTCTGGATCGCACCTATCCGCGGCACCATCGCAACCTGCAGCGGCAGGTGGCCCGCCAGGGGCTGCTGCTGAGTGAGTGGCCGGTCGGATCGCCGGTGCGTCCGGGACACTTCGCCAGTCGCAACCGCCTGCAGGTAGCCCTGGCCTGGGCCCTGGTGCTGGTGGAGTGTCCGCAAGCCAGTGGGGCCCTCCATTCCGCCGATCTGGCTTGGGCGCAGGGACTGCCGATCTGGGTGGTGCCGGCCGACGCGGCTAGGGAGTCGGCGCTGGGCAGCAACCGTCTGCTGGCCAGGGGCGCCACTCCGCTGCTGCTGCCCTCCGATCTGATCGATCAGCTGGGGCCTGGCCCGCTGGCGGGCCGCTGCCAGTCCGCGGCGTGCAGGGAAGCCGGTGTGCCTGGTGTCGATCATCTGGATCCAGCTCCGGAGAATGTCCAGCAGCGGACCTTGGCCGCCATGACGGTTCGGGGCACCTCCGCTGTCGCCATGACGAGCCCCGTCAGGGTGATGGAGGGGGCTGGCCTCGCCTCAAGGGGTCTGGCAGGCATTCCCCCTGGCGAGGACCATCTGGCCGTAGCCGTCGCTCCCGCAACGACGGCGACCGGTCCGGCTGCCAGGTCCAGGGCAGGCGCTGGGGTTGTCGTGGGCCGGGCGCGGCAGGGTGGCGCCGCGGAAGACCCTCGGGTGGATTCGCCCGGGCGGCGCCTGCTGGCGGCGGTGGGGGCGGGCGCCAGCCTCGAGCAGATCAGCCAGGCCTTGGGCCAGCCCGCCGAGCAGCTGGCCCCTGTTCTGCTTGATCTGGAGTTGGCGGGCCTGCTGCGGGCCGAGCCTGGCCTGCGCTGGAGGCCGGCAGCGGTGCTCTGGCAGCAGGGCTCTGCCTAGGCTGATGACCATGGTGTTGCCCTCGTTTTCCCTGGCTGCATCGGCAGCCGCCTGCTGCCCACCGGACCCCGGAGCGGGCGAAGCCCTGTCCGGCGCGGACCTGCTGACCTGGCGGCGTCGCCTGCTGGAGCTGGGCGGCCACCGCAGCGATCTCGACTGGCTGCTGGATCTGGCGGGGGGATTGCGCTGGTCGGTTTTGCAGCGCCTGCGCCTGGAGCCGCGCACCGAAATCCAGCTCCTGCTCAGCCGCCAGGAGCTGGAAGCGATCTGGTGCCGCCATCTGCAGAAGGCCGAGCCTTTGCAGTACCTGGTGGGAATCTGCCCCTGGCGGGATCTGGAGTTGCGAGTCGCTCCCGGGGTGCTGATCCCCCGGCAGGAGAGCGAACTCCTGGTGGATCTGGCTCTGACCAGCCTCTCCGCCGAATGTCGCGGGATCGAGCTGGCCCCTTGCCTCGCTGATGGGGAAATTGACCCTGGTGCCTCGGCCGGCGAAGACCGTCCAGGTGGCCTGACCGGCAGCGATGGCCTCCACAGCTTCAGTCCAGCCGATACCTGGCAAGCCGGCTCGGCCAGCCGCGATGGCCACGATTGGATCAGAACAGGCGAGATCAGGCAAGCCAGCACAGCTGGCCGAGATCGCCACCCGGGCGCCCTCGACCGGGATCGTCCCTCCGCCCTCCTTGCCCCTCATGGCGAGGCCGCCCAGACCGCTCAACCGTCCGGCTTATCGGCTGGTTTACCGGAGCCGTCGGGCCTGTTGTGGGCTGACCTGGGCACCGGTTCCGGCTGCCTGGCCCTGGCTCTGGCCCGTGCCCTCCCTGGGGCGCGGGGACTGGCGGTGGATTGCTCCGAACAGGCCCTGGCGCAGGCCGCCCACAACCTTCACTGCTATGGACTGGAGGAGCGGGTCCGTCTCTGCTGTGGCGACTGGTGGGAAGCCCTGGAGCCCTGGTGGGGGCAGCTCGATCTGGTGGTGGCCAACCCCCCCTACATTCCCAGCGCCGTGATCGAAGGCCTGGATCCTGTTGTGCGGGATCACGAGCCCCGGCTTGCTCTTGATGGTGGCGGCGATGGGCTGGAGGCGATCCGTGCCATCGCCGCTGGAGCTCGCAGGGCCCTCGCCCCTGGGGGGGTGCTGCTGCTGGAGCACCACCACGACCAGAGCGCCGCGGTGCTTGCCCTGCTCACCCAGGCGGGTCTGGTGGCTGTCTCCGCCCATCGCGATCTGGAGGGTACTGAGCGTTTTGCCCGCGCCTCCCGGAGCCGCCACCATGGATGACGTCCGGCTCGCAGAGCATTTGTTGGCGGGGGGAGCGGCCCTGTTGCCCACCGATACCCTTCCCGCCTTAGCGGTCCACCCCAGCGCTGCCGCGCTGATCTGGCAGCTCAAGGCCCGGTCTGCCGACAAGCCCCTGATCCTGATGGGCTCCGATCCTGAGCAGCTGCAGGCCGCCCTCGGCCAGGCCTGGCGGCCTGAGTGGCTCAGCCAGGCCGAATCAACCTGGCCCGGTGCCACCACCCTGGTGTTGCCGTTCGGGGGCGCCTTGACGGCGGCCCTCCATCCCGGGGGCGCCACCCTTGGCCTGAGGGTGGCCGACTGCGGGCCGCTGCAGGCGCTGCTGCGGCGCACCGGTCCGCTGGCCACCAGCAGTGCCAATCGTTCCGGTGAATCGCCTGCCCTGAATCTCGTGGAGGCCCTGGCTCAATTCCCGGCCTTGCCCTGGCTCGAGCCCCTGCCCTGGCCCCCGGCTTCGGGCCAGGCCAGCATGGTGCTGGCCTGGCGGGCGGATGACGGCCATCCTGGGAGTTGGCAGGGGTTGCGTCAGGGTGCCATGTCGAAACGAGGGGGTTGAACGTCGATGCAGGCTCTGCTGCTGCTGTTGCTGGCGACTCTGGCCCTGAGCCATTGGTTCCTGGAGCCCTTGGCCCTGCTGCTGAGGCCGCTGCTGAATCTCTCCTGGCTGGGGTTGGTGCTGCTGGTGGGGCTGATCTGGCTGTTTGCCGGCGATCAGCGTGAGCCATGAGCCCCCCGTTGCCCACCCGGGGGGGGGTGTCCTGCCCCTGTGGATTCGCCAGTCCCTGGCCTGTGGGCTGGTTTTCCTACTCAGTTCAAGGCTGCCGGGCCACCTGCTGGCCTGGATCGCCAGCTTCCCCCCCGCCGGCACCTGGTCAGCGGCGGGCGAGGCCCTGCTCCTGATCGTTGTCGATGGCTTCGGCCTGGTCTGCGCCCTGTTCTTCACCCATCGCCGCATCCGCGGCCTGGCCTTGCTGCGCTGTTATCCACCGGACCGGCTGATCCCCCTCAGCTGCCACCTGAGCGGGCTGTTGTTTGGCCTGGTCACCCTGGCGTGAGGGCTGGTTTCCCTTGATGGTCAAGGCGTCAGGGGCGCCGAGAGGATGAGCCGCTCGGGCGCGCCAGCACGAACAAACGGCCCAATGGGCCCCGGCACGATCAGGCCCAGATCGGCGCCGATCGACAGCACGTCATCCATCTGCATGGTTCGGACCGTGAAATTCAGCCAGGCCCCTGGCAGCGGGCGGGGGCCTGGAGGCCAACGCCGGCTCTGATCCAGGTATCGCCGCCAGGCAGCGCGGGTGCCATCGGCTCCGTTGTTGCCGAGGTTGACCACGCCTTGATCAACAACCCTGGACGCTGAGCTGAGCTGCGCTGCCGGGATGAGCGGGCGGGGTTCAGTCCGCCTGGGGGGGGGGCTGGGCCAGGGCCGCCACCAGCACCTTGTCGATCCGCTTGCCGTCCATGTCCATAACCTCGAAGCGCAGACCCTCCCAGCTGAAGTGATCTGCCGCGCGCGGTACCCGGCCGAGCACATGCAGCACAAAGCCGCCGAGGGTATGGAAACTGCCGCTGGCTTCGTCGGGCAGGCTGGTGCGCTGGAGCAGATCCTTGAACTCGCTGATGTCGAGGGCGCCATCCAGCAGCCAGGAGCCATCTTCGCGGCGGATGATCTGGGGTTCTTCGAGATCTTCGGCTGAAGGCAGATCGCCGACGATCGCCTCCATCAGATCGGTCAGGGTCACCAGCCCTTCGATGCCGCCGTATTCATCGGTCACCAGGGCGATGTGTACGCCGGTCTGACGGAATTGCTCAATCACATTGAGCGCGCGAGCCGATTCGGTGATGTAGAGCGGCGGTTGCAACAGCTTCTTCAGGTCTGCGGGGCTGTCCGAGAGCTCGGAGGCCAGCAGATGGCGACCGCGCAGGATGCCGATGCAGGCGTCGAGGCTGCCCTTGGCCACGGGCAGGCGGGAGTGATTGCTGCCGGTGACCAGCTCCAGCTGCTGGTCGCGAGGCAGGTTGAGATCGAGCCAGCAGATTTCGGTGCGCGGCGTCATGATTGCCCGGATCGAGCGATCTCCGAGGCGAAAGACCCGCTGCACCATCTCGTGCTCGGCTTCTTCGAGCACACCCGATTCGGCTCCCTGGCGGATCAAGGCCTTGATCTCCTCCTCGGTCAGATCCGGTTCCGTGGAGTTGCGGATGCCGAGCAGGTTCAACAGCACCTGGGTGGAGAAGCCCAGGACCCGCACCAGGGGGGCAGTCCAGCGGGCCAGCCAGCGCATCGGTCGGGCCACGGCACAGGCCACGGCTTCGGGATTATTGAGGGCGATGCGCTTGGGCAGCAGTTCGCCGATCACCAGGGAGAGGTAGGTGATGATGCCGACCACCACGGCCACACTGAGGCCTTCACTCCAGGCCCGCAGCGCCGGCACCGAGGCGATCAGGGGCTGAAGACGGTGCGCCAGGGTGGCACCCCCGACAGCACCGCTGAGGATGCCGATCAGGGTGATGCCGATCTGGACGGCAGAGAGAAAGTCGTTAGGGGCATTGGCCAGCCTGAGGGCGGCGCCGGCCCGGCCATTGCCCTGCTCGGCCAGCTGCTCCAGTCTGATCTTGCGGGACGAGACCACCGCGATTTCCGATCCTGAAAAGATGCCGTTGGCAACGATCAGAACGAGGATCAGAACAATCTCGACGACGGCGTTGATCACAGGGCTGGGTGGCTCGGATCGACAGCTTTAGGGGCGGACGTTAGCAAGGCTGCCTGGGGTGAATGGCTCTGAGCTGGCTCGATGGGGATGGGGATCTCCCGGCAAAGATGCCCGGTTTGCGTGAGGTTGCTTCCCCAACGGGTGTGTCTGTTGATCAGCTCCGCAGCCCTCCTTCTCCCTTCGCCTGGCCGGTGGGCATGATCGGCATGGAATCTCTGACCCGTCGTTCCTCACAGCCCGGTCTCTGCATCTCCAGAAGCTGGCCGCATCCTCGTGCGCCAGGTTCGCGGTTCAATGGCGCTCGTCCACACACGTCGGCAGGGATGCCCTCGATGTCCCGGCGTCGATGGCCTTTTGGACGTTGACGACATGCGTCAGGTTCACTCGAGCCAGCGCCTGTCATGGCTGTAGGGATCCTGCTGCCGCTAGTCCCGGCCGCGGTTCGCTGCGCGGTTGAGCCCAGCGTCGTCGCCATCCAGGAGCTGCGGCAGCATCAGCAGCACCAGCAATCGGCTAATCAGATCGTCGAGCTGCAGCATCGGGTTGACACTGCCGCCGCCGGCGGCGATCGCTGTGGGCATCAACAGCAGGCTCTGTTTGAGCAGGTTCTGCCCATGGCCGAGCCCTTGGTCGCTGTGCTGATCCAGTACGGCGCTGCGCTGCAGGACCGCTTCCACAGACCAGCATGGTGGAGGTGCCGAGGGGGACGGCGATCAGGGGGGAGTGGCTCCGGCTGCTCAGCAGCCCCAGCAAGCTGATGGCCACCAGCGCATTCAGCATGAGCGCAGCACCTGGCTGATCTCAAAACGAGGCTGGTAGGCCTGGCCCCGTTGAGATGCTGTGTTGACGATGCTGTGCCAGCAACCAGACGATCCGCAAGCCAAGTGCCATGTTGTCTGGATCAACCCGAACTGTTTAGTTGTTCGTGACGATGCGCTGAAACATGTAGCCCATGCCCCGGGCCGTGATGATCAGCTCGGGATTTTCCGGATCCTCCTCAAGCTTGGCCCTCAGCCGGGAGACATGGACATCGACCACCCGGGTGTCGGCATGGCGTTCGGGCGTGTAGCCCCAGATCTTGGTGAGAATGTCGGCGCGGCTCAGGGGTTCTCCCGAGCGGCTGAGCAGCAGCTCCAGCAGGCCGAACTCCATGCCGGTCAGCCGGATCCGGTCATCGCCGCGGAACACCTGGCGCTTGGCCGTGTTGATGCGCAGCCCGCCCACCTCAATGCCGTTGGAGGCGGCGGGTCGCTGGCTCCCATTGCTGTTGTCGTTGCCATGGACCCGGCGCAGCACACAGCGGATGCGGGCTTCCAGCTCCTTGGGGCTGAAGGGCTTCATCAGATAGTCGTCCGCTCCGAGCTCCAGACCCAGGATCCGGTCCTTGACCTCGGAGAGGGCCGTGAGCATCACGATCGGCACATCCGAGATCTTGCGCAATTCCTGGATGACGCCGTAGCCATCCAGCTTGGGCATCATCACGTCGAGCACCACCAAATCGGGCTCCACGGTGGGGAAGAGATCCAGCGCTTCCTCGCCGTCGCTGGCCGTGGCCACGGTGTAGCCCACCATCGAGAGGCGGGTTTCCAGAATGCGGCGGATGCTGGCCTCGTCGTCCACCACCAGGATTGTGCCCTTGCTGCCGGTCGCCTCACGTCCGTCGCTGGCGGAATGGGGAACGGATGCGGTCATGGTGACTCGACTCAAGGGGTGTGGGAGGCCTACTTAGGCCCTTTAAGGCGCTGTGAGAATCTTCTCAGACAGCCAGGCTGGGAGGGTCTGGACGGGGGCGATCAACTTTCAGTTGGGCTGGCTATGCTCAACAGGCTCGGGTTTTTCGCTGTCCTTGAGGGAGGGATAGGTGGCTCGGGTGAAAGCTGAAATCTCTCGCTGCACCCTGGCGCGGAAACTGCGGGCTGTTTCGGCATCCAGCACTGGGTAATCGGTCGCCGTGGCTCGCTCGTCGCCCCGGAGGGACTTCCAGCTGGTGGGTTCCTGTTGTTTCAGGACTTCTAGGGCAGCATTGAAGTCATAGCTGATGACCCGGCCGAGGCTTGCGGCTTCGGCGGTGAGGCGCTCCCGTTCCGGCAGAAAAAGCTTTGCTTTCAGGGTGTCGGGAAGGCCGAGCACCGGCTCGTAGTACTCAAGGGCCCGCAGTTCCTCCTCCAGCAGGATCGGCCAAGCAGCTTCTTCATCGGCCCCGATCCCCAGTGCCTCAGCGCTGGCCTTCATCGCCTCGTGGTGGAAGCTCAACCAGCGGTGATGTGTCTTCTCCTTGATGGTCTTGCGGGCGGCTCCTCGGGAGGAGGTGGGCCGTTTGGGCAGGGCGGCCTCGGCCTTGCGCAGCAGCAGGCGTTCCTCCCGTTCGAGGTTGATCGCTCCCCATCGCTGCCGGTATTCCCAAAGTTCCTCGTAGATGCGCACTTGTTCGGCGCTCCAGCCCAGCTCGCGCAGTTCCGCGGAGCGGCAGCCTTCTTCCTTCACCATCAGGGGCCAGGTTCACCTTTGATCCGCACAGTAAACCGTTGCGTCTGATGCCAGAAATGCCGGTGCCTGGCGCCTGCGGCTTGCTATTCGGTTTTCAGCTGTACTCGCCGGGGATATCCCGCTTGGTGACGGTCACCCGGTCGAAGGTCTGACCGGAGGCGCGCAGCAGTTCATCGCCGGAGAATTCATGGCCCAGGCCGGCGGCGATCTGGGCGACATCGTCGGCGGTGGCGGCGGCCAGAACCGCGCTTCGCAGCGCGGGGTTGTCCTGAACCCTGGCGAGAAAAGCCCGGAGCTGTTCGCGGGACATGCGCTTTGGCGTGGGGACGGCCACCAGCATGGCCCCGCCTCCTGTCGCCTGGTCCATGCCGTGGGTTGGTCCTATCTCGTGGTCGGGGCCGTGTCGGCTGCGGCGCCTGTGGGCCGGCTCTGCTGTGCCTGAGCAGGCCTGAGCCAGGAATCACCACGCGCCATTGGCCGGATCCGATGCAAAAGCGGTGGGTTTCCGCTGCAGCCCGCTGGCCGTGGTTGCTGGTCGCTCCATGCCAACACGCACTGGAGTCTGGGAAAGGTCTCAAGGCAATCTCGATTCAGTGACGTCGCCTACTTGAGATCGAGGGCAGCATTTGCGAGTTTGGCGAACCAGCGCGAAAATCAAGTCGCGGCTTCCTCCGTTTGATTCCGAGCTGCATTGCGGCTACGGCGGCAAAGCTCTTGATTCCTGTCTGCTGATCCATGCGCAACAGGAACAGGCTCTGGGCGGCTGAAGGCTGAGGGCGGAAGGCCGGCAGTTTTTTGTCGCAGTCCCGCATTGGCGCAGTCCTGCAGCGTGAGGAGCGCCCCTAGGTTGGGCCAACGCCTGGGTCGGCTCCGATCGTGCTGCGCTTCATCGCCAACGTCATCTGGTTCCTGTTCGGTGGCGTGCTGATGGGCCTGGGCTGGTGGCTCGCCGGGCTGGTGGCGGCCCTGACGATCGTTGGGATTCCCTGGGCCAGGGCCTGCTTCGTGATCGGCAAGTTCTCCTTCTGGCCGTTTGGCAGTGAAGCGGTCAGCCGGGCCGAACTGAGCGGCCGGGGCGACCTGGGCACCGGTCCCCTCGGCTTCCTGGGCAATCTGATCTGGTTCCTGCTGGCCGGCTGGTGGCTGGCGGTGGGCCATGTGGCTTCCGCTCTGGCCTGCTTCATCACGATCATCGGCATCCCCTTCGGCCTGCAACATCTCAAGCTCGCCGTGATCGCCCTGGCCCCGATCGGCATGGCGGTGGTGCCGGTCCGGCGCTGAATGGGCCGGCGCTGAACGGGCCGCCGGGATTCATGGCCACGGTCTCTGTCTGAACCTCAGACGGAGGACCCGAACATCTTGCCCACCAGGGCGGTCAGGCCCATCGCCAGGGCTCCCCAGAACAGCATCCGCAGGCTGCCGCTGCGGATCGGCGCACCCCCGGCCCAGGCGGCCAGGCCGCCCAGGGCCATCAGGGCCAGCAACGCCACCACCGTGGTGATCAGGCTGATCTGGCCGACGGGGCTCAGCAGGATCGTTAGCAGCGGCAGCACGGCCCCGGCGGTGAAGCTGGCGGCGGAAGCCAGGGCCGCCTGAATCGGTCGGGCCCGCAGGATCTCGCTCAGCCCCAGTTCGTCGCGGGCGTGGGTGCCCAGGGCGTCATGCAGGGTGAGCTGCTCGGCCACCTGGCGGGCCAGGGCCGGCTCCAGGCCGCGCTGCCGGTAGATCTCCGTGAGTTCCGCCAGCTCACCGCCCGGGTCCATGGCCAGTTCCTGGCGTTCGCGGGCCAGGTCCGCCGCTTCGGTATCCGCCTGCGACTTCACGGAGACGTATTCCCCGGCCGCCATCGACATCGCTCCGGCCACGATCGCTGCCAGGCCGGACAGCAGCAGGGTCGGGCGATCGGCGCCGGCGGCGGCGATACCCACCACCAGGCTCGAGACGGAGATGGTGCCGTCGTTGGCTCCGAGCACCACGGCCCGCAGCCAGCCCACCCGGTGGCTGTTGTGGCGTTCGCGATGGTGCAGGGAGGGCATGACAGAGCTTCAGGTCTTCAGAGCCCTCAGCTTGTCGACCAGCCGGTTTCGATGCTGTTCCAGGGTGTCGATTGCGAACAGGATCCACATCAGTTCCAGCTGGATCTCCGCCGGCTGAGCCTGATTCTGATAAGACTCCATCTCATGACGGTGGATCTGGCCCGCCTCCAGCTTGGCGAGGAGTTCGGCCATAACAGGATCCATGGCCGTTTCGGCGCCTTTCGATGACCCCGCCAGGTTATGGGCTGCTTCAGGCAGGCGCCAGACTGAATCAACCTTCGCCCTGACAGTTGCGTGCAGGGCTTCAACCGCGAATCGTCAGGCTCTGCCCTGCCCCGGCGCCTGCTCGTGCTGGCCGGCGGTGGCCACACCCATGCCCTGGTGCTGCGCCAGTGGGCCATGGATCGGCGGCGGCGTCCGCCCGGCACCCTGATCAGCCTGGTCAATCGCACCAGCACGGCGCTCTATTCCGGCATGGTGCCCGGCCTGGTGGCCGGTCTCTACCCGCGCCGTGCCTGTGCGATCGATCTGCGCCGCCTCTGCACGCTGGCCGGCGTCAGCTTCATTCAGGCCGAGATCATCGGCCTCGATCCCGGCCGGCGGCTCCTGGAGCTGGTGGGGCGACCACCGCTCTGTTTTGACCTCCTCAGCCTCGATGTCGGCGCTCTCACCGCCGAGGAACTCCCGCCTGATGGGGCCAAGGGGCCGGCCGTCGCGGGTCGTCCTGCTGATGCAAGTTCCGGCCTGTCGGTCAAGCCTCTGGAGCCGTTCCTGGCCTGGAGTGAGGCCCTGGAGCCGGGGGCGAGCGTGCGCATCCGCGGGGGTGGTGCCGCTGCAGTGGAACTGGCCCTGGCCCTGCGTTGCCGCGGCGTGGCCAGTCGCCTGCTGTTGCGGGGTCGTGACCTTCATTTCGAGGCCGGAGCCGCCCGCCGTGCGGTGGAGCGCCTGCTGGCAGAGGCGGAGATTCCGCTGGAGCGCCAGAGCCCCAATTCGGCACCGGCGGATCTGGCCTGCACCGGTAGCCGGGCGCCGGCGTGGCTGGCCGCCGCCGGCCTGCCGGTGCAGGCGGCCAGTGGCCGGGTGCTGACGGAGCCGACCCTGGCGGTGATCGGCCAGCCCCAGATCTTTGCCAGTGGAGATTGTGGGCTGATCGCCGCCGCGCCCCGGCCACCGGCGGGGGTGTGGGCGGTGCGGGCCGCGCCGGTGCTGGCCGCCAACCTGCTGCGCCGGCTGCAGTGGCCGGGGGCATCGCTGCGGTCCTGGTCGCCGCCGGCCTGGGCCCTGCAGCTCCTTGGTGTGGGCGCCGCGCCGGCAGCCCCAGGCGAGCAGCAGCCCCTGCGGGCGCTGGCCTTCTGGGGGCCGTTCACCCTCGGCCCCTACCGCTGGCTATGGCGGCTCAAGCAGTGGATCGATCAACGCTTCATGGCCCGGTTCAGCGCGCTTGGGGCGGTTGCGGACACGGCTGGCTCCGATCCGATGGCTGGCGCGATGGCCTGCCGGGGTTGCGGCGCCAAGCTGGCGGCCCGGCCCCTGAGCCGTGCCCTGGCCCGTCTCGATCCCAGCGGCCAGGCGCCGCCGGCTGAGGATGCCGCCTGGCTCGGACTGGCCGCCGATGGCGACTGGCTGCTGCAGAGCATCGACGGCTTCCCTGCCCTGGTTGACGACCCCTGGCTCAACGCCCGCCTCACCACCCTGCACGCCTGCAGTGATCTGTGGGCCTGCGGGGCTTCGGTACAATCGGTACAGGCCTTGGTGACCGTGCCGCAGGCCACTGAAGCCCTGCAGGAAGAGCTGCTGTTGCAGACCCTGGACGGGGTGCGTTCGGTGCTGGAGCCCCTCGGCGCGGCGCTGATCGGCGGCCACACCCTCGAGGGCCGCGACGGGGCCGGTCTGGCCCTGGCGCTCACGGTCAATGGCCGCGTGCCGCCGCAGGCTTTTTGGCCCAAGGGGCCTTTACTTCCCGGTGATGTCCTGCTGCTCAGCCGTCCCCTCGGCAGCGGTGTTCTGTTTGCGGCGGCGATGGCGGGGGCGGCGGAGCCCCAGTGGATCGATGGGGCCCTGGCCGAACTCCAGCGCAGCCAGGCCGCTCTGGTGCCGTTGCTCGCCCGCCATGGGGTGCGGGCCTGCACCGATGTGACCGGCTTCGGGCTGCTGGGCCATCTGGGCGAGATGCTCGCCGCGGCGGCGGACGTGAGGGTGGAGCTCGCTGGGGAGGCTATCCCGGCCCTGCCTGGGGCCCTGGATCTGCTGCGGCGGGGCTATGCCAGCAGCCTCTCCCCCGCCAATGCCGGTGCCCTGGCCCTGCTGGACGGGCCGGTGCGCTGGGCTGCCGCCGACCCGCCGGAGCCCGGGCTCCGCGGCCTGTTGCTCGATCCCCAGACCTGCGGGCCGCTGCTGGCGGCGTTGCCGGCGGAGCGGGCGCCGGCGGCTCTGGCGGAGCTGCATGCTGCCGGCTTCGTGGAGGCGGCCCTGATCGCCCGGGTGCTGCCGGCCGGCTTGGCCTAGTTCGGCGTCACCAGGCCCCGTTCCAGCAGCTCCCGTGCCGCCGCCGCCGGGCTCAGGTTGCCCAGCTCCACCGTGGAGACCCGATGCTGGTTGAGTTCGTGGTCGTAGCAGCGGTCGTAATAATCGAGCATCTGCCGGCAGGCGCTACCCCAGTCCCCGTGGTCGATGGCCTCCAGGGCGATGGCCGTGCGCTGGGGGCCGAGCCGTTTGCCGATGCGGCGGGTGGCCTCCGCCAGGGCCTGGGGCTCCTGGACCCCGTAGATCGCCACTAGATGCTCCACCCGTTGCTCGAGCGGTCGCTGTATCTCCAGCACCTCGGCTGCCTGCATCTGGCGCCAGAGCCCGGCGGGGATACGGCAGCGGCCCACCTGGGAGCTCTCCGCCTCCAGCCAGATCGCCCGGGCGCCCTCCAGGCGGGAAAAGGCCGCGGCCAGGCAGTTTTCGTAGTGCTCGCTGCTGGGCTGGGGCGGTAGGCCCAGGGCGCCGAAGCTGCTGCCGCGGTGATGGGCCAACCCTTCGAGATCCACCATCGCCACCCCCAGCTGCTCGAGGGCTAGCAGCAGTTCCGTCTTGCCGCAGCCGGTGCGTCCCCCCAGCAGCCGCACGGGCCAGGGCCGCTCGAACAGCTCCAGCACCCAGCGGCGATAGCTCTTGTAGCCCCCCTCCAGCAGCAGGACCGGCAGGTCGAGCTGGTGGGCCAACCAGGCCACCGAGGCCGAACGCATGCCACCGCGCCAGCAGTGGAGCCGCAGCGGGGCGGTACCCGTGCTGGCCGTTTGCAAGGCGATGGCGAGGTCTCCCATGCGGGGCCCCACCAGCGCCAGGCCGCGGCTCACTGCCGCCTGGCGACCCTGCTGTTTGTAGAGCGTGCCGATCTCGGCCCGTTCGGCGTCGTTAAACAGCGGCAGGCTGGTGGCACCGGGGATGTGACCCTGGGCAAATTCCGCTGGGCTGCGCACATCGAGGATCGGCCCCTTCCCCGCCAGGAACTCCGTGATTGGCAGATTTGGAATCATGGCGGCAGCGGCCCGGAACCCCACGCCTCCGGGCGACAGGCGCAAACGGCTGCAGCGTAGGTAGGTAGGGGACGCAGTCGGGGAGAACGGGGGCATGGCAGGCCGGTGCCAGCGCCAGCCCGCTGTCGATCTCCGCCTAAGGCGCTTGTGGTTGAGGGTGATTCAGGCCACAGAAGCCTCGGTCGGACAGCCTGGCTGCCTGGACCGTCCAGGATGGAGGCGTCTGGATGGTCACCAGCCACCCCAGACAGCCTCCATGTCCATGTCCCCCATGCCCCTGTCCCCTGGGACCGTGTCCCGCCAGAGCTGCCGCTGATGCACTTCACCCTGTCCGTGGACACCCGGGCCGCCGTCGCCTGCCACGACCTCACCGCTGAGCTCAACGCCCGCGTGGAGGCCAGCGGCCTTAAGGAAGGGCTGCTGGTGGCGGTGGCCCAGCACACCACTACAGCCCTGGTGATCAATGAGGCCGAAGAGCGCCTGATGGCCGACATCGCCAGCTTTTTTCGCACCCTGGTGCCGGCGGATCATCCCTGGCAGCACAACGATCTGCACCTGCGCGATGTGCCTGCCGATGAGCCGCGCAATGCCCACTCCCATCTGATCGCGCTGATGCTGGGATGCCAGCTGAGTGTGCCGATCATCGGCGGCCGTCTCGGGCTGGGGCGCTATCAATCGGTGATGCTGGTGGAGCTGGATGGGCCGCGGCCGCGCCAGGTGCTGGTGCAAATGCTCGGTACTCAGAACTGATCTACTTCTTTTCATGACGATTCGCCGCCGCACCGCCGCCGTTCTTGCCGGGCTCAGCCTGGCGCTGAGTCCCCTGTTGGTACCCGTGCTCAGCGGCGGGGGGGGCGCGCTGATGCCCCGTGCCGCGGCCGAACCGGCCAAGGCCACCCGGGTGCTGCGCATCGGCGCCATCCCCGATCAGAAGCCCGAGAAGCTCAATCGCCTTTATCCGCTGGTGGCCGCAGAGCTCAGCCGCCAGCTCGGGGTGACGGTGAAGTACGTGCCGGTGGTCGATTACACCGCCGCCGTCAGCGCTTTTCGCACCGGCGATCTCGATCTGGTCTGGTTCGGTGGGCTCACGGGTGTCCAGGCGCGGTTGCAGAAACCGGGCTCCCGGGTGCTGGCCCAGCGCGATATCGATGTGGCGTTCCACAGCATCTTCATCGCCAGCACCGCCAGCGGCATTCAGCCCTTCCGCGATCAGAAGGATCTGGCCCGCCTGAAGGGCAAACGCTTCACCTTCGGCTCGGAAAGCTCCACATCCGGCCGTCTGATGCCCCAGTATTTCCTGAGCCAGGCCGGGGTGAAGCTCTCCGATTTCGCGGGAGGGGCCCCCGGCTTCAGCGGCAGCCATGACGCCACGATCGCCTTGGTGCAGAGCGGCACCTACGACGCCGGCGTCGTCAACGAGCAGGTCTGGCGCACCAGCCTGCATGACGGCAAGGCCAAGCGCTCCAAGGTGGTGGCGATCTGGAAGAGCCCCGGTTATCAGGATTATCACTGGATTGCCCAGGGGGATCTCGATCAACGCTTCGGCAAGGGCTTCACCGTCAAGCTGCAACAGGCGATCGTCAGCTGGCGGCCCGGCGATCCGCAGCAGAAACAGATCCTCGCCCTGTTCGGCGCCCAGCAGTTCACCCCTGCCGAAGCCGCCGCCTACGCCAAGATTGAACAGGTGGGTCGCCAGATCGGCAAGATCCGCTGACCTTCCCCCTCTCCCCCACTCCCTGTGATTTTCAACGGCTCAATCGACGACCTCCAGGAGTTGGTGGCTTCCTTGGGGATCCCCTGTCGCTGGCAATCCCGGGAAGCCTTCCAGATGGCCGTGTTCGAGGACGGCGTCAGCAACCTCAAGCTCAACTGGTGGCCCGGGCATGGCCGGCTGGCGCTGGTGGGTGATCCTGCCCAGCGGGAAGATCTGGTGCTCCGGCTCCAGGCCCTGCTGAAGCAGCATCCCGATGGCGAGGCCTGAAGCGGCCGAGGCTGCTCCCTTGCTGGAGTTCCGGCAGATCAGCGTCGACGGCCGCGATCGGCTGCGGCTGGAGCAGTTGGATCTCCGCATCAATGCTGGCGAGCGGGTGGCGCTGCTCGGCCCCAGCGGTGCCGGTAAGAGCACCCTGCTGGCGGTGGCCAACGGATCCCTGACCCCCAGCTCGGGCCAGGTGCTCTGGCAAGGGGCGCCGCCGGCCCGTACCGGCCGCCAGCGCCGGCGCCAGCAGGCCCGCATCGGCACCCTCTGGCAGGAGCTGCGCCTGATCGAGGAACTGAGCGTGCAGCAGAACCTCAATGCGGCCCGCCTGGCTCACTGGGGCTGGCCGAGGGCCCTGCTCAATCTGCTGCTGCCGCTGGAAACCGAAGCCTGTGCCGCCGCCCTGCGCGAGCTGGAGCTGGATCCGGCCCTGCTGTCGCAACCGGTCACCGCCCTCTCCGGCGGGCAGCGCCAGCGGCTGGCCCTGGCCCGGCTGCTCCGCCAGCAGCCCAGCCTGCTGCTGGCCGATGAACCGCTCGCCAGCCTGGATCCGCGCCTGGCCGCCCAGCTGTTGGCCCTGCTGTTGTGCCAGGCCCAGGCCCCCCGGGCGCTGCTGCTCAGCCTGCATCGCCCCGATCTGCTGGAGGGCTTTGATCGGGTCATCGGCCTGCGGCAGGGGCGCCTGCTGTTCGACTGCGCGGCCGCCGATGTGGACGGGGCCAGCCTGCGTGAGCTTTATGGCTCCGAGGCGGGGAGCCGATGAGGCCGGCGCCACCGTTGCTACTGCTGTTGCCGGCCCTGGTGCTGGTGCCGGTGCTGCTGGCCCTGCCTGGATTGCTGCATGGCGGTGGGCTGGACCTGATCATGGAATTCGCGGCGGCTGCACTGACGCCGTCGCTGGATCCGGTGGTGCTGAGGGCTCTGCTGGCCGGTGTCGGGGTGACCGTCGGCATGGCGTTGGTGGGCTGGGGGATCAGCCTGATCGCCGGCCTCGTGCTGGGCCTGGCCAGTTCCCGAACCCTGTGGCGCACGCTGCTGGGCCATGCGTTGCCGGCCGATCTGATCCGTCGGCTGCTGGCGCTGCCCCGCTCGATCCATGAGCTGCTCTGGGGCCTGTTGCTGTTGCAGGTGCTGGGATTGCAGCCGGCGGTGGCGGTGCTGGCGATTGCCATCCCCTACAGCGCCCTGGTGGCGCGGGTCGTCAGTGATCTGCTGGATGCCCTCCCCACCGCCAACCTCGAGGCCCTGCGCGCCGGTGGTGCCCCCGGCCCCGCTGCCTTACTGACCGCCCTGGGCCCACCGCTGCTGCCCGGTGTCTTGAGTTATGGCGGCTACCGGCTCGAATGCGCTCTGCGCAGCGCCACCTTGCTCGGGGTTTTCGGCCTCGGCGGCCTGGGAACGGACCTCAAGCTGAGCCTCCAGTCGCTGGAGTTCCATGAACTCTGGAGCGGTCTGTGGCTGCTGCTGGCGGTGATGCTGCTGCTGGAGACATGGGTGGGTCTGCTGCGCCGCCGCTGGGGGATGCCGCGTCGCCTGGCCCTCCATCAGCCCGGCGTGGGCAGGCGTGGGCGGGAGATGGTGCTGGCGTTGGGCACCCTGCTGCCGCTGCTGGTGTGGGTGGGCCGGGCTCTGGGGGTTGATCCGGCAGTGCTGCTCCATTGGCAGCCCTTACCGGGCCTGGAGTCGGGCCATTGGCAGGCGGTGCTGAGCCTGCCTTGGCCCCAGTTGGTCGGTGGCACCCTGCTGCTGACGGTGCTGGCGGCGGCTCTGGCGGTGGGCCTGGCGCCGTTGCAGCTGCTGGTCGCGGCCCCCTGGCCATGGGCTCGCTGGCTCGTGGGGTTCAGCTGGGTGTTGGCCCGGCTCTGGCCGCCGCCGCTGACCCTGCTGTTGTTGCTGTTCGTGCTCAAGCCCAGCCTGATCACCGCCGCGCTGGCCCTGGGGCTGCACAACCTCGGCATTCTCGGGCGCCTGCTGCGGGAGGGGCTGCAGGATCAGAGTCCGGCGGCGCAGCAGGCGCTGTTGGCCGCCGGCAGTGGCCCCCGACTGGCCCTGTTCTATGGCCGGATGTCCGGGGTGGCCCGCTCCTACCTGGCCTATGGGGCCTATCGCAGCGACGTGATGCTGCGGGAAACCGTCGTCGTGGGGCTGGCCGGGGCGGTGGGCCTGGGCAGCCAGATGCTGGAGAGCCTCAGCAGTTTTGCCTGGGACCAGTTGGCGGCGCTGGTGCTGGTCTATGCCTTGCTCACCCTGGTTGGTGAAGAGCTGAGCGACCGGCTGCGCCGCCGTCTGTTGCGGGGATCCTGAACCCGGGGCAGGTTCAGGCGGACAGCGGCAGCGTGCGGGTGAGGTATTCCTCGATGTAGCGGTGGGTCTTGATCGATGAATCAACGAAGCGCAGTCCCGCTTTGCTGCTCATCGTCAGCGTCTTCACCCAGCGAACGGTGGCGGGAAAGGACACCTTGAGCTGAATATCATCGTTCCAGACCTCGATCCGTACCAGATCGGAAGGCTTCAGGGGCAGGGTGCCGGTGCGCACGATGCAGCAACCACCTTTGCTGATGTCGTTGAGGGTGACGAAAATACTTTGCTTGTCTGGCAGGGTCATCCTGGCGGGAGTCCCGGATGGCATCCGACTGCGGTCGGAGCTTCTAGGCAACTCAACCTGGGCTGGCGCATCTGCTGCTGGACTGGCCTGGCTGTCTGGTTGGTTCGGGATCGCTGAATCAGGCGTGGACATCAACTGCTTCGTCTACTGCTTCTGTGAATCATCGCATGAAGCGACTTAATCTGTGGCGGGGCTCTCAATGGCTATCTTACATGCCCCCCTCCTGCGCAGGACGAGGGGGTTTCGGCCATGCTGGGCGAGGCTCAGCCAAGTTCAATGGGGTTGGGCTCCACTTAGTGGAACCCAGTTTGTTCGGCTGCGGTGATCTTCAGGCCAGCAAAAGCCTGGGGATTAACTGTGCTCTCTCAGAATTTCTGTGCAGGTGGTGATGCATTCGCCGTCATCAAGAGAGCAGGTGGTGATGCACTCGAAATAGGCTTCCACGGCGTCGATCTCCTGATTCTTTTCATGTCCGAACTGGGTGCTGGATCCAAGGGCGGATTGGGTATTCATGCTCAGGGCCTGATTCAGGGAGTTCGCCGACCAGCTGTTCATGCTGTTGCCTTTGTGGTGATCTCCTGACCGTACGATGGATCGCTGGTTTCGATCAAAGGTTGAGCAAGAATGCTTATGGTTTTATGTGGAATCGTAAAGCGGGCCTGTTTCAGTCTGCTCTCCGTAGCCTTTGCGCGGGGCCCGTTCCTGGCGAGCCAGGCGTTCGGGGCCCCAGGTCTGGATCCATGACGCTGCTGTTCGAGGCTGGTTCTTTCCAGCGAAGCTCGCGGCAGAAGGGTTTGATCTTCAGGTTGTTGTTGCCGTTAACCATGGGCAAAGTGCGTATTTTCTTCCTTATTCATTTCGGGACTGGGTTTGGTTCGAGATTCGGCGCTGGCACCCCTGCTCAGGTCCCGTTGAATCCAGGGTTCTGGTGCGGTCGATGAGATCGATGCTTTCGGTGCTGGTGCTGGTTCTGGTGTGCCTTCTGGTGGCACTGGTGCTCCGGGCCCTGGCCGGCCCGGCCGTTGCCATTGCCCTGTCCCTGACCTTGCTGCTGGGGGGCGGCGTGGTCATGGCCGTGAATCGTCGCTCGTGAATCACTTCGGAACGGCACCGGGGCGTTGCCGTTGCCTTGCTTTAAGATAATGAGCATCATTCGCAATAAGAAGCCCTGGCCCGCCCCGCTGCTCCGGTCCCCGAGCGCCTCTGTCTGGTTGATCTCAGCGCCGGTGCATCCGCCACGGTCTCGGCCCTGGCTGTGGAGCCTGGTCTGGGTCATCGCCTCGAGGCTCTTGGCATCAAGCCCGGGCAGCAGGTGAAGGTGTTGCGGCGCGGCTGGTGGTCGGGGCCGATTCATCTGCGGGTCGGCATGACCGAGTTGATGCTGCGCCGGGTGGACGCCGCTCGCGTCGTGGTGCTCGCCGGCGATCCCAGCCCTGTGAACCCATGACCCATTGCCTCGATGCCACCGGCCTGGTGCAGGTGCACGGCCAGGCCACGGTCGCGGTGCTGGGGATGCCCAACACGGGCAAATCGACGCTGTTTTCCCAGCTCACTGCAGCCCATGCCCACATCGGCAACTGGCCAGGGCTGACGGTGGATCTGATGCAGGCGGAGCTGACGCTTGAGGGACGCAACGTGCAGCTGGTGGATCTGCCCGGCATCTACGACCTGCGCGGCCACTCGGAAGATGAGGCCGTCGTGCGTCGTTTCCTCGAGTCCACGCCTGTAGATCTGGTGGTGATCATCCTCAATGCTTCCCAGATCGATCGCCAGCTGAGGCTGGCTCTGCAGGTGCGTCAGCTGGGCCTGCCGGCTCTGCTGTTGCTGAACATGGCCGATGAGGCCAGGCGTTTCGGTGTCGCCATCGATATCGAGGAGCTAGAGCGGCGGTTGGCCCTGCCGGTGCTGCTGATCAGCGCCAAGTACCGGCAGGGCCTGGCTCAGGCCCGCCAAGCCATCAACAGGGAGCTGGCGGCGTCCGAGCCGGGCGCGGGGTCTGGCGTGCGGGATCTGGAGGCCAGGTTGGCCGCTGCTGATGCTGATCGAGCCGCGGCCATGGAGACCATTTTGGACGCCGCCGTCACCTTCCCGGCCCAGTGGCGCGATGCCCTGACCCGTCGACTGGATCGCTGGCTGCTGCATCCGCTGCTGGGCCTGCCGATCTTCTTTCTGGTGATGGCCTTGATGTTTCAGGCCATCTATGCCCTCGGGGTGCCGATGCAGGAGGCCCTGGTCGCCCTGATCGAGAATCTGAGCCTGAATGTGCTGACCCCCGCGCTAGCCAGCTGGCCGTCATTCGCGAGGGGGTTCATCGTCGATGGCGTGGTCCTCGGCATCGGCACGGTCAGTGCCTTTCTGCCGGTGATCTTCCTGTTCTTCCTGGCCATGGGCGTGGTCGAGGACAGCGGTTATCTGTCGCGGGCCGCCTTTCTGATGGATGCCTTCATGGAGCGGCTCGGGCTCGATGGCCGCAGCTTTGTGCTGTCGCTGATGGGTTTCGGTTGCAATGTGCCAGCCATTCTCGGCACCCGGGTGATGCGCTCGAGCGGCTTGCGACTGCTCTCGATGTTGGTCATTCCCTTTTCGCTCTGCTCCGCCCGCCTCAATGTCTTCCTGTTCATGGCGTCGGTGTTTTTCTCGCCGCGCCAGGGCGCCCTGGTGATCTTCGGGCTCTATCTGCTCAGTTTTGCCGCAGCCATTCTCACGGCCCTGCTGTTCAAGGGACGCTTTGCCAGTGAGGAGGCCCTGGTGCTGGAGTTGCCCCCCTATCGCCTGCCGACGGTTCTCCAGGTGCTGCGGCGTGCCTGGGCGGAGGTACGCCATTTCTGGTTCTGGGCCCGCCGGTACATCATCTTCGGTGTGGTGGCCATCTGGTTGTTGAACAACCTGCCCCTCGGTGTTGCCCCCGCCTCGGCCGCGTCCCTTTCCGGTCGCCTGGGCGAGCTGTTGCAGCCGGTGCTGGCACCGATTGGCATTAACCCCAGGCTCACGGTCGCCCTGGTTTTCGGCTTCATCGCCAAGGAGATCGTGCTGGGCGGCTTGGCCGTGATCTATGGCCAGAGCGCCGGCCATGGTGCCCTCGGCCATGCCCTGGCCAGCGAGGTGAGCTGGGTGCAGGCGGTCAGTTTCATGCTGTTCACCTTGCTTTACACCCCCTGCCTCTCCACGGTGGCGGTGATTCGCACCGAATCGAAACGCCTCGGTTTCACCGTGTTCTCCGTGTTGTGGTCCCTGGTCCTGGCCTGGTTGGTCAGTTTCTGCTTCTACCAGCTGGCCTGGCTTGTGGGCTGGCGCTGAGGGCCTCCCCGGCCCTGTCCCGGCCTTGGTTGATGGGGGGTGGGACCTGACAGCGCCTTGCTCCAGCGCTAAAGAGGTGGTCACGCCCCCTGTGCCGATCCCATGCGTTTGTCTTCCCTGCTGTTCGGGCTGGCCTGCGCAGCTGTGCTGTGGCCGGCCCTGCTGCCAATCGCACCTGCCGCGGCCAAGGTCGTGGCCCAGGGCAAGCCCAGTCCCGGGGGCTTCTTCTGGCAGAAGAATGAGAAGGCCGATGGCAGTATTCAATATCTTTGCCGCTCCAGCAAGAGTTCAGGGATTCAGAAAAATGCCCAATGTGATGGGGCCAAGGCTGTCAAGCCGCGCTGAATCCCAGGCTTGGCTGGCCCCCCCTTTGGATGTCCGCCCGCAACGATGCCCTGTCACCAGCTCGCTAGCAGCCCCACGGGCTGCCCAGCTTCCTGATCCGGTGTCACCATCAGCGAGTGCTCGGCCCGGTATGCGCAGCGGATCCATCCCCATGGCATTCAGGCAGCACAGCACCGGCCCCCAGCTGGGGATGGCAGGCCCTGGATGCCTTTTATCTAGCAGTACCGCGCCCGTTGAAGGTGTCTCGCGTGCCGCCATCGCTGCAGCGATGCCCAGCCCAGTCGGCTGGCTGATTCGGTCGCCGGGTCGATCCGGCTGGCATCGATGGCTGGCTGCCGCTGCCCTGTGGCTGGCCACCAGCATCGGCGCGGCGCAGGCGGAAGCTGAAACCGCGGCACCTCCGGCTTCCGCCACGGGCGCGTTGCCGGGCCAGCTCCCGGCTGCGGTCGCCGCGGCCCCCGATCCCTCGCCTCAGCAGCCCTTGGCTCCGGCCCAGTCCTGGCCAACTCTCAACGGGCTGTTGAAGCTGCCCGCCTGGTCGAACCTGGCACTGAACATTCAGGGTGATGGTTTCGTCAATCCCACGGGCGGCCTGGTCCAGGGTCGCAATTGGATTCAGCAGAGCAACCTGGATCTCAAGCTCAGCTCGGGTTTCGGCAAGGATCCGAACCGCTGGCGCGAGGCCGATCACTGGGTTGCCCATGGCACGCTCACCCTGGTCAGCGGTGTTGCCGGCTACGGCCAGACGATCGGTGCCGTCTTCCCGCTCTCGGCTCAGGACAGCCCCACCGGCCTCTGGATCAGCGAGGCCAGCGTCGAACGCCGCGGCATTGGCATCGATTTCAAGGCGGGTCTGTTTTCGCTTGATCCGGATTTTGTGGACTCACCGGTGTTGAACGTCTATGTGAACACTGTCTTTAACGATGTCCTGAACCTCAACCAACCCGGACTACCGATCAACCCCTATGTGGCTCCGGGGATCGAGTTGAAGTGGCGGCCCGTACCGGCTGACCCGGCTATCCCTGGCGATACCGGTGCCCATGGGGAATGGCGCTATGCCGCCTACCTGCTCAATCCCAGCAGCAGGCTGGCGGCGCTGCTGGGGGTCGACCCCAACCAGCCGGCGGTTGACGGCTACGCCCAGGTGCTGCAATGGAGTTTCGATCGCCTGCCGGGGGCGCGGCGGCTGGCTGCACCGATTCGTCATCGGGGTCAGCCCCTGGGACGCCAGCTGCCGGCGCCGCTGTTGCAGGTGGGTGGCGGCTCTATTGCCCTCAGCGGCAGTGGCGAGATATTGCCGCTGCTGTTCAGCTCCCTCACCCTGGCCCCCGAACTGCCGATCGGCCTGGACAATCGGATCTGGTTCGGGCTCAGTGGTGGCAACGACGCGGGCGGCAATCCCGTCAGGTTCACCGGCAGCGGCGGCTGGCTGTGCCAGGGCCTGATCGCCGGACGGCCTTTTGATGTGCTGGCTCTTGGCTATGGCCAGAGCCGTTTTAATCAGCAACTGACGGCTGGTCTTGGGCCTCAGTCCCTGCTGGAGCTCAACTACAGCGTCGCCATCAACAGCAGCCTGACACTGCAGCCTGTGCTGCAGTGGATCCAGACTTCACCGGGCATCGGCTCAATCCTGGCCCTGGCTCTGCAGGTGCAGCTCCAGTTCTGATCAGCCGGCGGCGGCGCCGGAGTCCAGGCCGAGGCGTTCGACGATGCGGTGCCGGTAGGTAAGCGCCTCGGCATTGATCGCCGCTTCGTCCAGTGTCAGCAAGGTGCGATCACGCAGCACCACCCGGCCTTCCACTACCAAGGTGCGCACATCGCTGGCCTTGGTGGCGTACACCAGCGCCGAATAGATGGAGCTCAGCGGCAACTGGTTGATGGCCTCCATGTCGAGCACCGCCAGGTCGGCCCGTTTGCCCACTTCCAGCGACCCCACCTGGCTCTCGAGGTGCAAGGCCCGGGCGCCACGGATGGTGGCCATCTCGAAGGCTTCCTGGGCCGTGACCACCTTGGGATCGGCGCTGATCAGCTTGTGCAGCTTGGCGGCGGTGTCGATCTCCTCCCAGAGGCTGAGATCGTTGTTGGAGGCGGAACCGTCGGTGCCCAGGCCCACCGGCAGATCCCGCTGCAGCATGGAGGGCAGGGGCGCCACCCCGCAGGCGAGTTTCATGTTCGATTGGGGATTGTGCACGATGCCCACACCGTGTCGCTGCAGTAGGTCGAGTTCGTGCTCCTCGGCCCACACCACATGGGCGGCCACCATCGCTTCGCTCAGCACACCGAGGGCGGCCAGATGCTCCACCGGCGCCGCCCCCTTGAGCCGCCGGCTCTCCGCCACCTCGTGGCGGGTTTCGGCCAGATGGATCACCAGGGGGCAGCCGTGGCGGTCGGCGAAGCGCCGCGCTTCCAGCAGATGGTCGTCGCAAACGGTGTACGGGGCATGCGGGGCGATGGCCGGTGTGATCAGCGCATGGCCCTGCCAGCTGTCGACGTAGCGCTCCATGCAGGCCATCGCCGCGTTGTGATCGGCGCTGTCGGGGGCAGGAAAGTCGATCAGGGCCTGGCCCAGCAGGCCCCGCAGCCCGGCGCCGGCCATCTCTTCAGCCACCGCATGCTCGAAGTAGTACATGTCGCAGACCGTGGTGACCCCACCGCGGATCAGCTCGGCCAAGGCCAGCCGCGTGCCCGCCCGTACGAAGGCCTCATCCACATTCATGGCTTCGGCTGGAAAGATCGTGTGCTGCAACCACTCGTCGAGGTCCTGATCGTCGGCCAGGCCGCGAAACAGGGTCATCGGCAGATGGGTATGACCGTTAATCAGGCCAGGAATCACGATCCGGCCCGTCGCATCGATGCGTTCGGTGGCACTGTGAGTCGCTTCGATCACAAGGGTCGGTCCCACCGCCACGATGCGACCGTCACTGATGGCGATGGCTCCATCGGCGATCACGCGGCGGTCGCCATCCATGGTCACGACGATGCCCCCGGCGATCAGCAGGTCCACCTGGCATACGGGGGCGCTCGTGAGTTCGGCCTGCATGGATTCAGCGCAATGGGGTGATGGAATTCAGTATCCGTGAAGTCACTTCGGGGCTGTGGATGGCCGAATTCGCCTGCTTCGGGTGGAGGTGGTCAGAATCATGGTGATCATGACCTTCCCTTCGCAGCGTCGAACGTAGGGTCCATTGCTGCGCTCTTGGCGCAGGTAAGGAGCGCCACACCAACGCCATAGGCCGTTTACATCGTGCACCTGATGATTGATCTGGCCCTGGCGATGGGGCTCGATCTGATCGCTGACGGCGGACCGGGCGCTTCACGGCTGATTCAGGGGCTGGCTGGGTTGGGATGGACGTTCCCTCTGGGCCCACAGCAGTAATTGGCTGCGGCTATGACAGCCGGTTTTGCCCAGCAGGCTCGACACATGACCTTCAACGGTGCGAGGACTCAGCATCAGCTCGGAGGCAATGCTGCGGTTGCTGTCACCGCGGCGAACCAGCTGCAGCACCCGGTCTTCGGCGGGGGTGATCGGATTCAGCAGCCAGAGGGACGGGCTGTTCGCAGGCGAGGCGGATCGAGAAGGAAGGAGCACGACCTCAAATAATCAATCTGCCCCCAGCATTCCCAGGGGCGGTCAAGAGCTGGCCCGGTTCGGAGGCCTCTGGAGACAGGATGGTTGCAGCAGGCACGATTCACCAGTGCAGGTTCAATCTGGTGGGTTCTGAGCCGGTCCATTGGGGCCATCCCAGATGCCGGCGGATCGATCGCCGCCCTTCCCAGGGTTGCTCAGCTACTGAGGCATGACCTGCTGAGGCTTTTCAGGATTCTGAGGGGCGGCTGGGCCTTCCGTCGCCAGGGTCGCGTCGTCGTTTCCGGCGACCTCTGCACCATCGGCTTGGTCCCGGGGGGCGGGGTCCGCTGCCACATTTTTGCCCTCTCCGCCCAGGACGCCGGGCTGGTCATGATCCGGCGGCAGCGGAAACTCCCTGGTGCGCTTGATCGGCAGGTTGGCGAGCAGGGCAGTGACCCGGTCCTCGGTTTCCAGGCTCACATCGCAGCTCTCGATGTCGATCTCGACATAGCGCTGGACCACTGCGAGGATCTCGCGGCGCATCTGTTCCAGCAGTTCGGGGTTGAGGTCGCTGCGGTCGTGAGCCAGCACCAGCTGCAGCCGCTCCCGGGCCATGGTGCCACTGGGTTTCTCGCGGCCCAGCAAACGATTGATGAAATCGAGCACGGTCATGGCCGTCAGAAGAGTCCCGTGGTTTTCCTGAGCCTGTTGATCAGCCGGGCCCGCAGGCCTTGGCGTTGCTTGGAGGGATCGATCAGCGGGATCTCCTCACCGCAGAGGCGGCGGGCGATGTTCAGGTAGGCCTGCCCTGCCGGAGAAGGATTGTCCTCCAGGGTGAGCGGTTCGCCCCTGTTGGTGGAGACGATCACCCGTTCGTCCTCCTGGACCAGCCCCAGCAGCGGCAGAGCCAGGATGTCAGTGACATCGTCAACGCCCAGCATCTCCTGGATGGCCATCATTTTCGGTCGCACCCGGTTGAGCACCAGCTGCACCGGCTTCACGTCCATCGTGGCCAGCAGGCCGATGACGCGATCGGCATCGCGCACCGCGGACACCTCGGGGGTGGTGATCACGATTGCCTCGCGTGCCGCCCCCGCTGCGTTCTTGAAGCCCTGCTCGATGCCGGCTGGGGCGTCGATGAGCACATAGTCAGAGCGTTCGGCCAGCAGGCCGGCGATAGTCTGCATGTCCTCAGGCGTCAGCCACTCGAGCATCCGAGGATTGCCTGCAGGCAACAGCGCCAGGTTGGGTTGTTGCTTGTGCTTAACCAGGGCCTGGTCGAGCCGGCAGGTGGCGGCTAGCACCTCCTGGGCGGTGTAGATGATGCGATTTTCAAGACCCAGCAGCAGGTCCAGGTTGCGCAGACCAAAGTCGGCGTCGAGCACGGCCACAGTTTTGCCGAGCCGGGCCAGGGCAACGCCCAGATTGGCGGTGAGGGTGGTCTTGCCCACACCCCCTTTACCGGAACAGATCAGAATGGTGCGGGCGGAAGCTGTCGTCACGGCGTCCATCGGCGTCATCGCACGCTACGCCGGCGTGGCAGATCGCGCCGCCAGCTCCCTGGAGTTGATGCCGGCCTGCCCGACAGGCCCAAGCCCCCTCAACTAAAATAAATTTTGGTATTGACCCCCAGGATGGCCGAATTTCCGCATCTCCATCAGCGTCTGTTGGTGATGCCCGATGATGGCAGCAGTTCCGTGGTCGAGCTGATTGATTCAGCCCGCGAGCAGTTGCTGCTCAAGCAGTTCAAGCTGCAGTCCGAGGCGATCGAGCAGGCCTTAGAGCGGGCTCGGGAGCGGGGCGTGCATGTGCGGGTGATGCTCAACCCCCACACGTCCGGTGGCGATCGCTGGAACGACGAGGCCTACGCCCGTCTGCAGGCCTCCGGTATCGAAACCTCCTGGACCTCCGAAGCCTTCCCGGTCACCCACGAGAAGTCGATGGTGATCGACTCGGATGCAGCTTTGATCGCCACCTTCAACCTCTCCGATAAGTACTTCACGGAAACCCGTGATTACGGCATCGTCAGCCAGAACCCCGCCGTGGTGGCTCAGGTGATCGCGGGCTTCGAGGCGGACTGGCATCGCAGTTTCTTTGTTCCCGAACTGAATCTCGGCCTGGTCTGGAGCAGCGCCCATAGCCGCGGTCAGATGGCCCGCATCATCGATGCCGCCACCACCAGCCTCTGGATTCAGCATCCCAAGTTCGTCGATGCCGTGATCCTCGAGCGGATCGTCTGTGCCCGTGAGCGGGGCGTCAAGGTGCGGGTGCTCTGCGGTGGCAAGCATGGCATCAGCGACTGTGACATCTATGACACCTTCTCGTCGTTGCGGATCATGCAACGATTCGGTGTCAAGGTGCGCCGTCAGCAACATCTCAAGTTGCACGCCAAGCTGATCCTGGTCGATGGCAAGTACGCCCAGACCGGCTCGATGAACATCGATCGCAGCGCCTTCGATCTGCGCCGCGAATTGGGGATTGAAAGCGATGCTCCCGAAGTGGTGGAGCGCCTCAAGCTGATCTTTGAGGCTGATTGGAACGAGGCCAAGAAATATGCCGCCCCCGATCCCCTAGATCCCAGCATGCATGAGGCCGGCGAACTGCCACCGGATCCCTATTTTGTCCATGACTGAACAGCCCCCCAGCCATCGGGAGCTGTTCATCGGCATGCTCCAGGTGGCCCTTTCGTCCTTCGGTGGAGGCCTTTCGGCCTGGAGTCAGCGCATTGTCGTTGAACAACGCGGTTGGTTCAGCAATGAAGAGTTTCTTGCCGGCCTGACCGTGGCGCGTCTGTTTCCCGGGCCGAACCAGATCAACATGGCCGTGTACATCGGCACCGCTTTCCATGGGCTCAGCGGCGCTCTGGTGGCGCTGGCCGGGATGCTGATGGTGCCCTTCACCCTGCTGATGCTGCTGGGTGTGGCCTACTTCTCATTCCACACCTTGCCGGCGGTGGATCGGGTGCTGGCTGGGGTCGTGGCCGCCGCCGCCGGCATGGCCCTGTCGATGGGCTTCAAGATCCTCGATCAGTACTGGAAAGATCCGGTGGCGCTGCTGCTGGCCGCCGCCACCTTTGTGGCGATGGAGTTTTTTCATGTTCGCCTGGTGCCGGTGGTGTTGATCGCCGGGCCCCTGGCGATGGCCTGGGACTGGCCGCGCTCAGGTCGGTCGCAGAACCAGCCATGACCCTGCCGTTCCTGCTCACGGGGGCCTCCCAGAGCGCCGTCCTCCTTGCCGACCTCGCTGCCGTAGGTACAGCTTCAGTCGCCGCTGCCAGCGGTGCCGCTACCGCCGAATGCACCCCCACATCGCTCACCGATCTAGGCCATCTGCTGCAGGTGCTCGGCACGTTCCTCGGCCTGTCTCTCTTCTCCCTCGGCGGCGGCAACACGCTGCTCTCGGAATACCAGCACATCAGCGTCAATCAGTTTTGCTGGCTGACCTCCTCCCAGTTCGCTGATCTGTATGCCCTGGCCGAAGCGGCGCCCGGCCCCAGTTCGATGCTGGTGGGCCTGCTCGGACTGGGGGCCGCCTGGCCCGAGGGTCCATGGTGGGCCTTGCTCAGCGGCTATGGCGCCGAGCTGGCGATTCTGTTGCCCTCCACGATCCTGATGGTGCTGGCCTGCCTCAGCTGGAGCCGGCTGAAGGATTCCCCCTGGCGCGTCGCCTTCGAGCGCGGCCTGGGCCCGATCACGCTCGGCATTCTGTTTGAGGTGGGCATCAAGATCCTGCGGACAGCCGATACCAATGCCGCCGGGTTGGTGGTGTCGCTGGTGGTCTGCGCGCTGATGCTGCGCACCCGCATTTCACCGCTGTGGTTCATGGCCTTCGCCGGGCTCCTGGGCGGCCTTGGGGTGATCAATCGCTGAGCGCCTGAGCGCCGTCCCACCCACCTTGTCGGTGTCTTAAATGGGCAAGGGCCAGCTGGGTGTGGCTGGATCGATGCGGATTTCGCCGTCCACCAGATAGGCAGCTTCCGCCTGACCGTCGGCGGGCGGGTCGGCCGGGCCCCGGGCCACCGAATCGGCGATCCGCAACTGCAGAGGCCGCAGGTGCATGGCCACGATCCGGGCTTTGCGATCTCCCCGGGCCCCCGCATGGGCCACGCCCCGCAACCTCCCCCACACCAGCACGTGACCGCCGGCGCTGATCCGCGCTCCCGGGTTGAGATCCCCCAGCAGCAGCACCGATCCCTGGCACTGCAGATGGTCGCCGGAGCGCAGGGTGCCCCGATGAATCGTCAGGTCATCGTCCGGGTGGAGCGGGGCCTCCTCGGCTGCGGCCAGTTGGGCCGGTGCTGATGCTTCGGTCTCCAGGCCGAGGGCGGCGGCGGCCACCAGGGTCTCGGGGCTCTCGCTGCGCAACCGCACCAGCTGCAGCTGATGCTTCTTCAGCAGCTGGCGCAGGCT
Source organism: Cyanobacteriota bacterium (assembly GCA_026389285.1). Taxonomy (GTDB): domain Bacteria; phylum Cyanobacteriota; class Cyanobacteriia; order PCC-6307; family Cyanobiaceae; genus Cyanobium. Next base: position 46,310 of record JAPLID010000172.1, read on the forward strand.
GCGCAGCTCCGGCAAGCACAACAGCCGGTCGCCGGCATCGAGCAACACATGGCCCTGGAGATTCCTGCCGCCCAGGGCATAGATCACCTCCTGCTCAGCGCTCGCCCCGTCCTCGGCCCGGGGCAGCCTCAGCTCATGGTTCTGCTCTGGGGCCAGCGCCGGGATCAGAACGGCGGCCATCGGTTCGCTGCATAGAGGTGCGAAACCTAGGCGCCCCGGGGGATGCCGCTGGCGGGCCGATCCCGCCGCAGGTGCTGGTCCAGGGCCTGCGTGACCTCGACAGGGTGAATCAGCCAGGCGCTCTGCTGGGCCTGGGCCAGGGCGTCCACCAGGGCGGAACGCTGCTCCAGCGCCTCCAGTCGTTCACCATCCCAGAGCCGCAGGCCTCCTTTGTAAACGTGATAGCCCCGGCTGGAGCGTTGTTGCAGCCCGCAGCAACGCTCCGGCTCCAGGCCGGCGGCCGTGGCCAGGCTGCGGGCGAATGCCAGCAGTTCCAGGCGTTCGCCGCTGGGCCGATCACTGACATCCGTGGCCCGCAGCAGCTGGCGGTCCAGCAGGCGGCGGCAGGGTTCAGCCAGTTCGTCCGGCCCGTCTTCCCGCCATCGGGCCAGGTGATAGCCCGTGCGGATGTCGTCGTTGGCCAGGAAATCCCCGATCGTCAGGGTCTGCGGCTGCCATAGCCAGCAAGCCATCGGAGCATCGGCCCAGACCGGGCCAGGGCCGAGACGCCTGGCGACGGCGATGGCGCGCATCAGCAGCCAGGTGCTGACCACGTTGAGTCGGTGGTTGTAGACGGTGCGGTACATCAGCTGGCGCACCACCAGGTAGTGCTCCACGGCCATCAGACCCTTGGGGTGCACCGCCAGATTGCCGTCGGGGGCAAGGGTGAGGCTGGCCAGAATCCGCTCCAGATCCAGCTGGCCGTAGCTGGTGCCGGTGCTGAGGCTGTCCCGCAGCAGGTAGTCCAGGCGATCACAGTCGAGCTGGCTGCTGACCAGGGCCCTGACGGCGCCGCAGGGATGGCGGCCATGTTCAAGCAGATCGGCCACCTCGCCGGCCAGGCCAGGTCGTTCGGCTTCCAGCCGGTCGTGCAGGGCCGGGTGCTCGCGGATCAGTCGGCCCGACCAGCTCTCGTGGCGCAGGCCGAACATCTCCTCGCCGGAATGGCTGAAAGGGGCATGGCCGACGTCGTGCAGCAGGGCGGCCGCATACAGGGCGCTGCGGTGCTCCACCAGGGCAGGTTCCAGGCGCAGTAGATGGTCGAGGGCCAGGCGGGCCAGGTGCAGTACCCCCAGGGAATGGGTGAAGCGGCTGGATTCGGCCCCCTGAAAGGTCAGATAGGCGGTACCGAGCTGGCGGATTCGCCGCAGCCGCTGGAAGGGGGCGGTGTCAATCAGATCGATGGCCAGTGCTTCGGCCGCTATGGCGCGATCGAGGCTGATGCCGCCGTGCAGGGGATCGTGATAGGTGCGTTGACTCATTGTTTAGCTGCCGTCTCGATGGCGTTGACCAGCCATGCTTCGGCTTCCTCGAGCCAGTTGTCGCCTGGGCCACCCGGGTTGAGGGGTTCCGGTTCCGCCAGCGGCAGATCCGGCTCGATGCCCTGGTTCTGGATGTCGCGACCGCTGGGGGTGAGGTAGCGGGCCACGGTCACGGCCAGACCGCTTCCATCCCCAAGCGGGATCAGGGTCTGGATCAGACCCTTGCCATAGGTGCGGCTGCCGGCCAGCGGGGAACGGCCGCTGTCCTGAAGAGCCCCGGCCAGGATCTCACTGGCACTAGCAGTGCCGCCGTTCACCAGGGTCAGCATCGGGCCGGCGTAGAGGCTGCCGGCTCCGGCCACCTGGCGATCGCTGATGCCGCCGCGGTCCTGCGTCTCCACGATCGGCTCGGCGTCGAGCAGGCCGTTGGCCACCGCCAGGCCGGCCTGCACCAGGCCCCCGGAGTTGTTGCGCAGATCCAGCAGCAGGCCTTCGATCGGCGGCTGGCCTGCAGAGGCCTGACGGAAGGCCTGCAGGGCGTCACGCACCTGCTCGGGTACCGGCTCGCTGAACTGGGTGATGCGCAGCACCCCGAGCTGGTGACCAGCGCGGATCACCCGGCTGGGTCGCACCGGCTGCAGATCCACCTGTCGCCGTCTCAGAACGGTTTCCTTGGCCCGCTCCTTGCCGGGGGGCAGCACGGTCACGATTACATCGCTGCCGGCCTCTCCGCGCAGGGCGGCGGCGGTGGCCTCCAGCCCCAGCTCCTTGGTGCCCAGGCCATTCACGCTCACCAGTTCACTGCCGGAGGCGATGCCGGCCGCCGCCGCGGGCGAGCCATCGAGCGGAGCGATCACGACGATCACCTGGTCGCTGGCCCGGATGCCCAGTTGCAGCCCCACACCACTCACGGTGCCGCGGGTGTTCGATTGCAGGCTGCCGAAGTCGGCGGGTCGCATCAAGCGGGTGTACGGGTCGCCGATCGGCTCCAGCATTGTCTCGATCGCGTCGTAGGCCTGCGAGGAGCTGACGATCGACTGCTCGAGAGCCTTCTGTCGCAGCCGCCGCCAATGCACCGCCTCGAGCTGTGCAGGGTTCACGTAGCTCTGGTTGACCAGTCGCCAGGCATCCACCACCAGCGCCTGCACATCGCTGAGGGCCAGGGCCGGGCGGGGGGGCATCAGGGCTGGGCTCTGGGGGATGGGCAGCAGCAGCCCGATCACCGCCAGCAGGCTCAGCAGGCCTGCCAGTCGGCGGCGGGCCCCTGTTGCAAAGGGTTGAGCAGGGCTCGTCGGCGGGGCTGCTTCGCTCACGGGGGGGCCAGGACGATCGGTAGAGTCTCATAACCCAAGTCCCAAGGCTGCATGGCGAACTCGTCTCCTGCCGCACCCGACGCCAAAAACCCGGTTTTCAACTGGTTCGACGAACGCCTGGAGATCCAGGCCATCGTCGATGACGTCTCGGCCAAGTACGTGCCCCCCCACGTCAACATCTTTTATTGCTTGGGGGGCATCACCCTGGTCTGCTTCCTGATCCAGTTCGCCACTGGGTTTGCGATGACCTTCTATTACAAGCCGACGGTGGTGGAGGCCTACACCTCCGTCGAGTACCTGATGACCGACGTCAGCTTCGGTTGGCTGATCCGGTCAGTGCATCGCTGGAGCGCCTCGATGATGGTGCTGATGCTGATCCTGCACGTCTTCCGCGTCTATCTCACCGGTGGTTTCAAGCGTCCCCGTGAGCTCACCTGGGTCACCGGTGTCACCATGGCCGTGATCACGGTTTCCTTCGGTGTTACCGGCTACTCCCTGCCCTGGGATCAGGTCGGCTACTGGGCTGTCAAAATTGTCAGCGGCGTTCCGGCAGCTGTGCCCGTCATCGGCGACTTCATGGTTGAGCTGCTCCGCGGTGGCGAAAGCGTCGGTCAGTCCACGCTCACCCGCTTCTACAGCCTTCACACCTTCGTCCTGCCCTGGCTGCTAGCGGTCTTCATGCTTATCCACTTCCTGATGATTCGTAAGCAAGGCATCTCCGGTCCCCTCTGAACGTCTTCAGTCCGCTTACGCTGCCCTCACGAGCCCCGAATCATGCACATTCTCAAGAAGCCTGACCTCACCGATCCCAAGCTGCGGGCCAAACTGGCCAAGGGCATGGGCCACAACTATTACGGTGAGCCCGCCTGGCCCAACGACCTCCTCTATATCTTCCCCGTGGTCATCATGGGGACCTTTGCCTGCATCGTCGGCCTGGCGGTCCTGGATCCGGCCATGCTCCTGGACAAGGCCGATCCCTTCGCCACACCGCTGGAGATCCTGCCTGAGTGGTATCTCTACCCGGTCTTCCAGATCCTGCGGGTCGTCCCCAACAAGTTGCTTGGCATCGCTCTGCAGACGATGATCCCACTGGGGCTCATGTTGATCCCCTTCATCGAAAGCTTCAACAAGTTCCAGAACCCGTTCCGCCGGCCTGTCGCCATGGCGGCCTTCCTGTTCGGAACCTTCTTCACCATCTACCTGGGTATCGGCGCAGCTCTGCCGATCGATAAGTCCCTCACCCTGGGTCTTTTCTGAGTTCACCGGCCTCATAGGGCTTTTCATTCAGTCGATCAAGCCGCGGCAGTGTCCGCGGCTTTTTTGTTGGTGATCTGTGCCACCGCCGCACCCGGGGCGCTGCCGGTGAGAGAAGGCAGAGTCCCTTGTCGGCCCATCTTTGCAAGCAGCTGCGGCCCATCAGGAGCCCGCTGCGCAGCCTTCGCCTGATACAGATGCCATGCACACCGCCATAACGCCTCGGTTGGGGGGGCAGATCGCATGTGTCCATGTTCCGTCGACGCTTCAAGGCTGGCGGTCATGGTCTGAATCCCTGCTCCTGACGCCTTGCATCCAAGGGTTAATCGCCATCTTGTCTGCAATCACTGACCTGCTGGCTCGGATTGCTCTGCTGGAAATCCTGTCGTAGCTGTCCCTGGGTTCATAGCTTGTCAAACGCCAGAAATCCAGTTCGCACAATGGTTTTGCTCGCCATCAGCCTGGCTGCGAGCGTGGTCCTCATGGCTTCAAAGGGGCTGGATCAGGCGACATGGCACGGGCTTTGCTGCTGATCGAGTGGGAAGCGGCAAGTTGGGTGGTAAGCTTTTGGACTGCGCAAGCGAGGCGAGAGCCAAGCGAAGCGCGGGCCGACAACAAGTGGAAGGCGCAAGCCGCCGATGTTGTAGGTTTCTCAAGTCGCCGGGAGGCGACGCGCCACGAGAGCCCTGCAAGGGGTGGAGTGGTAGCACCTGGACAACCAAAGAAGTTTAGGAACTGACGCTTTCACTGCGTCGGGTGAGCCT
>JAPLID010000075.1 GCA_026389285.1 Cyanobacteriota bacterium
AGGGCCGCCAGATCAGCGCCAGCTCCTCCAACCGCAACTTCAAGGGTCGCCAGGGCTCCGCCAGCGGTCGCACCCTGCTGATGAGCCCGCAGATGGTGGCTGCTGCCGCCATCTGCGGCCATGTCGCCGATGTGCGTGATCTGCTTCCCGCTGAACCGTCCCCCGACTCCCGTCCATGAGCAGCCCCGCCCCCTTCCCCATCGGTGCGATCCGGCACTGCTGCGGTCGCGCCGTGACCGTGGTCGGCGATGACATCGACACCGACCGGATCATCCCGGCCCGCTTCCTCAAGTGCGTCAGCTTCGAAGGGCTGGCCGCCGGTGCCTTCGCCGACGATCGCACCGAGCTGGCCGGCGCCCATCCCTTTGATCACCCCGAGCATCAGAGCGCCAGGGTCTTGGTGGTCAACCGCAACTTCGGCTGCGGCTCCAGCCGCGAGCATGCTCCCCAGGCGCTGATGCGCTGGGGGATCCGGGCCCTGATTGGCGAGAGCTACTCGGAGATCTTCTTCGGCAATTGTCTGGCGATGGGCATCCCCTGCCTCACCGCCAGCCATGAGGATGTCCTGGCCCTGCAGCAGGCGATCGCTGCTGATCGCGCCGCTGAGCTGGTGCTCGATCTCGAGGGGCTTGAGGTGCTTCTGCAGGGCAGCCCGGCGGCCCCAGGCGAGCGCAGCTGGCCGCTCAGCCTGGCCCCCGGGCCCCATCGCATGTTGGTGAGCGGTCAGTGGGATGGCACCGGACAGCTGGTGGCTCACGACGCCGAACTCCGGCAGACCGCCTCCAGGCTCCCCTATCTGAGTGGCTTCGCCGCCGGCTGAAAGGTTCTCAGGCCATGGAAGCCTGGGCTGGAGGGATCGACAGGCCTGCTGCCGCTCAGAACGGGCGGTTCAAGATCGTCTGGCTCGGGTTGTAGGTGTAGGGCACAAAGGGGCGGCCGGTGCCCTTGAAGTTGAAGTCGTTGAGTTTGATCCGCAGGCCACCGAGGCCGTCGTATGGGCTGTAGAAAAGCCCGATTTCATAGGAGCGCCGCTGCCAGCGCAGCTCGATGTAGGACCCGGTGACATCGCCGTAGAACTCGGAATTGGGATCGACGTTCAGGCCGATGCCGCCGCTGAACACCAGCGGACCGATCAATTGCTGGGTCAGGCCGATCCCCATGGTGTTGAGATCCACGGCCCGATCAAAGCTGAAGGGGCTGAGGCCTTGCCGGAGGGTGCCGCCGCCGGTGATGGTGAGCTGGGTGAAGTCGAGGAAGGGCCGGACGAAATGACCCAGGGTGAGGGTGGGGCCGCCGGAGATACCGATGGTGTTCTGGTTGGTGCCATCGCCGTAATAGGCGAGCGTTCCCAGGATGTTGGCATTGATGGAGAGGCCGGGCACCACGGGTTGACCGGTGTTCAAGAAGGCCTTGTCGACGGTCAGCGCTGCCGGTTTGCCCTGCCAGATGTCGTAGGACATGTTGAAGGAACCGATGGCATTGGCTCGCCAGAGATCGTTGAGATTGGTGCTCTGGAACGGATTGCTCTGATAGTTGCCAACGCCGGTGCGCCAGTAGTAGCTGCTGGAGAATCGTCCCCAATTGGGCAGGATGCCGGTGTCATCCAAGGACAGGCCGTAGGCGGTGTAGACGTCCTGTTCGCCGAGGGTGCCATTCCAGGTGCGGAATCGGTAAGCCCCGAATAATCTGGCGGTGGCGTCCCCCAGCAGGGGAAGTTTGATGTTGCGTGAGAGATCTCCCCAGCTGCGGGTGCCATCGGGGATGTTCTCTGGATTGAAGGTGGACATCTCCAGCTGGGCGGTGCTGTTGAAGCCCAGCAAAGGTCCGGTCAGCTTGGCCTGTAATCCGAACAGATCGCTGGTGGTGGCAGGTTGATAGACCGGTTCCGAGGCGACGGACTGCCCGGGCAACGGGTAGACCTCCGTGCTGCCATTGATGGCTCTCTGTGCCAGAAACTGCGGTTCCAGGGTGAGCGTTGTGGTGCCGTTTGGCCCCAAGGCGATCGGGATCTTGTAGCCGGTGTAGTAGCCATCGCGGTCTTCATCGTCAAAACTGAAGACCAGCCGGTTATCGACCTCCTCCTGCTTCTTGATCGTGGTGCTGCGCGTCACCGAGATCGGCAGTCGGTCCTCCAGCCGCAGGCGATTGCGGGAAGCCTTGATCACCGTGTCGCCACTGGGCTGGAGGGTGGCCACCACGTTCTCCGAATCCAGCCAGGACTGGGCGGGGGTGAAGGGGTCGTTGCTGAAGGCGACCCGATCACCGCTGAGCGTGGTGGGGGTGATGCGCAGGCGCCGGGCCTGAAAGCGCCAGCGGCTGATGGTGCCGCGCACCAGTTGTTTGTTGCTGGAGGTGGACAGACTGTTCAGCTGGCTGGGGCGGACCCCGCCGTAATTGTTGGCGGTGTCGGTGGTGAGGGAGGCGTTGGGGAAGCCCCGGCGGCGTTCAGCGATCAGGCTCTGCTGGAACTGCACATCGCTGACGCGCTGATCGAGGGAGGCGATCACGGCCCGCCGTTCCCGTTCCCGTTGCCGGGCCGCGGCCCAGACAGCCTGTCGGCTGGATCCTCCTGGGCTGGCTGCGCGGGAACCGGACGGGGCTGGAGTCGTCGCGGCTCCGCTAGTGGCGCCGGGGGCCGGTGTGGCCTGGGCCAGGCGCCTGGGGCCCATGGTCACCACCTGCAGTTGTTCGGCCAGGCTTGTCGGTGGCTCGTTGCCGGGTTCAGGCGCCCCGGGGCAACCCTGGGCTGGCGGCAGCTCAAGCGGTGGCACGATCGGTTTGTCCTGGCCCCAGCGGTAGCGCAGGCCCAGCAGGTAGGCGTTGCTGCCTTCACTGACACCGAAGTAGACCCCATACGCCCCGGAGCGGTGGTGGATGCGGCCGACGAGGGACAACTGCGGATTGACCAGGGCCTCGACTTCGAAGGCGAGGTAGTTGAGGAAGGTGGAGTAGTTCTCGCGGAATGTTTTCTCGTAGCTGCTCGGCTGGCTCAGCAGGCTGAAGCCTTCGACGAAGTAGAGACTCAGCCAGGGCTGCAGCCACAGCCGCCCGCCCAGGCCGATGGTCATGTCGGCGAAGGTCTGGGAGGGGGTATCGGCAAAGGGCACGGCCTGGTTGTACGGCCCACCGGGTTGCTCGGCGGCGCGGTGGCCCAGCAGGTTGGCGTCGAGCTCCAGGGCCAGGGGGCCGGCATCGATCAGGCGGCGCTGCAGGCCCAGGCCGGTCAGGTATTCGGGCCGCAGCCGGCCCTTGAAGATGAAGGTGTCGCCGAAGTTTGCCGCGAACATCTGGCCGGCCCAGCCGGTCACCGCCCAGGGGTAGGGATGCCATTGGGGCGGCTCCGGCACCTTCGGCGGACAGGCCATCGGCTCGGCCGGCGTCAGCGGCACCGATGGCATTGAGGCCAGGTCGAAGTCGGTGGCGCTGCCATCGAGGTCGAGCACGCCGTAGACGTCGTCCAGCTCACCCATCCCCTCCAGCAGGCTGTAACGCAGGCGGCTGGCCTGCAGGTACTGCATGCCGCGCTGGAGGCGGACGCTGCCGTAGGCATAGAGCGTGCGCGATTCCGTGTCGATCTCGATCCGGTCGGCTAGCAGCCTGGCGCCGGCCAGTCGGGCCGAGACGTTGCCGGTGCTGACGAAACGACGCATCTGGGCGTCATAGCCCTGGCGATCGGCTCGCAGCTCCAGATCGAGGGGCACGCCCGGCATCGCTGCAGCGGCTGGTGCCGGCGGCGTCCCGGATGCCGCCTCAGGGGCGGAGCGCGCCGGTGCCGTGGGGAGTGGGGCGACGCCGGCTCCGGCCGGCTGAACCACCGGGGCGAAGGGATTGAGCTCCGCCGGTAGCCGCGTGGGGGTTGAAACGCTGTCCGGTGCCGGAACATCCGACACCTGGGCCAAGACCGCGGAGCCGTTCCCCCCGGGAGCCGGCAGGGGCGGTGGCGGTGCGATCGCATGGGCCGGGGCCATCCTGGCCAGCGGCGTCTGCTCCTGGGCGCCGACCGGCTGGCAGCAGAGCCACAGACCTCCGACAACTCCGAACCCCGCGGCGGTTGTGGCCCTGCGAACTGTCCGGGGGGGAGGCAGCACAGGAAGCCTGGGGTCGGGGTATACGTCGCGGGGATCCTGCCACGTGGGCCATGGGAGCCGCGCTCAGCTCAGACCGGTTGTTGCGATGGGTGGATGGTTCGGAAGCGGCCGGGATGGGACTGTTGAGGGATTTTTCAGTCTTCGAGATCCTTGCGGCTCGGCGTGCGGCTGGGATCGCTGGCCAGGAAGCCGAACACGAAGATCCCGATGAAGAAGAAAACGACCGAGTAGACCGAGATCTTGAGGGCGAGCATGGCTGTCCGGCGGGTGACAGGGAGTGACGGGCGCCGGGTGAGGTCGCAAGGACCCAACGGCAGCCGCATCATCCTATGGGGCTTGAATGGCCATCCAAGATGCCGGGGGGCCTGCAGCAGTGCCTTCCCGTCCGGATTGAAACGTTTCAGTCACGTTTGCCCTTGGATCCAACCCTCGATCTCCAACCGCTCTGGCTCTCGCCGCGAGGGGCCTCAGGCCCCCAGCCTGCCCTGGAGGATCCCTGGGGGGCGCTGCATCGGCCCGACTGGGCGGCGCGCCGACTGATCATCTGGCCCCGGGGAGGTCAGTGGCGGCAGCTGCGGCTGACCCTGGTCTGCCCGGATCCCTGGCGTCGCCTCGGCCCCGAACGGGCGGTGGCGCGGCTGTGTCTGCGCTGGTGGGCTGACGCCATGGCCCTGCGGGTCGATGGCGAGCCCGTCCATGGCGGCGATCTGTTCGACACCGCCTGTCGCTGGCCTTTGCCCGGGCGCTGGTGGGCCGGTGAGCCCCTGGATCTGGAGCTCAGCCTGCGCAGTCCCTGCCACGACGACGGCGCCCTGATTCACAGCCGCCTGGAACTTGAACCGTGTGATCCCGCTGATCCCGACGGTCTGCTGGCTCCCACCCTCGCGGCCCTGGCCTCCCTGCGACGACAACGGGGCTGGCCTGGGGAGGCCGCCTCCGGCTCGGTGCAGGTGCTGGGTCATGCCCATCTCGATCTGGCCTGGCTGTGGCCGGTGGCCGATACCTGGCGGGCGGCCGAGCGCACCTTCGTCTCGACCCTGGATCTGATGGAGCGCTTCCCCCCGCTCCATTTCGGCCATTCCACCCCGGCGCTCTACGCCTGGCTGGAGCAGCAGCGGCCGGTTCTGTTCGAGCGAATCCGCAGGGCGATGCGCTCCGGCCGCTGGGAGCCGCTAAACGGCCCCTGGGTGGAGACCGATTGCGTGCTGATCGACACCGCCTCGCTGCTGAGGCAGTTCCAGGAGGGGCAGCACTACAGCCGGCGGCTGTTCCCGGAGTGGCGCCACGACCTGGCCTGGCTGCCCGACAGCTTCGGCTTCGCCGCGGGCCTGCCGGCCGTAGCGGCGGCCACCGGGGTGCGCTGGTTCTGTACCCACAAGCTGGCCTGGAATGCCACCAATCCCTTCCCCCATCGGCTGTTCCGCTGGCGCAGCCGCTGCGGCAGCGAGGTGCTGGCCTTGATGACCGCCGCGATCGGCACCGATGGTGATCCGCTGCCGATTGAGACCTATCGCCTCGACTGGCAGCGGGCCACGGGGATCGCCGATGCCCTCTGGTTGCCGGGGGTCGGCGATCACGGTGGCGGCCCCAGCGCCGAGATGCTGGAGCAGCTGGCGCTCTGGCAGCAGCAACCGACCGCCGCGCCCCAGCACCACGGCACGTTGCGGGCCTATCTGGAGCGTCTGGCGCCCCTGGCGTCCCAGCTGCCGGTCTGGCGCGACGAGCTCTACCTGGAGCTGCATCGGGGTTGTGCCACCAGCCGCCCGGATCAGAAACGGCACAACAGCCGCCCGGATCAGAAACGGCACAACCGCACCCTGGAGCGTCTGCTGCGGGAGGCGGAGCTGGCCCGCTCCCTGCGGCTGGCCGCAGGGGTGGCGATGGCCGGTCGTTCAGCGGGACCAGACCGGTCAATCGGTACTGATCCGTTGGCGGGCGCGACCGAGGCCTGGAGCGGGAGCGAGGCCTGGGGCGAGAGGGCGATCGACTGGCGGCCGCTGCTGTTCCAGCAGTTTCACGACATCCTGCCCGGCACCTCGATCCCGGAGGTGTTCGAGCAGGCCGAGCCCCAGTGGCGGGCGGCCCGCCGCCGCAGCTGCCGGCAGCGCGACCAGGATCTGCAGGCCCTGCTCGGCGGGCTGGGAGTCGTAGCGGCCAGCGGCACGGCTGGCGCATTGGCCGCGGGGCAGCTCTGGTGGGTGGCCCAGCTTCAGGCGCTGCCGGCTGCGAACCGCACCCTGCGGCTGCCGGCCGGCGTCTGGAGCCTGATCAACGCCGATGGTCATGAGAGGGACCTTCCGGCCCAGTCCGCCGCTGAGGGGGGCGTCTGGGTTGAGCTGCCCGTCGCCGCCGGCGTCACGGCCCTGCCTCTGCGCCGCCGGCAACCCTCTCCAGCGCCGCCTCCGCCTCCGTCCCCGCAACCGAGCCAGCCTGTGCGTTTGAGCCCGGCGGCGGAGCTTGGGCCCAACCACTGGCGCCTCGGTAATGGCCTGATCGAGGTGCTGGTCGGGCCGGCGGGAGTGGAGCAGCTCTCGGCGATTTCAGCGGCGGGGCGATCGGAAGACCTGCTGGCGGCTCCCTTGCGCTGGCAGCGCTGGGCCGATCGGGGCGAGTTCTGGGATGCCTGGGATCTGGCCGCCGATCACCGCCGCCATCCCCTGCCCTGGCATTGGCAGGGAGCGCCCGAGCTGGTCAGCGCCGGCCCCCTGGCTGGGCAGCTGCGCTGGCGCGGCAGGGTCGGCGAGAGCCCGGTGCGGCTGGAGCTGCGCCTGCTGGCCGGCAGTCCCTGGCTGGAGCTGGTGCTCTGCCAGCACTGGCGCCAGCGCCATGAGCTGCTGCAGCTGGAGATCCCCCTGGCCCGCAGGGCCGAGTCCTGGGCAGCGGACACCAGCGGCGGTGTGATCGAGCGACCGGCGGCGGCGCGCACGCCGCGGGAGCAGGCCCGCTGGGAGGTGCCGGCGATCAGCTGGGCCGCGGCCGCGGGGCTGGCGGTGCTGCTGGAGGGCCCCCAGGGGGTGTCGGCGGCGGCCGATCGTTTGAGTGTCTCGCTGTTGCGGGCCCCCACCTGGCCCGACCCCGGCGCCGATAACGGTTGGCAGCGTCAGCGCCTGGGCCTGATGGCGGCGACGGCGGGCTGGCGGCCGGCTCGGGTGCCCCAGCAGGCCCGCCGGCTGAGAGAACCGCTGTGGTTGCGGCCCTCCCAGGCTCCGCTGCCAGCGCGGATCGCATCGCAGCCAGCGATCTGGCCGCTGGTTCCTGCCCTGGCCGACGATCTGCGCCTGGTGGGCCTGCGCCACGCCGGCCCGCCGGTTCCGCCAGCTGCTTCCTCGCCTGGCGCCGCAAGCGGTGAGCACGGATCTGTGCAGCCCGGTGCGACGGAGCTGGTGCTCAGCGTTCAGAACGAAGGGCCCTGCCGGCGCCGGCTGGAGCTGGGCGATGGCTGGCAGGTGCTGGAGCGGCTCGACGGGCTCGATTGCCCCTGGGGCGAGGCGGGCGACAGCCTGATCGTGGCCCCATGGCAGCTGGCCTTCTGGCGGATTCGCCGCGCTACGGCAGCACAGACGCAAAAAGTTTGCTGACTGGCTTCTCAACGGCCATCGCCAGCCGAGACATGGCTCAACAGATGCAAAGAAATCTCCGTTCAGCGGCGGGATCGGCGGCCCGACAGAATCCACTGGACCGACCGATGGGCCGGGAGCCCGGTTCGGCAGAGCGTTCAGTCTTCGTGATCGTCGAAGGGGTCGGTCAGCTGCTTGGAGGGGGGCCCGAAGGCGGTGTAGACCCCGAAGCCCGTGAGGGCGAGCAGCACCGTCAGAACAGTGATCGCGACGGAGAGGGCTGGGGAGCCGCTGGTGGAGGGATCCATGGAGAGGAAGAAGGGAGCGGGAACCAAGGGGCTCGGCGGACGCAGGCGGAATCTGCGTCACAACTCTCGACAGCCCGTCTCGGTGCGGCCTGCAAGGCCACTACAGTAACTAGAACGATCTTCTGCTCGAGAGCACCGATCTGCCATGGCTCAACGCACCCGCCTGGGAGACATCCTGCGTCCGCTGAACTCTGAATACGGCAAGGTCGTCCCCGGCTGGGGCACCACGCCTGTGATGGGCATTTTCATGGCCCTGTTCCTGGTCTTTCTGCTGGTGATCCTGCAGTTGTACAACAAGTCCCTGCTGCTTGAGGGCATCACGGTCAACTGGAACGGCTTCGGCTGATTCTTCCCGGCGGTTCCCGCCCCAGCTCCCATGAACATCTTCGGCATCGGATTGCCTGAGATGGCGGTGATCGCCGCCATCGGCCTCCTTGTTTTCGGACCCAAGCGCCTGCCTGAGCTCGGCAAGACCCTGGGTCGCACGCTGCGGGGCTTTCAGTCGGCCTCCCAGGAGTTTGAGCAGGAGTTTCGCAGTGCCATCGCCACGAGTGAGGCTTCGGTTGCATCGCCTGCGTCCGAATCCGTAGGGGCTCCGCCTGCAGTTCTGAGCCCAGTCACGTCAAGTCAGGTCACTGCGGATGCCCAGCTGGAGGCGGCGGTCGCAGCGGCTCCGGTCAGCGCTGCCGCCTCCAGCGGCTCCAAAGAGAATGAGTCAGCTCTTCCGGCCGTCGCGGTGGAGTCCATCCAGCAGCCCGCTGAATCCATCGGCTGAAGGCCTGACGCTCGCCTCCCTGTGGATCTGCAACTGTTGGTTGGACTTGGCAATCCCGGTGATCGCTACGCCGACACCCGCCATAACGTCGGCTTCATGGTGCTGGAGCAGCTGGCGGCTGCGGCCGGTGTGCCCTTTCGCCAGCAGGGCCGTCTGCAGGGCAAGTTGGCAGAGATCGGCACTGGTGAACAGCGGCTGCGGTTGCTGATGCCCCACACCTACATGAACGAGAGCGGCCGTTCGATCCGCGCCGCCCTTGATTGGTATCGCCTCACCCCCGAGCAGCTGCTGGTGTTGGTGGACGACATGGATCTGCCCCTGGGCCGGCTGCGTCTGCGGGCCTCGGGCAGTGCCGGCGGCCACAACGGGCTGCGCAGCGCCATCCAGCATCTCGGCACCCAGGACTTTCCTCGGCTGCGCATCGGTATCGGTGCCCCCACAGGCCACCCCCAGGAGCGCCGCGACCGCACGATTGCCCATGTGCTGGGCCGGTTTTCGGCTGAGGAGCGGCCGCTGCTGGAGGCCGTGCTGGCGGAGGTGGTGGCAGGGATCGATCTGATCCGCCGATCCGGTCTCGAGCGTTCCGGTAATCGTCTGAACAGTTTCAGGGCCGTCGCGGCGGCATCCTCAGGAGCATGAGCCGTCTCCCCACCACCACGGCCAGGCTGCGAGTGCTGCGCCAGAGCTTCAGCCCCTGCCTGCTGGAGGGCGAGGTGAGCGCTGGTAGCTTCCACTGGAGTTTTCGCTGGGCCTTCGATCGCGGCGAGTTGAGCGTGGAGCCCTCCCTCGGTCGGGCTCTGATCCAGGACGCCCTGCTGCGCTTCCTGCTGCAGGCAGATTATCAGCTTGAAGCAGGCGGCGACTACGCCTTTACGGTGCGCGCCAGTTTCTGAGGGTCGAGCAAGGCCTGCGGGCGACTCAGAGGGTGGCCCAGCCAGTGCTCCAGCAGCAGCTGGGCCACCACATCGTCCCAGTCCCGGGGCGGCTGGCGCAGTCCCTTCGGCAGCAGGCGCCGCCAGCCCTGGGGCGGGTGCAGCTGCCAGTAGCGCTCCCGGGCGGCCAGGGTGCTGCCCCGTTCCTCCACGGGCAGAACCAGTAGGCCGGCGGCCAGCCGTTGCTGCCAATGGGCCGAGCCGGTGCCGTTGCCCAGCACCACCGCCGCCAGACCGGCTGTCTGTTGCCAGCTCGTCAACTGCTGCCAGGCCTGTTCCGGAGACAGCACCGCGGCGGCGACGATCCGCAGCCGCCCCGGGTCGGTGAGCACCAGGCCGCATTTGCTGCGCCCCGGATCCAGGCCAGCCACGGGCCCCGGACCCGGCGCTTCAAGCGGTTGCCTCATGACTGCCGTTCGCGGCGGTGATCGCCGCTTTTCTCCTGGTTCACCCAGCGCAGGTTGACGACGATCGGGTCCGGGGTGTCGGCGTTGCTGCGGGCCGTGGCCTCGAGCGTGGCCTCCTGGCCCGGGGGGCGATCCGCCAGCACCCGACCCAGTTCGTTGAAGTCGTTGCCATCAAACTGCAGGCCGTCGACCAAGGTGCCCTGGCGCTGGGCCCGGGCGAAGGCGGCGGCCAGCACCAGGTTCAGTCGACTCTGCACCACCTCGGCGCCGCGGGCGTCCCCCTCCAGCGTCGTGCGGGCCAGCACCTCGCCCCGGCGCACGACCTGGCGGTTGGGTCGCAGATCGGGAAAGGCCAGCACCCGCTGCTCACCCCGCAGCACATTGGCCGCCGAGCGGATGCTCACCACCCAGGTGCCTGGCTTGGTCAGCAGGCTCTTGAGCCGTTGAATGTCTTTGCGGGGCACCAGCAGGATCTGGCGGTCCGGTTTCCGGTCCGGCAGCAACCGCTGGAAGGCCGACAGGTTGGCCTGTTGCAGCAGGGCATCGATCACCGTCTGGGCCTGGCTGGCTTGATCCAGTTTCACCTTGGCGGTGGCCAGGGGCTGGCCGCTGGCGATCACCACATCGCCGCGCCGCAGGGCGATCACATTGCCTTCCAGTCCCTTGAGTTCCTTCTCACCGGCGGCGATCCGCTGGCGCACGCTGGCCAGTTCGCCTTCGGTGCGGCGGATCTCGGCATCCGACTGAGCCGCAGGCGCTCCGCCTCCAGGCGGCTGCGTTGCTGCTGCAGCGGCAGCAGTTCGCCGCGCAGGGCCGTGATCCGGTTCCCGGCGGCGTTGAGCTGAGCCTCGGCCTTGTGCTGGCTGTCGATCGCTCGCTGCCGGCCGGCGAGGGCCTGGGTACGGCCCAGCTCCGCCCGGCTCAGTTCAGCGCGGCTGCGCTCCAGATCGGACTGGCTCTGGCGCAGGGCGCTGCGGCTGTCCCGCAGGCGCGCCTGGATCTGGTCGAGTTCGAACAGCCCGACCCGCAGCCGCTCGCTCACCAGCAGCATCAGCCCCAGGGAGATCGCACTGATCAGGGCGCCGGTGAGGGCGGTGATCACCACGGCAGTGTTCTTCGGCCTGAGCCCGAACAGGCTCAGCCGCGCCTTGCCCACCCGGGTGCCCAGGCGGTCGCCGAGGGTGGAGAGCACCCCCCCGAGCAGTAGCAGGGTGAGGATCAGCAGCCAGCCCGACACGCCGCTCTCCAGGTAAGCCTCAGTATCGTCTCAGCGAGGCCTTTCCAGTCGCTGAGGGTGCGGGTGTGAAGGCTGGACTCAGCTGAAGCGCTTGGCCAGGGCGATCGGATCGAAGACGGTGATCTTCTTGCGGTCGATCTGTACGAGGCCATCGTTGCGGAGGTCGCCGAGCAGGCGGGTGATCGTGACGCGGGTGGAGCCGATCGCTTCGGCGATCGCCTGGTGGGAGAGGCGAAGATCGATCGTGATCCCCTCGCTGCTGGGCACGCCGAAGTCGCGGCAGAGCACCAGCAGGAAACTCACCAGCCGCGAAGACATATCGCGGTGGGTGAGGGTCTCGATCATGGTCTCGGTCTGGAGGATCCGGGAGGAAAGTCCTTGCAGCAGCAGCAGCCCGACGCTGGCGTCCTGTTCGATGGCGCGCCGCACCGAGGTGGCTGGAGCGGTGACCATCTCCACCCGGGTGAAGGCGATGGCGTGATAAAAGCGATCCGAGCGTTGACCGGTCAGGAGGGAGAGCACGCCGAACAGGCTGTTCTCGCGCAGCAGGGCCACGGTGATCTCCTCCCCCGATTCATAGACGCGGGAGAGGCGGACGGCACCGCGGCGCAGCAGATAGACCCGCTCGGCAGGGTCGCCCGGGAAAAAGATCGTCTTGCCGCGTTCGATTGTTTCGACGCTGCTGCCGGACAGGCCCCGGATCACCTCGATCAGAGTGGGTCCCGACGTGGCGGCACTGCCCATCGAGGCCACGGCCCCGGGAGCTCCCGTCGACGGCGTGCTGGTGTAACGGCTGAATCCGCGTGTGGCGCCGACCATGACGGGCTGCCGATTTGATTGGGAAGCTACGGAGCGGTTGGCCCTGGGCTTGTAGCAATCCATACTGTTTGCCAGGGCACAATTCTCCAGCTCAGGCGCACCGGGCCGCCAGGGGCTCGCGGGGTGAGCCTGCCGGCGCTGTGGCCGGCGCGGACGCCAGAGCCTGGCGCTGGGCCTCCTGCAGGCTGCGGATGCCCCCATCGGCCAGATCCAGCAGGCTGTTCAGCTGATCGCGGCTGAACGGAGCGCCTTCCGCGGTGCCCTGGATTTCCAGCAGTCTCAGTTGATCGTCCATGACCACGTTCAGGTCCACCTCGGCCCGGCTGTCTTCGCTGTAGTCCAGATCCAGCAGGGCCTCTCCCTCCACCAGGCCCACCGAGATCGCCGTCACCTGCTGCTTGAGCGGCGAGACGCTCAGCAGCTGCTGGCGCTGCAGCCGTTCGATTGCCGCCGCCAGGGCCACCCAGGCGCCACTGATCGAGGCTGTGCGGGTGCCGGCGTCGGCCTGGAGCACATCGCAATCCACCAGCAGGGTGCGCTCCCCCAGGGCCTCGAGGTCGAGGGCGGCCCGCAGGCTGCGGCCGATCAGGCGCTGGATCTCCTGGGTGCGGCCCGAGAGTTTCATCAGTTCCCGCGACTGGCGGCTGGGGGTGGAGGCCGGTAGCAGCCGGTATTCGGCGCTGAGCCAGCCGCTGCCGCTGCCCCGTCGCCAGCGGGGCACCTCCTCCTGCAGGCAGACGCTGCACAGCACCCGCGTCTGTCCCGTGGCGATCAACACGGAGCTGAGGGCGAAGCCCATCGGATCCCACTGGAACTGGACGGGCCGCTGATCTGTGGCCGTGCGGCCATCGCGGCGCAGGAGGGGGGCGGGGCTGGTGGTCACGGCAGCAGGGGGGGAGATCAAGGGGCGTTCGGGGTTCGCCAGCAGGAGGCTAGGCCCCGCCAGTGGTACGCCTGTTCCCACCAGGGGTGGTGTGCGCAGCCTTGCGATGCCGCTACATTCGCCATCGGGGCCCGCGGCAGGTTTGCCATGTCCGTCCATTTCCGGCCTGTCAACAGGAGCGCCATGACCGTCAGCCTCGCCAGCCATCGCCAGAGCCCGAGGCCGTCCGGTGCTGGTCGGCTCGAGTCAGGCGCCCCGGGATCACCGGCCCACCTGGCGCCTCTGCCGGCGCCCCCCCTGCGCCTGGTGCCTCAGCCCGAAGGCCTGCTGCAGATTCATACGGCCCCTTTCCGGGGCAGCTTCGCCACGGTATTCAGCCAGGCCCTGCGCACGGCCGGTCTGGGCAGTCGGGTGCTGGTCAGTCAGTTCCTCAAGGGTGGGGTGGATCAGGGCGTGGCCGGCAGCCTGCGGCTCTGCGGCCGGCTGGAGTGGCTGCGGCCCGCCACGCCCCAGTGCATCGACACTCCCCTGGTGCTGTCGGTGGCATCGCCAGGGGGCGGCGGCGAGGGTCTTGGTGTTGAGTCAACCAGTGCTGCGGAGCTCCCTGACGGATCGTCATCGGCCGGATCAGAGCAGGCCCGGACCCTGGCGGCGGTGGCGGAGGTCTGGGCCTACAGCCGCGCCTGTCTGCTGGAGGGTTCGGTGGATCTGATGGTGCTCGATGAGCTGGGTCTGGCGATTGAGCTGGGGTATCTCTCGGCGGATCTGGTCACCGCCACCCTGGAGCGGCGCCCGGCTCAGCTGGATGTCATCCTGACGGGACCGTCGATGCCGGCGGCCCTGATGGCGATGGCCGATCAGGTCACCGAGCTGCGCCGCGCCCCCTAGCGATCCGTCCGGCCGTTTCCCCTCCAAGTCGATGCTCAAGAACGACCGTTGGATCAATCAGCAGGCAGCCGCCGGCATGCTGGAGCCCTTCCAATCGACCCTGGTGCGCCATCTCGATCCCGAGTCCCGTAGTGGGCCGGTGCTGAGCTTCGGCTGTTCCTCCTATGGCTACGACCTGCGGCTGTCCAGCAAGGAGTTTCTGATCTTTCGCCATGTGCCGGGCACGGTGATGAATCCGAAGCGGTTCAACCCGGCCAATCTGGAGCCGGCACCCCTGCGCAGCGATGAGGACGGTGACTACTTCATCCTGCCGGCCCATTCCTACGGGCTGGGTGTAGCCCTGGAGCGGATGAAGGTGCCGGCCAACATCACCGTGATCTGCCTCGGCAAGAGCACCTATGCGCGCCTCGGCATCATCGTGAATACTACGCCGGCGGAGGCCAGTTGGGAGGGCCATCTGACCCTGGAGTTCAGCAACTCCTCCGGCGCCGATTGCCGCATCTACGCGAATGAGGGCATCTGCCAATTGCTCTTCTTTGAGGGGGATCCTTGCGAGACCACCTATCAGGACCGCTCTGGTAAATATCAACACCAGCCGGAACGGGTGACCCTGGCGAAGGTGTGATTCAGGCCTGTGGTATGCAGCTGAGACTCAGCGGATGCTGGTGAGGCCATAGCGCAGGCCGAGGATCAGGGCATGCAGACGGTTCTTGGCACTGAGGTTGCCGATCAAGCGTTTGGTATAGGTTTTGGCTGTTTCTTCGCTGATCTGGAGGGCCTCGGCGATTTCGCGATTGGTCATGCCATCGGCCAGGCAATGCAGGATATCGTAGTCCCTGTCTCGGAGGTCGAGGCTGGAAGCCTTTTCTGAGATGTCGCGAATGCGCTGGCTGCGATAGCGTCTGCCGCCGCTGGCGGCCAGAATCGCGGCGCCGAGCACGCCCCTGGCCTCAATCATTTCCTGATAGGTCAAGATGCCATCAATGTCGTCGGCCTCGAAAGCGCGTTGGTCAATCTGATGGCCCGTGCAGATCAACAGGGTTTTCGTGGCTGGGCTGATCCTTCTCACTTCGTGACAGAGGTGAAAGCCGTCGCTCTGCTCCAGCTGATCGGTGCAGATCAAAAAGTCGATCGGTTTTTGGCGAAATGCGGCAAGACAGCTATCGGCATCGGTTCCCACGTAGCGAATGAACTTGGGATCTTTGAAGGCCAACAACAGAGGAAGCAGCTGATCTTCCCGCTGCATGGTGATGGCCGCGCAGGGCTCAACGCCGCTTCTGGTTACAGCTTCAAAAAGAAGCCTGCGACTCTGAATTAATAGCGGTATTTTATATGTTAAGTCCATCCGCCAGGGTTGTCTGGTTTTCAACTCAACCTAATCCTAGCCAAATCCCTGGTCTGCCTGGGTTTGTTCTCACTTCTTTCAGGGCGCTCGCGCAGACGCGATTTTTCTGCTCTCGGGGAGAGCCTTGGCCTCGCCTGTTGGCTGAGGCCCTTGCGTTTCTATTTGTCGCTGAATCCGGCGCCAAGCAGCCGATCGTGGCAAATGAAATGTGAACGGCTCAGGGCTGGAGTGCCAGGGGTTGCCGTCCAGGGATTGGCCAGATCCAGGTTGCAGCTCTGTTCCAGGCGGCATGGTGTCGAACGACCTTGCATTGATCCCCTTTCGGGGATCGTCGGCGCCTGGTGGGTGCGTCTTGAATCAAGTCGAACTGCTGCCCTATGATGTCCACATCGATTATCTGCACTGGTGATTCGCCGCTCAGATTGCTCCTGGACGGTGATCTCTGGGATGGTGGGTTGACCGCTAAATTGACGATCACGAACACCGGCACGGTGCCGTTGACGGATTGGAGCCTTTCCTTTGAAAGTGATGTCCTGATCACCGGTGTTCCCTGGGGATTGACCTTCACCGTCACCAGGTTGGTTGATGGACATTATGGATATACGCTCAAGGGCTCTGACTGGGGTGCGGCCGTGGCGGTCGGTGGCTCGGTCAGCGTCGGTTTCACGGCCACTCGGCCTGCCGGTGCGGCCAGTGGTGCCGTGCAGGCTTCGGATCTGTTTGTCACCCAGCCGGCGCTGAGTGCGACCCAGTCGACGTCGCCCATCGCCACGCCTACGCCCTCTCCCAGCCCGACACCAACGCCTTCGCCTACACCAACGCCTTCGCCGACACCAACGCCTTCGCCTACACCAACGCCTTCGCCGACACCAACCGGTGAGGTGAATCCCAGTTCCTTTGCGGTGAAGGGCGGTGGTATCAACTATGCCGAAGCGCTGCAGAAATCGTTCCTGTTCTATGAGGGTCAGCGTTCCGGCAACCTTGATGAGGCCACCAATCGCATTGACTGGCGCGGGGATTCAGGCCTCCACGATGGATTGGATGGTGTTTATTTCGGCAATAACACCAGCGCCAATCTCCAGGCGGGATTGAAGCTGGATCTCACCGGTGGTTATCACGATGCCGGTGACTATGGCAAGTTTGGCCTGCCTCTGGCCTCCAGTCTCACCAACCTCGCCTGGGGCGGCCTGCAATTTGGCAAAGGCTATGCCGCCTCGGGGCAAAGCGATGATCTGCTGGCAGCCGTGAAATGGGGCACCGACTACCTGCTCAAGTGCAATGTGCTGGACGCCACCGGCAAGACCTCCTTTTTCGTGGCCCAGGTGGGCGATGCCGATGCCGATCACGCTCTCTGGCAAGCCGCTGAAACCGAGACCATTCTCCGACCTGCCCTGGCGGTGACGGCCAGCAAGCCGGGTTCCGATGTGGCCGGCGGCAGTGCTGCGGCCATGGCTGCGGCTTCGATTTTGTTTCGCAGCAGCGGTGATATTGCCTATGCCGACAAGCTGCTGACCAGTGCCATAGCGCTGTATCAGTTTGCCGATACCTACCGGGGCAAGTATTCGGATTCGATTCCAGTTGTGCAGGCATTTTATAATTCCTATAGTGGTTATTATGATGAGCTGGCTAACGGCGCTGTCTGGTTGGCTCAGGCTGTCAAGGCCCAGGGTGGGGACGGCTCGGTTTATCTGAACAAGGCGCTCAGCATCTACAACACCAATATCGGTGGGCTGAACAAGGGCTGGACTGGGAACTGGGACGACAGCTCCTATGCGACGGCTATCTTGCTGGCTCAGCAGAGCGGCTCAACGGCGATCAAGCAGCAGGTGGAGGGCTGGCTGAACAACTGGGTGACCGGTGGCAATGGTGTGACGATCACAGCGGGTGGCCTGCGCTGGATCAGCCAGTGGGGCTCGCTCCGCTATGCCGCCAACACGGCGTTTCTGGCTGACGTCTATGCCAGCAGCGTCAATGATCCGAATGGGGCCTACACGGCGCTGGCGCAGCAGACCGTGGATTACATCCTCGGTGCTAACCCCCGCCAGTCCAGTTATCTGGTGGGCTATGGCAATAGCTTCCCCCTGCAGCCGCACAGCCGGGAGGCCTCTGGCGTGGGCTGGGATGGTTTCCGTAATGGTCTGCCCAATGCCCACATTAATTTCGGCGCCCTCGTCGGTGGACCCACCCAGGCGGATGACTTTTCTTACGTCGATCTGCGCAGTGATTACGTCTCCAACGAGGTGGCCATTGATTACAACGCCGGCCTCGCGGGCGCCTTCGCCCGCAGAGTCGAACTCAAAGGTGGTGTTGCGCTCACCGACGCGGAGCTTGATGCTCTGCCCGGGATCACCGTTCACACAGTGGCACCCACACCCACTCCGACCCCGACGCCCACACCGACCCCAATCGATGGCACCACAGGCCGTGTGTTCCTTGTCAACCCGGCGGCTGACGACATCGTGGGGTTCGATCCCTCCCGCGACCGCCTCGACTTCGGTAATTTATCGGTCCACAACCTGATCATCGCCAAGACGGAGACCGGCGAGGTGGCGATCGTCAACCCGTGGGCATCGACACCCGAGTTCCAGGTATTGCGGGGCATCAGCTACCGCGACCTCACGATGGCCAACTTCGGCGTCGTCCAGAACGAGCACCTGCGTCAGGACATCGGCGGCGTGGTCTCCTGGGAGCAGGGCATTGGCCCCCGGGACGGCAACACGTTGTACGTGCGGTCGCACGAATATGGAGTCCAGCAGCGGGTTGAGGGCTTCAATCCGGCCACAATGAAGCTGAGCTTCCTCTACTTCGGCACCCGCGAGCGGCTCTCGGTGACAGACACGGCCGAGGGCCTGTCGATCTCCGTCCTGCCCACCAACCAGAGAATCCTGCTCGTGGGCGTGACCAAGGCCCAGCTGGTGCTGGGGAACGTCGAATTCCATCACGACCAGATCGTGGAGGATCAGCTGGAGGTGCCGTTCGACCACCCGGCCGAGCACTTCACGCTCGTCAGCCGGACATCGCTGCTGACGCCGACCGCTCCGGTAGGCCAGGTCACCGACGGCTACCAGACATCGATCGGCCAGACCCAGCCCGGTGGCCATGATCACGGCACGACGCCCACCCCAAACCCAACGCCCGCACCGGTCAATCTGGGGACGGCCAGTTTTGCCATCAGTGGTATCCCCGCCGTCGGTCAGACCCTGACGGCGGTTCAGAGCGCTAACGATCCCAATGGTCAGGGCAGCGGGGGGTACAGCTACCAATGGCAGGCCTCCGGAGACGGTGGTCAGAGCTGGAGTGCCATCGGCACCAATGCCAGCTCCCTAGTGCTCAGCAACGCCGAGGAGGGCCGGGCGGTGCGCCTGAAGGTGGCCTATACCGATGCCGCCAACTTTGCGGAG
>JAPLID010000047.1 GCA_026389285.1 Cyanobacteriota bacterium
TGGGCCAGATCGGCGGGGCCGAGCACCGGGCCCTGCAGGCGCTGCAGCCGCTGGTTGATCTCCTCGTTGCTGGAGGCAGTGGCCACGGCTTGGCGCAACGCCACCAATCGCCGTTCGGCGCCGCTGATGCGGGAGCTCTGGGCGGTATTCAATGAACGACTGGTCTGCAAGCCGGCGATGGTCTGCAGGGGCAAAAGCAGCAGGAACCCGAGGGCGACGGCCACCGCTAACTGGCTGCAGAGCTTCTGGCGGCTTTTGAGCTGCGGATTATGGGGCCCCAGCTCGACGGCGATTTGCAACAGAGCCAGGCCCAGCAGGGGGAAGGGGGCGCTGTTGATCAAGGTGCCCGCGAAGCGCAATTGCCAGGCGGGAGCGAGTAACTGCAGGGGGAACAGGGCTGCGCCCACCAGCGAGCCGAAGAGCACGAACAACACCAGCGCCACCACGCTCAGGCCCGGGGCGGAGAGGAGCACGGCAGTCCCGGAGCGGGATGTTTCGGAGCTGGGCGGCATGGCAGACCTCAGGGGCTAGAGCGCAGAAGAGGGAATCACCGCTCAAGGCGGCCACAAAAAAGCCCCACCGATGGCAGGGCCGGGAAGGGAAATCAGGGCTGCAATCAGGCCTGGGGCGGGGTGCTCAAAGGAGCGGCGATGCGCTTGCGGAGACGACGGCTCCAGCCGAAGGCGGCACCGGCGCCGAATAAGGGCAAGGGGCCGGGGACTGAGGTGGCGGAACCTGTTTCGTTGACCACTACGTTGTCGAGTCCTAGGAGTCCGGAACCAGAAACAGTCTTGAACAGGAAGTTTAAAGGCGTCGAACTGCTGGCAGCGGTAAAAGTGCCACTATATGTCGTCCAAGTATTGGCTACCAAGTCAAGTGTATAGCTAAGACTGCCAACCTGAACTGACAATGCGTTGTCTGGTTCGTCTGCTCCTGAATTGAACAGGAAGGAAATGTCGTAAGTTGTACCAACGACTGTCTGCAGCGTTTGACTGAGAATGCCAGGAGGATTGTTGTCGAAACCAATGAAGTACGCTGAACCTTCGGGAGCAGCTCCAAATACCTCAGAGTTTGTATCGCACAATGCGTTATTGCTGATTGTACAAGCCCAACCGGCTAGACCGTTTTCGAAACCTCCATTGAGAACAATAGAGGCCTGTGCAGAACCGCTGGCAATAACTCCCAGTCCTAATGCAGATCCAAGGGCTGCCTTAGTTAGCGAAGTACAGCTGAGGCGTGGGAGGCGGTACACAAGGGTATTGTTGACGCGGGATGATAAAAACTGTGAGCCCACTGTGAAGGAAGTGAAGTAGATTTTAGAATAATCGTTGGGTTTGGCTGTTTTGCCAAGATTTTGGGCCAAAAGCCAGTCGGCTGGCGCTCTCAGCAAGGGGGCAAGGCGTTTGTAGTGTTGAGCCGATAGGGGGAATCTCACTGCAAAGAGATGCAAGACTGCTGCAAGTTACCCCCCCCCTCGCAGTTCCTGCGTCCCCTGTGACGGTTGCTCGATTGGCACATGCAAAAGCCTTTTCGGGCCATCGGTAGGTGCCTTTTCGGGGGGCGCCTCACAGCGCCCAGCTGGCCCGATGCGCCCACGTCTGATCGCTACCTGTGCCACAGCCAACGGCTGTCCCGATGCAGCGCGGCGGCCATGGCGGAGCCGCTGGCCAGCAGCTCGGCGTGTTCGCTGGGCGTGAGTACCAGGGCATCGCAGCTGAGCGGCAGCTCCGCCAGGGGCCAGGCCAGCAGGCGCTGGTGTTGGGGGCCGCTACGACCGGTATCGATCAGCAACAGATCGAGATCGCTGCCGACCCCGGCGTCACCGCGGCCGTAGCTGCCGAACAGGCCCACCCGCTCCAGGCCCGGATGCTCCGCCGCCACCTGGGCCGCCCAGAGGCGCACCTGGCTCAGCACCTGCTCCGGCTCAGGCCAGCGCAGCAGCGATTGCGTCAACGATCGAACGGGCATGGCGTTGGGCGTCCTCCGTCCTCGCTCTGGAGCCGGCCGAAATGGTCGGTCGGGGCTCCATCGGGCAGGCTATCGGGGTAGCGCGTCGGGATGTACAGCGCATCGAGGATGCGCAAGCGGTCCTCCAGATCGCTGACGCTGGCCGCCAACTCAGCGGCGACGGCCGGAGGCAGATCCCGGCAGGAGCGCCCGAGGCCGTGGCCCCACGCCTGCTGACCATGGCGGAGGTGCAAACCCTTGAGGGCTTTCTCCACCGCCTGATGGCAAGCGAAGCAGGCCCATTCATGGTGGCCGGCGGCGGCGCTGACTCCGGCCAGCTCCAGATCGGCCTGCGCCTGATGCAGCCAGTCGGCGGAACGATTCATGGCGCCATTGTGGCGGCGGCTGCCAGCCCACCAGCACCCCGATCCAGCTGATCACGTTGATGCGCAATCCGGTGGTGGCGGAGGGGCGGTCGGGTTAAAGGGGAGTGGCTGAAGGGGGGGGCGAAGCGATGGGCCTGGTGCGAGAGCGCTGCCGTCGTTCTTCTTGGCTTACGGCAGGGGAACCCGGCAAAAAGGCTCCCGCCGGAAGCGCCGATAGACGTCGAAGTCGCGCTCCAGAGAGAGGATCTCGGCGATGTCCAGGCGCTCTGAGAGGGTCACCATGGTGAGGTCGGCGAAATCACCGGGCAGATCGGCGTAGCGCTGGTTGAGTTCGGCGATGCGGGCGTAATCCTCCGGAACCAGGTTGATTGCATGGATCCCGCCGCGGCTCACCGCTTCAAGCAGGTGATTCTGAGCGGCGAGAACCCGGCGATCGCTGGGATCCCCTAGCAACCAGAGCACCTCCGCGATGCAGATCGGCGAGGTGATCAGTTGGGCGGCGTTCTGATCAAAGAAGGCCACCACCGCCTGATGCAGGGGCTCCTGCTGTTGGTAATAGCTGAGCAGAATCCCCGAATCGATCAGGATCCGCCGCATCAGCGCCGCTCCAGCCGGCGTGCCTGGAGCTGCTCGGTGAGCAGCCGGCGCCGTTCCTGGCGTTCGGCGCTGCCCGCTGGCAGGGTGTCGAGAAAGTGATCGGGATGGCCGCCCAGCTGCTCGGTGATCGAGGGGGAGGGCCGGCGCTGTTGCCAGCGATCGCGGATCAGCTGGCGGATGAGGGTGCTCTTGTCCTGGCCTGTGGTGTCCAGCAGCTCCTG
The DNA here is from genome assembly GCA_026389285.1 of Cyanobacteriota bacterium. GTDB lineage: Bacteria > Cyanobacteriota > Cyanobacteriia > PCC-6307 > Cyanobiaceae > Cyanobium. The sequence goes on from JAPLID010000047.1 coordinate 3,152, forward strand.
GAGGCAGCGTTCGGTTTCGCTGTCCAGCCTGACGGTGAGTGGCATGGCCTTCAGGTCGAACGCCGTATGACGATTGGCCTGAGTGTATGACGATCGCCGGGGTGCAGCCTGGGTCGGCCGGTGTCCTGCCGTGAGGCCGAGCCCTCAGGAGTCCCGCTCCTCCCCCCGGATCTGGCGGAAGTACTCCTTATTGGAGGAGGAGGAACCGGAGCCACTGGAAGCCCGGCGATTCCGCAAGCTTTTACAGAAACCAGCCCAGCCCTTCTGCCACTCCTGCAGCAGGGTGCGTGGGGAACCGGGCCGCACCGCCAAAGCGGCAAAGCCGAGTGCCAACGCCAGGCAGGCGATGCCGTTGCGCAGCAGCTCCGGTAGCAAGCGCCAGGGATTGGTCGGAGGAGTGGCCTGGCGTTCGCGGGCGATCTGCAGCTGGGCCTGATCGAGCACGGCACCCACCTGGGCCTTGAGCAATGGCAGGGGTTGGGCCAGATCGGCGGGGCCGAGCACCGGGCCCTGCAGGCGCTGCAGCCGCTGGTTGATCTCCTCGTTGCTGGAGGCAGTGGCCACGGCTTGGCGCAACGCCACCAATCGCCGTTCGGCGCCGCTGATGCGGGAGCTCTGG